>JAULUH010000299.1:0-2450 GCA_032111745.1 Anaerolineae bacterium | reverse complement strand
CTGGGAGAAGGTGCCCGCCAGCCTGAAGAGACAAGACGCCGAGCACTTCCACACCTGGCGGCAGGACGGCAAGCAGCAGCAGCCGCAGACCCTCACCAACCCGCTGCAAGTGCCCTACTACAGCCAGCGCGACAGCGAGACCGGCCACGCCCTGCGGATGTGCTTCAGCAGCGCCTGCGCCATGCTCCTCGAGACGATCCGGCCTGGCACGCTGCAGGGCCCGAACGCCGACGACCGCTACCTGGGGCGAGTGCTCCGCTACGGCGACACCATTGACGCGGCGGCGCAGCTCCGCGCCCTTCAGTCGTTCGGGGTCACGGCGCGCTTCGTCCAGAACGCCGACTGGGGGACGATCGAGCGGCAGATCGCCGCCGGCGTCCCGGTCCCGATGGGCATCCTCCACCATGGCCCCGTCGGCGCGCCATCCGGCGACGGCCACTGGATCACCGCGATTGGCCACACTGCTGACGCGATCATTGTTCACGATCCGTTCGGCGACCTGGACCTCCTCTCGGGCAGGTACGTCAACAACTGGGGCGCCCGCCTCCGCTACTCTCGTGCCAACCTTGGCCCGCGGTGGATGGTCGAAGGACCGGGCACCGGCTGGGCCATCATCGCCACCGCCTGAGGCACCATGCAGATCCTGAGCTACCTGGTCGACAACCACCGCGCCCTGTTCGAGATCGCCATGGCGGCTCACGCCGTCGCGATGCTGGTGGTGAACCTCACCCCCTCGCCGAAAGATAACGAGGCTGTGGGCGCCGCCGGGGTGGCGATGCGGCAGTTCTACCGCGCGCTGGAGATCCTCGCCGGCATCGTCTCCCCCCTGGCGAAGCGCTGATGGGGCAGATCGACGACAAGGCCCTCGTTCGCCAGATCGAGCTGCACGAGGGCCTGCGCCTCAAGCCCTACCGCTGCACGGCGGGGAAGCTCACTATTGGCGTGGGCCGCAACCTGGAGGACCGGGGCATCACCCTGTCCGAAGCGCGGATGCTCCTGGCGAATGACCTGGCGGACGTGCGGAATGGGCTGCTGAACGCCCTGCCGTGGGTGGCGCAGCTCGATGACGTGCGCCAGCGGGTGCTGATCGACATGGCCTTTAACCTGGGCCTCCAGGGCCTGCTGGAGTTCAAGCGGACCCTGGCCGCCGTGCAGGCGGGGCAGTACCAGCAAGCGGCGACGATGATGCTGCAGTCGCGGTGGGCGAAACAGGTGGGGCAGCGTGCGGAGCGGCTGTCCCGGATGATGGTGACGGGCGCGGACCCGCGCGAGCTGTGGAGTTGAGGGCAGCCAACGGCTAGGACAGGTAACATGGCCGGCATGGGAGGCAGCGGCGACAACACGGCGGAGGGGCTGCCCGCTTGGGTTGGGCCGCTGATGATCGCCGTCATCGGTGCGGGCGTTGGCTCGGCCTCTGGCTGGGCCCTCGGCATGACCAGCAGCGTCGCTTCCAGGCTCGACACCCAGACCGTGCAGCTTGCCACGCTGAAGACCGCGTTCGACGCGCTATGCAAGCAGCTGGAGAACCAGCCGGCGATCGACAGGGCCCAGGATGAACGCATCCGGCAGCTGGAGCTGCAGGTGCGCACCCTGGGCCATCGCTGATCAGATCGTGATCAACATGCCGCCGAACCCGGTGAACGTGGTGGATGGATGAGCTGGAGCTGATGACCCAGTACCGGCTGATGAGTGGCAAGCCGCCGCCGGAATGGCGCAACACGGCCCGCGATTGGATCGAGGCGCACCCGGCGGACTGGGTGGCGTTACAGGCGCTGCACGCGGATGCCAAGGCCCGGCGGGAGGAGTACCGGCAATCACGGCGGGGTGTGGTCCGGCTGGCGGAGGTGCCGGCGACCCCTGCGACGGGGTGGGTGGATTCTGATGATCTTGTGGAGTTTGAACCATGACCCTCGCCGCTCCCTTTCCCTACTTCGGCGGGAAGCGTCGCGCTGCCCCCCGCATCTGGCAGGCACTGGGTGACCCGGCCGGTTATGTCGAGCCGTTCGCAGGATCAGCGGCGGTGTTGCTGGCCCGGCCGGCCTTCACCGGGCGACGGGTTGAGACCCTGAACGATGCTGACGGCTGGCTTGTCAATTGCTGGCGATCGATCCAGCTCAGCCCTGATGCCGTAGCAGCGGCAGCATGGGGCCCCGTGGCAGAGATCGACTATCACGCCCGGTTGGCGTGGCTGCAGGCCCGGCGCACACCGGACCTGGTGGCATGGATGGAAGGCGACCCCGAAGCGCATGACGCGAATGCGGCCGGCTGGTGGCTCTATGTGCTGGCCTGTGGCATCGGCGATCCGTTCGGGCCGGGCCCATGGCGCGTAGTGGATGGCCACCTCCGCAAGCTGCCACACCTGGGGGATGCAGGGAAGGGCGTGAACCGTGAGCTGCCACACCTGGGGGATGCAGGGAAGGGCCAGCTGGAGGCCTACATGGGGCAGCTTG
>JAULUH010000298.1:0-5809 GCA_032111745.1 Anaerolineae bacterium | reverse complement strand
GCCCGCCGAGCCGACGCCGGAGCCGATGGACGTAAAGCCCGAGCCGCCGCCGGAGCCGAAGTCCGAACCGAAGCCCAAGCCGACCGCCGACGACAACCTGTTCGATGAAGCTCGGGACGACCGTGTGGCACCGCCCCGGCCCCTCGGCCGGACCGTGGGCCGGCCGACGAAGGACCGACCGGCGACTGAGGCCAAGCCGGCTGCGTGGCAGCCGGTCGTCGAGCCGCGGAGTGTTGCCCGCGTGCCGTTCTCGCCGGCCGAGGAGTCGGCGGCGCTCAGGACACGGATGCAGCAACTGCGGCAGCGCTAGTCGGCGGCGCACCGGCCGACCGGCCCAGTGCGAGAGGCGGGAGTCGAACCCGCACGCCTTGCGGCACTGGAACCTAAATCCAGCGCGTCTGCCAGTTTCGCCACTCTCGCCCCACGCCACTCTACTCCGGTCGCGCTTCGGCGTCAGGTCCGACCGCCTCGAGGAACCGCTCCAGTCCGCCCGCGCCCCGCGGCGAGCGTGGCGGCCATGCCGCCACGTGCACGTCCTGCACCGCGTCTTCCGGGCCGTCGCCGCGGCGCGCGGCCCGCAGTTCGAGGGCCACGAGCCGGTCGTCGGGGTGTCGCTCGTTCCAGTCGCGCGCCAGTCCGGCGATCGTCGCCCTGGCCAGCGGCTCCATGCCGGGCCGCGGCAGCCGCCAGCAGAGGTCCCGCCAACGATGGTGCGGCAGGGCGAGGAATCCGTCGGGTGGCGCATCCGTCTTGACCGGGCGGCCGTCGCGGAGCACGTCGACGATCCGGCCGTCGCGGCACCGTCCCCGCGTGTACACCCACTGCCGCTGGGCGGGCACAGTCGCGAAGAGTTCCCACGGCTGGATGACGCCCGCAGCCTGCGCGGCGACGCCCAACGGTCCCGTCGGGGGCCGACCGTGGACGAGCCCGAGGTGTCCGAGTTGACGTTGGTGGGGTTGCCGGAATACTGGACCGAGGACGCGCCGCTGGCGGAGGCATCGAGCTGGCCGCTAACGTCGATAATGATGCGACTAGCGCCAGAGGAATCGGCCGACGCATTCTGCACCGAATAGCCTGCCATGTCCACAGTGCTGGCGCCCGACGCGGTCAGGTCGGCATCACTGCCAGATCCGAGCAAGTTGACCCGGCTGGCGCCGGAAGCGTCGACGGTGATGTCGCCGGTGGCGATGTCGCCTTGCACAGAGCTGGCCCCAGAGACGGTGAGGCGCAGGGGATCATCGCTCTGGAAGTCCTCCAGGATGGCCTGGGAAGCACCACTCACGTCGAGGGCGGCAAGCTGTGGCATTTCTATCTGCACCCGCATCGTAGCCTCCGAGACACCGGTGTTGGGCTGCAGGCCGACACGCAGAGTGTCGCCGGACTGGTCGACGCGGAGATACGGAAGTAGGTTGTCGTCGATGGTGATGACGACGCGATAGTCCTCGGCACGGGTGATCTCAGCCTCGAACGCGTAGCTGAGATCTACCCGGCTGAACCCGCTGACATCTTCCTCCCGGGTGACCAGATTGCCCGAGCCGCGGATGAGGGTCAGACCAGGAAGATTTGCACAGCCGGCCAACACAGCCGCGACCGCCAGGACTGCTACAACAGAGAGAAGCTTTGACATGGGAGCCTCCGTCTCACTGGGTTTGGGTAGAGACACAGGGCCTGCGGTGGTGCCGGCCCATTCTCTATCATGTTACCATGAATGCGAGCTTGCTGCATCGGACATTTGATGGGTCTTGGGCCTGTCCGAGTGACCAGGGGGCGAGCAGATGACGCCGTGCAGATCCCTAGATTGGCGGAAATGCCTCCAGCACGCGCTGAGCTTGATCGACGTGCAGGCCATCGTGGTAGACCAGGATCTTGAGGCAGTCGCCCAGGTCAAAGCGGATGCCCTTTTCCAGGGGCACAGGGGTGCGGGATAGGTCGATGGGGCCAACCTGGTCCAGGATAGCGCTCAGGGCATCCTGTCTGCGCAGGTAGGTGTCGAGGATAGTGCGTTCGAGGCGCTTGCTGGGAGTGATGACGGCGGCGGTGGGAAAGCTGTAGCGGGGATTGAAGGCAAAGTGCATATAGATCCGGCCCCAGAACGAGGGCTGGACGCTGTCACCGGCGCCGGAGCTGCGCGCTGGCGATTGCAGGGCGCGGGTGATCTTCGGGGTGTAGTAGTCGTGGGTCTGGACGTTATGCTCGAAGCACTGCAGAATGTTCCATTCCCGGGGATTGGGCTGCCAGGCCAGGGTAGCGTCGTCCAGCGGTTGGAAGGTGCCAGTCACCAGGTGGCGGTGCCGGTCGATGCGTGCCTGAAGGTCGACCAGGAACTCGGGCTTGGAGATTGGGTCAGCCATGATGACACCAGGGCAACTTCATAGGGGCTTCTTGAAGTAGTAGTTGGTGTGGCCGGGGGGGCAGTCGGGCAGCTCGGCGATGACGTCATAGCCGTGGCGCAGGTAGAAGTCGGGGGCCTGGAAGCTGTAGGTGCTGACGATCATCAGGGCGCAGCCACGGGCGCGGGCTTCGTCCTCCACGGCTGCCAGCAGCTGCGAGCCCAAGCCCTGGCTGCGGGCGTCCTCGGAGACCCACAGGAACTCGATCTCGGCCAGGCGGGCCCAAGTGTAGCCGGCGATGCCGGCGACGATCCGGTGGTCGTCATCCCGGATGAAGGCCGCCAGGCCGCGGCCGTCGTCAGCGCCGGCCCCGGCGTAGTTGTGCTCGATGATCCGGGCTTCGAGGAACTCGATATCCTCGTGGGCCGGATGATCCTCGACCTGGATGTGGTTGGTGGGCATGGATAGTACTGTGGGTCAGGCCTGCTGCAGGGCCGCCCAGATCTTCTCGGCGGTGATGGGCATGGAGTCGATCTCCACGCCGACGGCCCGGCGCACGGCGTTGGCGATGGCCGGCGCGGTGGGCACCATGGCGTGCTCGCCGATGCCGCGGGCGCCGAAGGGGCCGTCATCCTGGGGGACCTCGACGATGATGGACTCCATCTGGGGCGGGGCGTCGATGGCGGTGGCGATGCGGTAGTCGGTGAAGTTGGGGTTGAGGGGTTTGCCCTCGCGCATGATGATCTGCTCCAGCAAGGCCGTGCTCATGCCCTGGACCGCGCCACCCTCCATCTGGGTGCGCACCATGTCGGGGTTGATGGCCTTGCCGACATCATAGGCGGAGACGAGCTTGACTACCCGCACCTCGCCGGTCTCCTCGTCCACCTCGACCTCGGCGGCCTGGGCACCGGTGGTGAAGTGGACTACGGCGCGCGGGCCCTGGCCGGTGTCGGCGTCCAGGGGGGTGACGTAGGTGGGCATAAAGCGGCCCTTGCCCACGACGGGGCCGCCGACCCAGGTGCCGTCGGGCTTCTGCATGCCGTAGACGACGATGTTCTTGAGCGGGATCGACTCCTCGGTGGCGTAGCTGACCACGTTGCCGTCGATGATGTCCAGGTCCTGGGGATCCTCGCCCCAGACCTCGGCCACCATCTGGATGATCTGGATCTTGGCCTCCTCCGCAGCGCGCAGGATGGCGTTGCCCATGCTCCAGGTGATGCGGCTGGCGACGGTCTGCCATTCGTACGGGGAATAGTCGGTGTCCACGGTGTTGACGCGCACGTCGGCGATGGGGATGCCCAGGCCTTCGGCGGCCAGCTGGGCGGCGATGGTCAGGGTGCCCTGGCCCATGTCCACCCCGCCCACGTTGACCAGGCAGGTGCCGTCCTCGTTGAAGCGGATGGTGGCGGCTGAGCCGGGGTTGGGCGGCATGGCTGGCGCCTTCCACATGGCGGCGATGCCCTTGCCGCGGCGCTTGTGGGGCCCGCTGGGCACGCCTGGCCGGTCCCAGTCGATGGCGGCGGCGGCCTGCTCGATGCACTGGCTGAGGCCGGTGGGGTGCATGATCATGCCGGTGACGGTCTCCTGGCCGTCCTTGAGGCAGTTGAGCAGGCGCACCTGCACCGGATCCAAGCCCAGCTGCTCGGCCATGCGGTCGATATGTTGCTCGATGGCCCAATGGATCTCCGGCATGCCGAAGCCGCGCATGGCGCCCCCGATGGGGTGGTTGGTGTAGACGCACAGGGAGTCGGCGTGCACGTTGGGCACGAAATAGGGGCCGGTGGAGCTGTAGCCGGCAGCCCGGGTGATGTTGACGCCGTATTCGGTATAGGCACCGCCGTCCCAGTAGTAGGTGTTCTGCATGGCAGTGATGTGGCCATCGGCGGCCATGCCCATCTTGATCTGCGCCACCAGGCCCTGGCGCACGAAGGTAGTATAAAACTCCTCGGCGCGGCTCATGACCAGCTTCACCGGCCGGCCGCGGGCCTTAAGGGCCATGGCGACGCAGGCGCCCTCCATGCTGACGCCGGCCTTGGCGCCGAAGCCGCCGCCCACGTAGGGGGTGATGACGCGGAGCTTCGAGTGGCTGATATCCAGGCTCTTGGCGATGAGGTTGCGCTGGGCGAAGGGGGATTGGCTGGCGCTCCACAGGGTGATCTTGCCGTTGCCGTCCACCTGGGCCACGGCGGCGTGGGTCTCCAGGGGCACATGCTGCACGTGGGGCACCCGGTAGGTGTGCTCGTAGATGTGCTCCGCCGACGCCCAGCCGGCGTCCATGTCGCCCTTGCGCACCTTGAACCAGTTGCTGATGTTGGTGCCGGGCTGGCGGAAGATGAAGGGCGCGCAGGCGTAGGTCTCCAGGTCGGGGTGGAGCAGCGCGGCCTCGGGGCCGGCGCCGTGCTCAGGATCGAAGACGCCGGGCAGCGGCTCATACTCGACCTCGATCAGGTCACAGGCCTGCTCGGCCAGCTCCGGCGTGTCGGCGGCCACGCCGGCTACGGGCTCGCCGACGAAGCGCACCCGGTCCACGGCGAAGATGGGCCGGTCGGACAGGTAGAGGCCGGTGAGGCCGGGGTAGTCCTGGCCGGTGACCACGACGCGCACGCCGGGCAGGGCGCTGGCCTGGCTGGTGTCGATGCGCTTGATCAGGCCATGGGGCAGGGGGCTGCGCTTCAGGCGGCCGTGGAGCAGGCTGGGGCCGAACTGCATGTCGTCGACGTATTGGGCGGCGCCGGTGACCTTGGCGTTGCTCTCGACGCGGGGGAAGGACTGCCCGACGATGGTGGTCTTTTTGAGGGCCATGGGTGCTCCTGTCAGCGGCGCTTAAGCTTCGTGGCGCTGGAGCCGCGCGGCCTCGCGCACGGCGTCGACGATGCGGGTATAGCCGGTGCAGCGGCAGAGGTTTCCCACCAGGCCCTCGCGGATCTCCCAGTCGGTGGGATCGGGATTGCGCTGCAGCAGGGCGTGGGCGGCGATGAGGATGCCGGGGGTGCAGAAGCCGCACTGGGTACCGCCCAGCTCCACCATGGTGTGCTGGATGGGGGCCAGGTGCCCGTCGATGGCCAGGCCCTCGACGGTGACGATGCTGTGGCCGTCGGCTTCGACGCCGAGCACCAGGCAGGAGTTCACCGGCTGGCCGTCGAACAGGACGGTGCAGGCCCCACACTCGCCCTCAGAGCAGCCGTTCTTGGTGCCGGTGAGCACCAGCTGCTCGCGCAGGACATGCAACAGGGTATGGTGGGACTCGACCTCGATGCGATAGGGTTCATCGTTGACGGTGACATGGATGTGATGTTTCATGCAAGGGCTCCGGGGGCAGGAGGGCGGACAGGCATTCGAGACTCAGCGCGCAACGGCGGTGATCTCGGCCAGCACCTGTTCGGCGCCGCGACGGGTGAGCACGCGCACCATGCCGGTGCGATAGACCGCAGTGGCGCGGATGTCGTCGATGGGGCAGGCGGTGGTGGCGGCGGCGCGGC
>JAULUH010000297.1:0-2641 GCA_032111745.1 Anaerolineae bacterium | reverse complement strand
CGACTTGTCGCCGGTCAGGGCCTTGAGGTCGACGATCTGGGCGGGGGCCAGGCCGTAGCGCTCCCGGACGGTCTCGGGGTCGTAGACGATGGTATCGCTGAAGCGGCGGCCGCTGGTGAGGACGTGGACGTGGTCGGTGACGCACTGCACGATATCGCGATCGCCGGTGACGATGATGGTATCGACGCCCTGCTGCTCGGCCTGGCGGGCCAGGGTGCCCAGGACGTCGTCGGCCTCGTAGCCCTCGCGGGTGAAGATGGGGATATTGAGGGCGCGGACCACCTCCTGGATGCGCTCAACCTGCTGGCGCAGATCCTCCGGCATGCGGTCGCGCGTGCCCTTGTAGTCGGGATACTGGGTATGGCGGAAGGTCTCGCCGACGTCGAAGGCCACGGCGACGTACTCGGGCTGCTCATCCCGGAGGACGTTGAGCAGCATGGAGAAGAAGCCGAAGGTGGCGTTGGTGGGCTCGCCGCCGCGCGTGGCCATGGCCGCCGGCAGGGCGTGATAGGCCCGGAAGGCCAGGGAATGGCCGTCGATGAGCACGAGCTTGCCCGGAGGCTGGCTGGCAGCGGTCATGAGCACCTCCGCAGGCACATCACTGCTTCTTGCCGATCTCGATCTGGCCCGCGGCCACCAGGTCCTTCACCTGCGGCAGGTCGGCGATGTCGGGGGTCATACGAAAGCTGCGGCCGCGGTCGAGGCGGAAAAAGCCGGTGGGCAGGTCCAGCAGGATGTTCTGGGCAGATGCGTTGGTGACGAGGACCCACTTCTCGGGATCCCAGTCGCGTTCCGGGGTGCTTGGCCTCTTGAAGATAGGCACGGAGTCCTCCTAGGGTTCGATACCTGCCCTGTGCGTGCGCGGGGCACTAGCTATTGTATCCCTTTGGCAGCGAAAGTCAACGATGGGCGGGAGGGGTGTGGGCAGGGGGAGCGGAACACGGACATCGGAGAGGAACCGCAAAGACGCAGAGAACGCAGAGGGGAAGCAGGACCGGAGGAGCCGGAGCGGAGGAGCCGGAGCGGAGCAGGGACGCCGGAGGGGAGCAGGAGGGGCAGGCGGGTGTGGGGGTTGCCACGTTCCCGTTAATTAGCATTTTCCCGGAGAAACAATTAACGGGTTAATGGGAAGAAGCCCGGGGCGGCGGCGATGGGCAGCAGTTATGTCATGCTGGGCCGGAGGCCAGGAGGGACGATAGCAGGTCGGGGCGGTCGGTGATGATGCCGTCGACGCCCATGGCGACCAGGCGCTGCATGTCGGCGGGGTCGTTGACCGTCCAGGTGTTGACCTGCCAGCCATGCGCGTGGGCCATCTGGACCAGCTCCGGGGTGACCTGCTCGAAGTAGGGGTGGAGGGCGGCCAGGGGGATGATGCGGCGCGGCCAGCCCTGGCCCAGCCCCAGGGACATGCCCGGCTCGTAGAGCAGGCCGAGGGGGATCTGGCGGTCCATGCGGCTGATGCGCCACAGGATCAGGGGGTTGAAGGAGGAGACCAGGCAGCGGCCGAGCAGGTCGTGGCGGTGCACGGCGGCGACGATGCCGGCCTCCAGGCCGTCGTTGCCCATGGTGAAGCGCTTGGCCTCGACGTGGAGCAGGGTAGGGGGTGGCAGGGCCTCGATCACCTGGTCCAGGGTCGGGATGGGCTCCCCGGCGAAGCGTGGGGCGAAGTGGCGCCCGACGTCGAGCTCAGCCAGCTGGGCCAGGGTACTGGTGACCACCGAGCCGCGGATGCCGGCGAGGCGCTGCAGGTCGTCGTCGTGGAAGACCACCAGGTGGCCGTCGGCGGTGCGCTGCACGTCCAGCTCGACGCCGCCGGCGCCGGCGGCCACGCCGGCGCGGAAGGCGGGCAGGGTGTTCTCCGGCGCCAGGCCGCGGGCCCCGCGATGGCCGATGTTCAGGGGGCGGGGGAGATGGGCGGGACGAGCCGTGGCGGCGCCAGCCGGCGGCTCACCAGGTGGCATTGGCCAGGCGCACCAGGCGCTCCCCGTCGATCAGCTCCAGGGGCTTGCCCTCCGCCCAGCGGCGGCCGGCGTCGCCGATGCGGCCCGTGGTCACCAGGTAGCCGAGAGCGGCGTTCTCCCCCTCCACGGTGCCGAGGAGCTCGCGCACGACCTCGGGGCCGACGGTGCCCTGGTAGCGCTTGACCTGGGCGATGGCGGGGCGGCCCTGGGGGTCGACCAGGCGGACATCCACGCCCTGGTCGCCGACGTGGGGCGTGTCGACGGCGTGGTAGCCGCGGCGCTGGAAGAACAGGGTGACCCAGGCCTCGAACTCTGCGGGGGACATGGCCTGGAGGCCGGCCAGGGTGATCGCCGCGGGTGGGGGGACGTCCGGGGCCAGGCGCCGCTGCAGCCAGCGCCAGCCGGCCACGGCCCACCCTGCCGTGGAGAGCACGGTTTGCACGCCGATCAGCGCCCACAGCAGGGCCCGCAGCAGGGCGTATTGCTCGCCGGCCAGCCAGCGGCCGCTGAGCAGCAGCACGGCGACCAGCAGGCCGGGCAGCCAGAGCAGGGAGAGGATGGCCAGAATCAGATGGCCCCGGGTCGCCGGCCCGGTGGCGGGCTGCGGCTGGACGAGCTCAGGCGGCGGGAGCAGGGGTGGGGATGGCGACAGGGCCAAGGATGGGGAACCTCACCATGGG
>JAULUH010000296.1:0-2031 GCA_032111745.1 Anaerolineae bacterium | reverse complement strand
CGCACCTTGAACGCACCCACAGGCTGGTGGTTCTCGTGCTTGACCCACACCTCGGCGCCCACCAGGCGGCTCAAGCCGGCATAGTGGACCAGCGGCGTCGGCCGCAGGAAGCGATACACGTTGGGACGGGCAGCCTGGATGTCTTGAACGGTAAGCATGAACAGGACCTCACACCACTATGGATCTATGAACGCACCCGGTTCCAATCAGGAAAGGCCGAGGGACTCGAGTGCACGCCGCACGCCATCAGGCGTAGCTTCCGCCCCGGCCACATGCGCCAGCTCCCACGTCTCGAAGTGGGATACCTCGTGGCCCGGCGCCAGCCGGCACAGCGGGGCCAGCGTTTCCAGCTCCAGGAAACGATCGTAGACATAGACCTCGGCGTTGCAGTTCAGATCAGGATGGGCCGCCGAGGGCTCGGGCTGGAACCGCTTGATGAACAGGACCCCCCCACGCAGGTAGCCCAGCCAGCCCCGGTGGTTCAGGCACCCGATCTTCAACGCCTGATCGCGCGCCGCGCCCTCCACCAACACCAGGTCGCCGGCGAACCGCAGCCGGCGATCATCCAAACGCGTGTAAGACCACAGTGCCAGGTGCCGGTTGGGCAGATAGGGCGAGGGCGCCGAGGCCCCTACCGGCAGCACGGCCAGCCCACCCAGCGGCACCTGCGTGATCGCCCACGGCGCCAGCTCCACCGGCCAGGCCCCTGTGTTGCAGAGCGTATGGCGCAAAGACAGGGCCGGTCGATCTGGGTATAGTTTTATGTCAATTGTCTTGCACAAACCCGTGTGCGTCTCGGTCTGGCCCACCAACCGCACGCCGCCATCCAGCTCCTCTACCCTCACGCCGCTGTCGTCGGGCATGTAGGTCCGGGGGAAGGCCTCCGGCGCATGCCACAGCCGGTGCCCACCATACAGGGTATACACGCCAAATGGGGTTTCCCAGCTTACATCCGGCGCTTCGGCCAGCAGGTTCTCGTCCGAGCCGGCCAGGAACAGCCGTACCACCCGCGGCCCGGCCTCGGCCAGGAACTGCACCTCCAGGAATTGGTTGGAGATCGAATACGCCGGCAATCCGTGAAAATCGTTGTCTGCTTTCATCCCACGCAGTCTCCTTCGGCAGGATGCATCAAGCTCGCTCTCCCATTAACCCGTTAATTGTTTCAATGGGAAACATGTTGTTAATGGGAACGCTTATCCTCAGGTGTCGGGGCATGAATGGGGTGGTGCGGTGGCTGCCACCCACCCAGCGCCTTCTCAAGCTCCTGGGCCGCGGCCAGCGCCACATCGTCCCGCCACGGCCGCGCGACCACCTGGACCCCGATGGCCAACCCTTCCGGCGACGTCCCGCCGCGCACCACCGCACACGGATAGCCCGTCAGGCTATAGGGTAAGGTGTACGGGATGCCACCGGCGTTCTCGCCGTGCGGCATGGACGGCAGCTCAGCAACCGGCGTGAGAATGGCATCATAGTCCGCCATGAAAGCAATCAGTGCCCGGCGGAAGCGATCCCACATGAAGAGGTTTCGCGCCACCTCCTCGCTGCTGAGGCTGAAATCCCCTTGCGACACCCATTCCTCGGCGTCCGCCGACTCCGGCCTCTGCCAATACTGCCGCGTGATGAAATACGCCTCCTCGATGCGCGGCGGCAGGGCCTCCTCCACTCTCGCCCCGCAATCCGCCAGGACACCCGCGGCTTGCCGGCACGTCTCCGCCGCATCGATCCAGTCCTTGACGGTAAAGGGGACGCCATGCAACGGGCCAACAGGCTGGCCCCGCGCCAGCGCCGCATCAGCCCTGCGTGCCGCTGCCAGGGCCTCGTCGGCAGCCAGCTGAACCACGGCATTCAGGCGTGGGTTGACCCGCTCGATCTGCCGCAGGTGCGCCCGGACAACCTCATCCGAGGACACCTCTCGGCCACGAATCCTGCGAGCCAGCGTAGTGGCAGAAGCATAGATTAGCTCGCTGATGGTTTCCCGTACCTCTCAGTCTGTGGTCGCAATGCGAGATACTCCGGCGAATACTTGCCGCC
>JAULUH010000295.1:0-17557 GCA_032111745.1 Anaerolineae bacterium | reverse complement strand
TGTGGGATGCCCTGGTGTTGGGCACGCGGTCGCTCTTGTGGTCCGCGGACGTGGCGTTGAGCGAGGAAGAGGACGTGCAGTTCACCGGGCCGCTAGCCTGGACCACGGTAGCGGTCTCGCTGGCTATCGCCATCGGCGTGTTCTTCTTCGTGCCGGCGGCCATCGGCAAATGGCTGGAAGGGGCGCTGGAGCTGACCCCGGTGGCTGGGGCGTTTCTGGAGGGCGTGCTACGCCTGGCGCTGTTCCTGCTCTATTTGGTGCTAATCGCCAGGATGCCTGACATCCGGCGGGTCTTCCAGTATCATGGTGCTGAGCACAAGACCATCAACGCCTACGAGGCGGGCGCTGCGCTGACGCCCCCCTCGGTGGCCAAGTTCTCGGTGCAGCACCCCCGGTGTGGCACAAGTTTCCTGTTGATGGTGTTGGTACTCAGCATCGTCCTATTTGCGCCGCTCCACTTCAACTTCATCGAGGGCCCCCTGGCCTATGTGGCTCGCTTGGGATCGCGCCTGCTGCTCATCCCCGTGGTGGCTGGCATTAGCTACGAGTTCCTGCGCTTCTCGGCCAAGCACCAGGCCAACCCCATCGTCAAGCTGCTGATCGCCCCCGGCCTGGCCCTGCAACGGCTAACCACGCGCGAGCCCGACGAGACCATGCTGGAGTGCGCCATCGCCGCGCTGGTCCCTGTCCTGGCCGCTGACGGCATCGAGGTCGAGCGCATGGCCGTGGAGCGCGGCGATGGCCGGCTCGCCGAGCAGATCGAGGAGATGCCCGCCGCGGCCTGATGCTCGATCCCTGGTGGTGAGATCGTGACCTGTTGGAGGCATCGTAGCCTGGACCAAGGTCGGTGACGAGGGTGCTGACCCGGCCCGGGGCTGGATCAGTTCCCTTGTTTGTTGTCTTTGACCGTTTCGTATCCGGAGGCCACTCCGGCTAGCTGCTATCACCATTCCGGCCTGGAGGACTCAGACGTATGCGTAACAAGATCACAATTGTGGGCGCAGGCTTTGTCGGGGCGACCGCCGCCCACTGGTGCGCCGCCAAGGAATTGGGCGATGTCGTCCTGATAGACATCGTCGAAGGCATGCCCCAGGGCAAGGCCCTGGACTTGCTGGAGGCGGGCCCCGTCGAGGGCTACGACCTGCACATCGTCGGCACCAACGACTATGCTGAGACAGCCAACTCCGACATCGTGGTGATCACCGCCGGCCTGCCCCGCAAGCCCGGCATGACCCGCGAGGACCTGGTAGAAACTAATGCGAAGATCGTGCGCGGGGTGGTCGAGAACATCGTCAAGGCCTCGCCCGACGCCATCGTCATCCTGGTCACTAACCCCCTGGACACCATGGTCTACCTGGCTTACAAGATCAGCGGCTTGCCCAGGGAGCGCTGCATCGGCCAGGCCGGTGTCCTGGACAGCGCTCGCATGCGAGCCTTCATCGCCATGGAGCTGAACGTCAGCGTGGAGAATACCCATGCCTTCGTGATGGGCGGCCACGGCGACGAGATGGTGCCGCTGGCGCGCTATTCCACGGTCGCCGGCATCCCCATCACCGAGCTCCTGCCCCCCGACCGCGTGGCCGCCATCGTCGAGCGCACGCGCAAGGGCGGCGGCGAAATCGTGTCCCTCTTGAAACAGGGCAGCGCCTTCTTCGCCCCCAGCGCGGCCACGATGCAGATGGTCGAAGCCATCCTCAAGGATCGCAAGATGATCCTCCCCTGCTCGGTGTACCTGCAGGGCGAGTATGGGCTGGATGACATCTGCTTCGGCGTGCCCGTCAAGCTGGGCCGCCACGGCGTGGAGCAGATACTGGAAGTCGACCTCAACGACGAGGAGCGCGCCGGGCTGGAGAAATCCGCCGACCTGATCCGCTCCAGCATGGCCGCGCTGAACCTATAAGGAGACGAGGAAAATGGCTAAGTGCCTGGTCGTCTACGGCAGCAAATACGGTTCCACCCAGGAAGTGGCCCAGTCCATCGCCGACGGCATGGGAGCCGACATCGCCAACGCCGCTACCCATCCGGACGTGCGTCCCTACGATGTCGTGGTGATCGGCTCGCCGATCTACGGCGGCGAATACCTGCCGTCGGTGCGTGACTTCGTGCGCGTCAACCGGAACCTGCTGGCCAAACGCAGGATCGCATCCTTCATCACGGCAGCCGCCCGCTGGGAGCGCCCGTCAGGCCTGACCGGTGAGGAGGACGAACTCGTCTTCACCCAGCAGGAATACGCCGATGGCCTGGCCCACCTGGCCGGCGGCGAGGTTCTGGACTGCCGCGGCTTCGGCGGCCGCCTCGACCCGGAGATCCTGGATCAGCACGATCGCGGCATCCTGGAATGGTTCTATCACTGGCTCATGCACGAGCCGCTGCAGGGATTCGACCTGATCGACCTGCCGTCAGCCTACCGCTGGGGTGAGGATCTGCGGGCCATGGTGGGGACCAGCTGATTGGGCCGCAGTGACCCAGCCTGGTTTGTCGTAACGGCTGCCGCCGCCGGGGCCTGTAGGATGGCTGCAGCCGTTTTCGCGGACCGGTGGCAACTATGGACCGGCCGTACAGGTACTACGACGGGGTGATGGCCCTGTTCGTCACCGCCCTGCTTACCAGCAACATCGCATCCTCGGCCAAGCTGGTGGACTGGGGCGTCAGCCTGTGGGGCCTCCGCCTGGCCTTCGACGCCGGCACCCTGCTCTTCCCCATCAGCTACATCTTCGGCGACATCCTGACCGAGGTCTACGGCTACAAGCGCAGCCGGCGGGTGATCTGGGTGGGCTTTGCCTGTGCCGCCCTCATGGGTGCCACCTTCTGGCTGGTCTCCCGCCTGCCAGGCGATCCCGCCTGGGGCGCCTATGTGGCCGAGCAAATCCCCGGCGCCGCCGGGTCGGGCGCCGCTCCGGAGGAGGTCGGCCAGGCCGCCTACGATGCCATCCTCGGCGGTGTCAGCACCGGTGCCATCATCGTTGCCAGCCTCCTGGCCTACTTCGCCGGCGAGTTCACCAACTCCTACGTGCTGGCCCGCATGAAGGTGCTCACCGCGGGCCGGTTCCTGTGGGCACGCACTATTGGCTCCACCCTGGTCGGCCAAGCCGTCGATACGACCGTCTTCGCCATCACCGCTACCCTCCTGGGCGTGTTTCCGCCGTCCGCCCTGTGGGGATTGATCGCCGCCAACTACATCTTCAAGGTGGGCATCGAGATCCTCTTCACCCCCGCCACCTATGGGATCGTCAACTTCCTCAAACGCGCGGAGCAAGAGGACTACTACGACGTCGACACCGACTTCAACCCATTTACCCTGCGGGTCTGAGCCAGGATAGAGCCAGGATAGGAAGCCATGGACAACGCAGAATTCGCCGACCTCTTGCTCCCGGAGGACCTGCCGCCGGACCATCGCTCCGGCTTCGTAGCTGTGGTCGGCCGGCCCAACGTGGGCAAGTCGACGCTGATCAACGGCTGGCTGGGCCAGAAGATCGCCATCGTCAGCCCCCGGCCCCAGACCACGCGCCAGCGCCTGCTCGGCATCCTCACCCGGCCGGACGCGCAGCTGGTCTTCGTGGACACTCCGGGTCTACACAAGCCCCAGCACCGCCTGGGCGAGACCATGGTCGACCAGGCCACCGAGGCGCTGGCCGATGCTGACGTCATCTGCCTGGTGGTGGACATGAGCGCCGATCCCTCCCGGGCGGATGCGATCATCGCCACCACCATCAGCCAGCGCGCTCCCGGCACACCGCTGGTGCTGGCCCTCAATAAACTCGACCTGGCCGCGGCTAAGGACGTCACCGGGCGCCTCGCCGCCTACCAGGAGCTGCTGCCCAACCACCGTGACTGGGTGGCCCTGTCTGCCCTGGATGCCGCCGGCCGGGATGATCTTCTGGAGCGCATCGTGGCTCTGCTGCCCCTTGGCCCCCGTTACTATCCCGGCGACCAGATCACCGACCAGGAGGAGCGCGCTGTGGCCGCCGAGCTGGTGCGAGAGCAGGTGCTGTTGGCGACGCGGCAGGAGGTGCCCCACAGCGCGGCCGTCGTGGTCCACGAGTTCAAGGTGCGCTCTGCGGAAATGACCTATGTCAGTGCTACTATTTATGTCGAGCGGGAGTCCCAGAAGGCCATCGTCGTCGGCAAGGACGGCCAGCTGATCAAGCAAATCGGCCAGGCCGCGCGGCCGGAGATCGAGGCCCTGGTGGGCACGCAGGTGTACCTCGAGTTGCGAGTCAAGGTGTGGCCCAACTGGCGTCAGGATGAAAGCCGCCTGCGCCTGCTGGGCTATGCGCTGCCCCAGCCGCCCGCTGCCAAAGGCCGGGCCGGCACCGGCAAGGGTAGTCGAAAGAAGGGCTAGCAGCCCGCTCACGAGACTTTGTGGGCCGGGGCCCTTGTGATATACTGCGCGCATTCTCGAGACGGAGGATTCCTGATTTGGATCAACAAGGCGCCCAATCCACCGAGCCCATTACCAGGCCCAAGCGTCGGGCTGCCAGCAACGAAGTACCGCGCGAGCTGGTGCTCACGCTATTGGCCCAGGGCTATCCCCTGGAGGAGCTGCTGGAGTACTTCCCCATGTTCACCCTCGATCAATTGATGCTGCTACTGGACGACGAAGTGAGCCACTGATTGAGCCGCCCGCCAGGGGCTTGCCGCCTGGCTACCGTGCGCGGTAACCACTCCCTCCGACGACTCATGCAGTACTGATAACCCCGGCCAAACGCCGGGGTTTTGATATGGGTGAAATCGAATCTCGTTGGCCCCGCCAGTGCGAGACCGCCATACCGCTCAGCGGTATGCTAGCAGACACAAAGTGTGACACTCTCTGAACAGCCGGTTCCCGGCGAAGCCATCTCACTCAATACCCCGCTGCTGCGACCAACCCGTCGCCCGCCAAGAAAGTACACCTGCTGCCCACCGTCACACTGCCTTGATCAATGCTGCTACGCGCGGTTTCGTTCCGCTTGCTCTGCAACATCACCTCCCACATACCCATTAACCGTTTCTCCAGAACAATAATTCGGTATGTGGGAGCTCTGCCCAACCAACGCCCCACCACTTAGCACACCTGCATCCCTTCCCCTGCGTTCCCTGTGCCTCCCTCCCCCTCCAGCTCCTCCGGCCCCCCGTTCCCCTCTGCGTTTTCTGCGACCTCCGCTGTTCTCTCTCCGGTGTCCGTGTCCGTCCGCGTTCCGCCCCCCGCGCCAATCCCCCTTGACCGGGAACGCGCTCCGTGCTACCATAACCTGACTTCGACATCAAAACCACTCACAGCCTCAGCCACCAGGAGCACGACCATGATTGCCAAAGCGCTGGAGCAGGGTGCAGGGATCTTGCGGCTGGCCCCGGCCTGGGTGCCCCGTTCGTTCTGCATTCCTGGCAAGCGGATCAAGCTACATCCGGCCGATATCTACGCCTACGGCGCCCACCGCGGGGGGATCGATGAACGCTGGCTGGCCTCCACCACCAAAGCGGACAACGGACCGCTGACCACGCCTGACGAGGGGCTCAGCTACGTCGTGCACGGAGAGCCCGGGCACGAACAACGGACGCTCCTGGCGGACGCGGTAGCGGAGCTCGGCGCGCAGCTGCTGGGCCAGCCCATGTGGCACGCCTATGACCGGTGGCCCGTCTATTCCAAGTTCTTCGATAACCGGGCACCGCTGCCCTTCCACCTGCACCAGCAGGCGCACCACGCGGCCCTGGTGGGCATGGAGAGCAAGCCCGAGTCCTACTACTTCCCCCCACAGTTGAACAACTACGGCGCCGAGTTTCCCCATACCTACTTCGGCCTGGAGCCAGGCACACGGCCTGAGCAGGTGCGACACTGCCTGGAGACCTGGAACCGCGGCGACAACCGGATCACCGACCTGTCCAAGGCCTATCGCTTGAAGCCGGGCACGGGCTGGTACGTGCCGGCAGGCGTGCTACATGCACCGGGCAGCTACTGCACCTACGAGCCCCAGTGGGCCAGCGACGTCTTTGCCATGTTCCAATCCCTGGTCAGCGAGGTGCCCATCGACTGGGAGCTCCTGGTCAAGAACGTGCCGGAGGACAAGAAGGATGATCCGGACTTCCTGGTTACCATGATCGATTGGGAGGCCAACAGCCGTCCGGATTTCAAGGCCCATTACTTCCGGCCGCCGGTGCCCGTCTGCCCGCTAGAGGAGATGCAAGAGGCCGGGTACCAGGAGATGTGGATCAGCTACGCCAACCCGTTCTTTGCCGCCCAGGAGCTGACCGTGTGGCCGGGCCGCACGGTCACCATCAAGGACGACGGCGCATATGGCTTGATCATGGTGCAGGGTCACGGCACGTTAGGCCCCTGGCCCATCGAGACGCCCACCCTGATTCGCTTCGGCCAACTGACCAACGACGAGTATTTCGTGTCGTGGCAGGCTGCCCGGGAAGGCGTGCGCATCAGCAACCCCAGCCAGACCGAGCCCATCGTGATGCTGAAGCACTTTGGACCACACCCAGAGGCTGAACGTGTCGCCGTACGGCCATAGCAGGAGGAGGCACAACCATGACTACCACCACGATGGTCTATTTTGGGGTCGAGCTGGCCCGGGCCCGCAGCGTCATCGTCGCCCACGATGGTACCATCCTGGCCAACTATGGCCAGTCACTCTTGGTTCGCATCTCTCAGCAGGGTGAGGTCGCGCTGGCCGAAGCCGGGTTCCGCATCCGCGAGGTCACGCCCGGCGCTACTCTGGCCGTGCGCGGTGGCGAGGTGGACCTCAGCGAACCGGCCACGCGGTCGACAAGCTTCAGCGCCAGCCTCGATGCCACCTCCTCCGGCCGCACGCACCAACTGCTGCTCCTGGCCGGTCCCATGGCCGCAGAGTGGAAGGTGGAACTGGAGGGCTTGAGCGTGACGTTCCACGAAAGCGTGGCCGAGAACACCTATCTGATCGAGGTCGACGCGGACAAGATCGACGATCTGCAGGCTCTACCCTACGTCGACAACGTGGCGCCATACTATGCCCCGCTCAAGATCAATCCCGAGTTGATGGTACAGCCGGTACAGGCGGCTCTCGCCGGACATCCGGGCCTGACGCTGGTCGCGCCAGAGTACGACGAGCAAGCCGAGCGCAAGGGGAAGACACCGCGCACGGTTCGCACCTCTAGCCAGCCTGGCGAGGTGGCAGCTCCTCTGAGCCTGGAACTGGCCCTGTTTCCAGGAGCGAATGCCTGGGCGGTGGCAGAGGAGGTGCGCAGCCTCGGTGGAACGGTCGACCAGGTTGACGATCAGTCCGTCATCGTGACGGCTGAGCCAGAGTTGCTGGCGCAGCTGGCCCGAATTCAGCACGTGCGCGAGATCAACCCCTACAGCCCGCGCCAGCTGCGCAACAACGTGGCCGCCAGCATCATCGGGGCAGACACGTTACTGTCCATCCATGGGCTCGACGGCAGCGGCCAAATCGTAGCAATTGCGGACACCGGTCTGGACAATGGGCAGAACAATGGCTCGACGTCGGCCGACTTTCGCGATCGCATCGTATTGATACAGGCGTTGGGCCGGCCTGGTGATGCCAGCGACCCCGACGGCCACGGCACCCACGTGGCCGGCTCGGTGTTGGGCAGCGGCGCCAACTCCGGCGGCCATGTCCGGGGCATCGCCCCGGCGGCTCAGCTGGTGTTTCAGTCCGTGCTGGACCCCACCGGCGGGCTAGGTGGGCTGCCAGCCAACCTCGGCACCGGCCTGCTCGACCTGGCGCGGGGCAGCGGCGCCCGCATCCACAGCAACTCGTGGGGAGCAGACGTGAACGGTGCCTACAACCTGGACTCGCAACAGGTGGATGCGTTCACCTTTGCCAACCGCGAGTTCCTGGCCTGCTTTGCGGCGGGCAACGAAGCTCCCCACCGGGTGAACGCTCCAGGCTCGGCTAAGAACGCGCTTACCGTGGGCGCCAGCAAGAGCCTGCGAGCGTTGCCGGCCCTGGTGTCGTTCATTCCCAGCCCCCGCTTTCCCAGCGGCGTGGCCAGCAACACCTTCGACGACCAGGCCGACGATCAGAACCAGGTGTCCGACTTCAGCTGTCCGGGCCCGGCCCAGAGTAACCGGCGCAAGCCGGACGTGGTGGCGCCGGGATCGTGGATTCTCTCCGCGCGCTCCTCGGCGGCCGTCTACGATGCCGGGCCGGACGGCCTGGGCCCCAACGAGGTGGGACCAGGCCCGGGCTACCCGGAGGGTGGCACCGGCGACGAGAACGGTGTTCTCAGTCACCCGGAGGCGGTCGGGCTCGGCTTGCCTGGCCAGCCAATCCTGCGCAGCGGCAGCGCCCCGACCCCCCCGGCCCCGGCCGGCGCCGGCCCCGCGGCCGAAACCAGCTACATGTACCTCAGCGGTACCAGCATGGCCACACCCATTGCCGCCGGCGCCTGCGCCCTGGTGCGCCAGTTCCTCGTCGATCGCCGCGGACACCTGCCCTCCGCTGCTCTGGTCAAGGCTATGATCGTCAACGGCGCCAGGGACATGGGCTCGGGGGTGCCCAATCACCGCCAGGGATGGGGCCGGATCGATTTGGTCCAGACCCTGGCGCCCGCCACCGGCACCGTCGAGTTCAACGACCGGCTCGACGCGGCGGTGGCTACAGGGGAAATCCGTCAGTACCGTGCTGTCGTGCCACCCGGGGCCGCCGCGCTGGCCGTGACCCTGGCCTGGCGCGATGCCGTGGGCAGTACCATTCAGAACCGCCTTCACCTGCGGGTTATCCACCCGGCTACGGGCGCCACCTGGCAGTCCGACCCCATCGACGACATCCGCAACAACGTGCAGAAGGTGATCGTGCCCGTACCGGCTCCCGGCCAGTACGGGGTCGAGGTCGAGGGGGTCAACGTGATGGCTGGCGTGCCGGAGCTGGCGCCGGCCCTGCGCCAGGACTACGCGCTGGTAGCCGCCAATGTCTCGCAGCTGGTGGACGAATCCCTGGCGGCAACCTACCAGATCAACCGTGTCTTCGTGCGCCGCAACCGGCGCTGGCCTTACATCATCGTCGGCGCCACGGTCGTAGACAGTGCTGGTGCCCTGGTCGCGCCGGAGGACGGGGTTGCCGTAAACATGGCGGCGACCCAGGGTGCCAGGTCCGTCCAGTCAGGCGATCTGCCCTACTATGATCGCGGCCAGTACCACATCTGGCGCCTGCGCCTGGCCGAGGCCGGGCTGGCTCCAGGCCCGGCCCAGGTGGATGTGACCGCGCGCGCGGACGGTGCCGTGGTCGACACGGCCACCCAGTCCATCGTCCTCTGAGGCCCCCCATTTGTGCCGTGGCACGCTCCGACCCCGGAACCTCAAGGCCGGAGCAGCGCCGGGCAGGACGCTCCCGGCTTGGCATAGGCCCAGGCCTGTGCTATACTCCGCGTCCACTAGCCGCGACCTGGGGTGTTCGCCAGAAGATCTTATCGGATGGCCGGGTTCGGCCATCGCCAGGAGCCCGTGCTGACCATTAGCGCCTACGAGAACTTCGATCTCCTCATCGACCAGACTGCGCAGGGCCTGCGGGCGCGCGTGATCCGCTCGCTGGCCGGCGAGGCCACTGCTGACTTCCAGCTCCCCTTCACCGAGGGCGAGCTGGCCGCGTTCTTTGCGGATACCCTGGGGCTGGAGTGGGGTGAGGAGCACGGCTCCACCGAGGAGCCGGCCCTGGACGTGCGCCGGTTCGGCGAGCGCCTGTACCAGGCCGTGTTCGCCGGCGATGTCAGCACCTGCCTCCTGCGCAGCCTCGATCGAGCCGCGGACCGGCAGGCCGGCCTGCGCATCCGGCTGCGCCTGGACCGGGGACTGCCCCACCTGGCCGCGCTCCCGTGGGAATATCTCTACGCCCCTGAGCTCCAGCGCTTCCTGGCCCTCTCGGATCAAACCCCTATCGTGCGCTACCTGGAGGTGGTGCAGGGGGTGCAGCCGCTGGAGGTTATCCCGCCACTGGTATTGCTGGCCGTGGTATCAAAGCCGCAAGATGCACCCGCGCTCGACGTGGAGGCCGAGTGGCAGCGCCTGCGGCTTGCCCTGGCCCCCATGGAGGCCCGAGGTTTGGTACAGGTCGAGCGGCTGGAGCAGCCCTGGCTCTCCAGCCTGCAACAGCGGCTACGTAGGGGCTCGGTCCATCTGCTCCATTTCATCGGCCACGGCGTGTTCGATGAGAGTGCGGGCCGCGGCGCGCTGCTCTTCGAGAACGCCAGCGGGCAGAGCGACGTGGTCCCGGCCGAGGCCCTGGGCACCCTGCTTCACGACCACCGCTCGATGCGCCTGGCCTTCTTGAGTGCCTGTGAGGGCGCGCGCGGGGGTAGCGGCAACGTCTTCGCCGGTGTGGCCCAACACCTGGTGGCCCAGGGCCTGCCGGCTGTGCTGGCCATGCAGTTTCCTGTCAGCGACCGCGCCGCAGTGGTCTTGAGCCAGGTCTTCTACCAATCCCTGGCCGACGGCTACCCTGCCGACGCTGCATTGAGCGAGGCGCGCAAGGCCATGGCCGCCGCGGGGGACGACCGGGAGTGGGGCACCCCCGTGCTGTTCAGTCGCTCGGACGACAACCGGTTGATCACGCTACCTGCAGGCGACGCCCGGCCATCCATCGAAATCCAGCCCTTCGAGCCGGAGACCATGCTGGTAGCTGCCGGCCCCTTCCTGATGGGCACGGATACACCGCCGTCCGCAGAATCATTCGAGGCACCCCAGCACCAAGTCACGCTGCGCAGCTATCGTCTCGGCAGATACCCCGTGACCAACCGCCAGTATGCTGCGTTCATCCGCCAGGAGAAAGCCATCGACCCTCCCAAGGACGCGGGCTGGTTCCTGCGCGAGCCCCCAGCCGACCGGCTCGACCATCCCGTCACCGGGGTGAGCTGGCACGACGCGATGGCCTACTGCCGCTGGCTGCAGGCCCAGACCAACCGGCCCTACCACCTGCCCACGGAGGCCGAGTGGGAGAGGGCCGCCAGCTGGGATCCCCGCGCCGAGGGATTGGCAGCGGACTCGAGCGGCCAGAAGCGCGCTTATCCCTGGGGAGATGAGTGGGACGGCAGCCGGTGCAACGCCCGGGAGTCGGGCATCGGCACCACCACCCCGGTGGGCACCTACGGGCAGGCTGGAGCCAGCCCCTGTGGCTGTGAGGACATGCTGGGCAACGTACAGGAGTGGACCAGCACCGCCTGGGGCACCCGCAAGGACAGCCCCGACTACGCCTATCCCTACCGGCCTGACGACGGCCGCGAGGACTCGACCCCGGCCCAGGCCACACCAGGGATCTGGCGCGTGCACCGGGGCGGCTCCTATCGCGAGGATGCCGCCAGCCTGCGCTGCACGGCCCGTAGTGCCTCGGCCCCGGACAGCCGGCTGCGCTGGCGCGGCTTCCGCGTCGCCATGGATATCTAGCGGCCGGCCAGCTCCGGCGCAGGGACACCAGGATGCCCATTATCAAACAGGCCGGCGCCCAGCCCGCCAATCCCCTCCAGAGCAGCTTCGTGGGCCGCATCAAGGCGGGCCGCGTGGTGCCCGTGCTCAGCGACGATGCCGTCATCGAGCTGGTCTTAGGCAGCTTCGCGGAGTTGGTGAAGGGCTATGCCAGGCTGGCCCAGTACCCCATGCCTGACCAGGACAACCTGGTCAAGGTGGCGAAATATCGCCAGCTGCAAGAGGGCTTGCCCGACCGGGCGCTGAAGTCCGACTACCTGAACTGGATCAAGAACCATATCTATTACTCAGCCCAAGAGCAAGGCGTCGACGCGGAGCTGCTGGCCGAGGCTGAGGCCGAGGTGGACGATCTCACCGTCTCGGCCTTCGCCAACCGGCTGGGCTACCCGCGCTTCGACGGCGGCCCTGCCGATCCCCTGCTGATGGTGGCCAGCCTCCCAGCACGGGTCTACCTGACCACCAGCCCCACTACCTTCTTGGAGGACGCGCTGCGCCGGGCCGGCCGGGAGCCGCGCACCGAGCTGTGCCGCTGGCATCGCACCCTGGACGGCATCGACAGCGCCATCGACGCCAGCTATCGCCCGACCGCACGTGAGCCCCTGGTTTACCACCTGCACGGCCTCGACGCCTACCCCGACTCCCTGGTCCTGACCGAGGACGACCACCTGGAGTTTCTGGTGAACATCTGCCAGAACCAGGGCAACAACGCCACGGACCGGGTCCACGCGCTGGTGCGCCAGGCCCTCCTGGACGACCTGATCCTGCTCGGCTACAGCCTGTCAGGCTGGGCCTTCCGGGGCATCTACGCCGGCCTGATCCGCACTGGCGGCCGCCCGGACGACCGCGGCGTCTGTGCGCTGCAGCTGGTGCCCGCCGACGAGGAGAGGCAATACCTGGAGGACTATGTGCGGCGGGAGGCCAAGTTCGACGTGTTCTGGGGTGACCTGGAACAGTACGCCGCCGAGTTGCGCAAGATGCTGGGCGATTCATGACCGCTGAAGTGCAGGGCACCAACCCCTATGTCGGGCCGCGCACCTTTGGCCGCGAGCAGGCCCATCTCTTCTTTGGCCGCGAGCAGGAGGCCCGAGACCTCCTGGCCCGGGTCGTGTCCGAGCACCTCCTGCTCTTCTACGCCCAGTCCGGCGCGGGCAAGAGCTCCCTGATCAATGCCCGCCTCATCCCGGGCCTCCTGGCCGAGGGCTTTGCCGTCTTGCCCGTCGGCCGCGTCGGCGGCGACCTGCCGGCCGGGACCGGCCCGGTGCCCAACGTCTACCTGTCCAACCTGATGGCCAGTCTGGACCAGGGCCAGGAGCCGCTACCGGTAGAGAGCGTATCGCTCAGCGATTTCCTCGCCCACCTGGCCACCGAGGATGGCCAGCACTGGGAGTACCAGCCCGCTGCCACCACACCTGAGCTTGCGGGTACCAGCAGCTCGGCGCAGCGCTTCGTGCTGATCATCGACCAGTTCGAAGAGATCATTACCACCCATCCCGAGCGCTGGCCGGAGCGCAAGGCCTTCTTCCGGCAGCTCAACCAGGCCCTGCTGGACGACCCCAACCTGTGGGCCGTGCTCACCCTGCGCGAGGACTACGTCGCCGCCCTGGATCCGTACGCTCCGCTATTGCTCAACCGTCTGCGAGCCCGCTTCTATATGGAGCGCATGGGGGAGGACGCCGCGCTGGAGGCCATACAGCAACCGGCGGATCTGGGCGGCCGGCCCTTTGCCCCCGGCGTGGCCGAGCAGTTGGTCGACAACTTGCGCCAGGTCCGGGTGCCCGGCCAGGAGGCCATGGTGCCAGGGCCCTATGTCGAGCCGGTGCAGCTGCAGGTGGTCTGCTACGAGCTGTGGGAGAGCCTGCAGGGCCAGCCTCCTGGCCCCATCACGGCCAGCGACCTGGCGCAGGCCGGCGACGTGAACCAGGCGTTGATGCGCTTCTACGAGGCCGCCCTGCCCCAGGTGATGGCCGAGACCGGCCTCAGCGAGCGTGTCCTGCGGCGGTGGGTCGACGGCGTGCTCATCACGCCCGCCCACACCCGCGGGCTGGTCTACCGCGGAGCCGGTGACACGGCCGGCCTGCCCAACGCCGGGGTCGACGTGCTCAGCAGCGCCTTCTTGATCCGCCCCGTAGTGCGCGGCGGCGACACCTGGTACGAGCTTTCCCACGACCGGCTGGTGGAGCCCATGCTGGAGTCCAACCAGCGCTGGCACGCCACTTACCAGAACCCCATTTCCCAGCCGGCCGCGGAGTGGCAACGCTCCGGCCGCGCGGCGGACAGGCTTCTGGACGGTCGCCAGCTACAGGACGCGCGTGACTTTGCCGCTGCTCACCCTGGCGACCTGACCGAGGAGGAAAGCGCCTTCCTGGCCGCCAGTTTCGATACCTACAACTCGGCCCGGCGGCGCCGCCTGACCGTGCTGGCGGGCGTGGTCGCCGTAGCTGTGTTGGGGCTACTGGCCGCCTGGGCTCTGTGGAGCCGCGGCCAGGCGCAGGAGCAAGAGAACCTGGCCGCCTCGCGGCAATTGGCCGCCGCCGCCATGGGTAACCTGGAGGTAGACCCCGAGCTCAGCGCCTTGCTGGCTATCGAGGCCACAGGCAGGGCGCCCACCCAGGAGGCCACCGCGGCCCTGCATGGGGCGCTGCAGGATATCCGCCTGTTGGAGGTCTTCGCGGGCCACGAGGGTACGGTCTACGACGTGGCCATCAGCCCGGACGGCGCACTGCTGGCCACCGGCGGTGCCGACGGGTCCGCGCGCTTGTGGCCCCTATCCACAAGCCCGGGACCAGGCACGGCGCCGGTGCAGGCCGCCACTGTGCTGCCCATAGAGGGGCAGGTTTGGGGCCTGGCGTTCAGCCCTGATGGCGCGGTCCTGGCCGCGGCCAGCCGGGGAGGGTCGGCCTACCTGCTCGACGTCGCCACCGGTGCGGAGCTGGCGCGACTGGCTCACCCGCAGGGGGTGCTGGATATCGCTTTCAGCCCAGATGGCACGCAGCTGGCCACCGGTGCGGAGGATGGCGTGGCCAGAGTATGGCGCCTGGTTCGTGGCCCAGACGGAGCCCTCACCACCGCGGATCCTCCTGCCACCTTCGAGCCGGGCCTTGGCCGCGTCTGGGGCGTCGCCTTCAGCCCCGACGGCGCTACCCTCGCTACAACCAGTGGCAACATGAACCCGGGTACGGCGGCGGGGGTGGCGAAGCTGTGGGATCTCGAGTCAGGCATTGAGATGTTGTCGCTGCAAGGGCATGCCGACACTATAGAGGCCATTGCGTTCAGCCCTGATGGCAGCCGGATAGCCACGGGTAGCTGGGACGAAACCGCCCGGGTATGGGATGCCTTCACCGGCGAGCAGCTACTGGTGTTACCTGGCCACACTAACTGGGTGCGGGGGGTCGCGTTTAGCCCGGACGGCAGCCATTTGGCCACTAGCAGCTGGGATCGTCGCGCCAAGGTTTGGGACCTGGCGTCGGGTAGGGAACTATTCACCCTCGCCGGCCATTCCGGCTATCTCAAGGGCGTGGCCTTCACCCCTGACGGGACGCGGCTGGCCACCGCCAGCGAGGACCGCACGGCTCGCCTGTGGAACGCCGGGCCAGCCGAAGAATACCTGACCATTTCGGCCCATGATGGCGCAAAAATCGACTCGTTTGCGTTTAACCCTGCAGGAACGAGCATGGTCACGGCCGGCGACGATGGCACAGCCAGGCTATGGATGGTGGCCCAAGCCACCGGGGATGCCTCAGCCAGCGCTGTAGAGGTGGCCACGCTGTCCCACGCTGCTGCAGTCAGCGACGCCACATTCAGCGCCGACGGCAGCCTGATCGCCACGGCCAGCGAGGACCGCACGGCCCGTCTATGGCGGGTGGTGCTTGATGCCAGCGGGAATCCCGCAACGGCAGAGCCCACTGGCTTCATTGCCGATCACGCAATGCCCGTGACTGCGGTGGCCATCAGCCCGGACAATAGCCTGGTAGCCACGGCCGCGCCGGACTCCCTGGTCCGCCTGTGGGAGGCGTCGTCAGGCCGGCTGGCGGCTACCCTGGCCGGACACCAGTTCCGGGTGAATAGCGTGGCCTTCAGCCCCGACGGCACGCTGGTAGCCTCGACGGGCGGCGATCGCACGGCCCGCCTGTGGGATGTCCGGACCGGCCAGGAGCTGCGGCGGCTGGAGGGCCACACCGACGAGATCTACCAGCTGGCCTTCAGCCCCGGTGGCCAGCGGCTGGCCACCGCCAGCGTCGACCAGACCGCCCGGGTGTGGGACGTCGCCAGCGGACAGGAGCTGCAGGTTCTGGCCGGCCACGGCGATCGGGTAGAAAGCGTGGCGTTCAGCCCGGATGGCGCGCAGCTGGCTACGGCCAGCTGGGACCGCAAGGCGAGACTCTGGGACGCCGCCACAGGCGCCTTGCAGCAGGTGCTCGGCGGCCACGACAGCCGGGTACTGGACCTGGCCTTCGATCCAGCTGGCGGTACCCTGGCCACGGCTGGCCAAGATGGTACAGTGCGCCTGTATCTACTGGAGGACGCGGACCTGGTCGAGCTGGCGCGCAGCCGGCTGCAGCGCGGCTGGACGCCGGAGGAATGCCAGGTTTATCTTCGTAACCAACCCTGTCCGGGGTAGGATCCCCAGGGCACCCTGATACGTCAAGGTTCGAAGCTTACTGTGAGGAAAGTGAACCATGCGACTTAGATCTACCGTCATTGCCGCCAGCATACTTGGCTTGGCCTTGTTAAGCACAGCCGGCATCTCTATCGCCGCGCCTGTGCCGGCTATCCCCCAATCACAGGCGTTGCAGGCCACGCCAACCAGTTCGTCCAAGGGCACCGTGAAAGTAGCCGTGGCGAACGTGCGCAGCCGGCCCAGCACCACCAGCCCCGCCATCGGTACGCTCAAGAGGGGCGCCCAGGTCGAGATCACCAACCGCCGCACCGGCTGGCTGGAGATCGTCTACCCGTCAGGTCCTGGCAAGCGGGCCTGGATCAGCGCCCCATTGGTGACCGAAGGTGGCGCGCAGGGCAAAAGCACCACCAGCAAGCCCACCGCATCTGGAGCAGTGCCGGCCCCGATGCCCAAGGACTTCCAGCCGCCAACCTTCATCTGGACCTGGGATGGCGAGAACACGGTGCAGGGCAAGGACTGGTACTTCGACATCCTGCTGTTCCAGGGCGGCCAGAACCAGCCCTACCAGACCATCCCGGTAGACGCCAGCCAGGCCACCGTCAAGAACGGCGTGTGGAGCTATCAGAGTGCACCGCAGCTACAGTGTGACTCGCAGTGGATGATGGCTATCTCTACCCGGGAAAACGGCCGTTGGGCCGGCTGGGCATCGCCTCTGAGCAAGGGCCTGCCCATCGGCAAGTCGTGCGACAACGAGTGCAACGACCCCTGCCCGGGTTGTGGCGACGGCGGCTGCGCCGGCTGACAGAATTCCGCCGCCAGACGAAAAGCATGGTCCGGTCTCTGATGACCGGACCATGCTTTGTC
This sequence comes from Anaerolineae bacterium, assembly GCA_032111745.1. Taxonomy (GTDB): domain Bacteria; phylum Chloroflexota; class Anaerolineae; order JAAEKA01; family JAAEKA01; genus JAULUH01. The sequence goes on along the minus strand of JAULUH010000295.1, from coordinate 680 downwards.
TTCCGCAGTCAGAGCAAACGCGCTTCGTTTGTCTCTGTAGACCAAACGGGAGCTCCAGGCCTATTCCTCGAACATCAGGATCCAGCGATTGCCGGCCTCGTTGACGATCTCCAGCGACACGTCCTCGCTTTCGGCGTCTTGCGCCCGCCATACCTGCTTCGGCTGCTCGACTGTGTGGCTCGTCATGCCATCAACCCCGACCGAGATGATCATCTGGGTGGCCTGCTCGTCGCTGTCGTCGTAGTTTAGGGACATGAAGGAGCTGCCTGATACCCATACCTGGTCACCCCACTCTGGGCTGACCAGGTTGATGGTCACCAGGCGGTTCAGGTTGGCTTCGCTGAAACTGGCGCAAAAGGCCTGCCACTCCTGCTCAGGAATCTCTGTGGTCTTAGCGATCTTGTCTAGGTCCATGGGCTTCTCCTTGCTCGATGCTGCGGCGCGCCAGGCCCTCGGTTCGCTTCCGGGTCTCGCCGCGCCCACCGGCCAGTATCTTGAGCCGGCGGTGCCGCGAATTGTAGCATACCCACTGCAAAGGGGCAATAGCCCGCTGCGTCTGGCGGCCAGTTATCGCACCACGTCCAGCGCCGCCTGGGCCAGGGTGGCAGGATGGAGTAGCATGTTGGCGTAGCTGGCGTTGGCCATGGGGCAGGCACATTCCTTGTCGGCGATGGAGCGGC
>JAULUH010000294.1:0-7079 GCA_032111745.1 Anaerolineae bacterium | reverse complement strand
CACAACCCCTGCCAGGGTTATCCAGGATCGATTTTGCTGCGGTCTATCCCTTGACGCCATAACATCCACCTATTGGCCCACATTCAGGTCAAACCAGCGCAACAAGGACAGCAACACCTCGCGGTCTGGCGAGCGCATGGCGTCGGTACGGGAGACGACAGGCACCACGCCCTGGTCCGCCCAGCGCACGAAGGGGCTATTGGGTTGATCCACCGATACCGAGGCATTCACCGGCCGCAGACCGTAGCCGACTGCCTGAGCCTGCACCTCGGGGGACAATAAGTAGCGCTGGAACTCCAGGGCCGCGTTTTTCTCGCTGGCCGTGGTCTCAGGGCCCATCCAGATCGTGAAGGGAAAGTCGAACCAGGTGACGTACTTGGGGTAGTCGATGGCCAGGGCCTCACCCCACCGGGTCTGGATGCCCTCCATGTTGTTGAGCAGGTCCGACTCCAGGAGCTGCCCGCCGTCGCCGGCGGAGTAGCCGAAGAGGGCAAAGTCCTCGGCCGTATAGGCACTGCCGCCGCTCAGGTCGGTGGTGCTGGCCATGAGTTCACCCAGCCACTTCTGGAACGCAGGGTCGGTAACCTCAGCAGTGCCAATGTTGGTCTTGTCGAAGTATTCACCCGCGGCCGCCACCATGGCAGCCAGGCCGCCAACATTCCTGCGCGGGTTGGGCACGACCAGCTTGAAGAAACCCCAGTCCGGCTTGCCGCCCAACTCGGGCCAGCCGCCCTTGGCGATCGCCGCGTCATGGATGACCTGCCAGTCGATGTCGCTGAACTTCTGCTTGAGCGCGTCGGCCCGGCTTTGATACAAACCCCAGGCAAAGAGACTCAAGGCGATGGGACGGGCGCGATACTCGCCGTCGGTCAGAAAGACATCGCGGCCCAGGCGCTCCTTGTAGGCGACGTTGGCCAGCTCGGGCAGGTAGCGACTGTCCGGAATCCAGGCCGTAGGAAAGCGCTCCAGGGCCTGACTCTGCGTCTCGGTCAGGCTCTGGGGATCGGCGTCGGGCGGCAGGGTGCCGAACTCATCCCGGTCGAACTTGCCCAGGGCCGTCAGGCCATCCATGGAGACGACCTCTACCTCGACGGGATTACCCTCCAGCTGCCGGTTCTCGGCATTGAACTGCTTGGCAGCGGCGTTCACCCAGTCGTAGGCCGGCAGGGCCGTGAGCACGCGAACCTTGAGCGGGCCTCTCTGCTCCACCACCAGCGACTGTGGCTGGTCACTGAACATGCGCAGGGCCAGAGCCACGCCCACGATCAACAAGGCCACAGCGACGATGGCGACGAAGATAATGCGCGTACGGTTCATCTCGTTCGACTCCGCAGAATATGCGTTGCACCCGCGGGTGCAACGCATCGATCATAAGTCCGGATTGTCAGGAGGACTCGGCCAGGCCCAGGCGGCGCTTGCGCTCGGACAACTGCGCATCGATCTGGCCCCGCTCCAGGACCTCGTCCATCTGCTTGTCGAGGTCCGCAGCCAGCATTTCGCTCTTGGCCGACACCGTGTCCAGGCGCCCGCGAATGCTTTCAGCAATCCGGGCCACGTCCTCGTCCCGGCTGCCCACCAGGTCGTCCAGGCTTTGGATGGTCTTGACACTGATCTCCTTGGCCTTGGCCAGGTCCAGCAGGGCCTGAAGCTCGTCCTTCTCCTGCTTGATCGTCGCCAGCTTGGCCTCGAGCTTCAGGCGGGCATCGCGCAGGTTCTCATACTCCCGCTCCAGCGTCACCAGCTGCTCGTCATAGGCCTGAACGGTGCGATTGATCGAGTTGAGCTTGGTCTGAGCCGCGACGGCCAGGGACTCCTTGCCCTCGGTCAAGAAGAGGTCGATATTGCGGTCCAGCTCCTCGGACTTCGCCTTGTATTCGTCGCGCTTGCGGCGAATCGTCTTCACCTGGCCACCCACAGTGGCTACCGCATCCTCCAGGGACTCCAGGTTATCCTCTACCTCCCGGATGTACTGGTTGATGACAGCCATGGAGTTGGACTTGAGGGCCTGATCCACCAGGTAGTGCAGATTGGCTTTGATTAGGGTATTGACTTTGTCGACCAGCGATGCCATGAGCGATTGCCTCCTGTAATTGAGCTAGCATCTGCAGCGGGCGCTTGCACGCTCACTGCGCACCAAGACAGGTACCCCTTTGGTACCTATCAGCCTGTGATGATACCACAGCCGCGGACACCTGACCAGACGCCTGGTAGACCAGGACACGGCCTCGCAAAAGTCCCCCCCTGTTCACTTCCGGCGCCTGTATTCCAGTCTGCTCTGGCTCCTCCGGTCCTTGGTTCTCCTCTACGCTCTTTGCGCCTCTGCGGTTCGCCTCCGGAGTCCGTGTTCGTCCGTGTCTGTCGTGTTCGTCCATGTTCCGGCCCGTCGCGTCGCCTAGCGACCGCGACGCTTGCGGGTGGCTTGCTTGCCCCCTGTCGGCACCGCCTTTTGGGCTGGAGCGCCGGCCGGCGTTCGCTCCGGCGGGCCCCCGCTGGTCTGGTCAGTGCGCATGTGGCAATGCTTGTATTTCTTGCCACTGCCGCACCAGCAGGGGTCATTGCGGCCCAGGCTCGAACCGGAGCGACGCACGGGCTGTTGCCCCTGGGTGCCGTTACCAGCATCCCGGTTGATTTGGATCTCCCGGCGCACAGCTTGCTGCGGCTGCTGGCGTATGACGTCGACCTTGTACACAGCATGGACGATGTCGTTCTCTATGGCGGTCAGCAACTCCGAGTACATGTCGAAGGCCTCTTTCTTGTAGGCCACCAACGGCTGTACCTGCCCGTACGCGCGCAGGCCTATGCCCTCACGCAACGAGTCCAGGTCGGTGAGATGGCGCACCCAGCGCTCGTCCACTGCGCGCAACATGACCAGGCGATCGCGATACAGGGCGGCACCCGCGGTGATCCCAACCCGGACGGCCTGTTGCACGTCCGGGGGCAAAGAGCGTAAGGAAGTGCTCGCCAGGTCCGGCGCCGGTTCATCCTCCAACTGCCACCGAATCGCCGCATACACAGCGGCAGAGAAGGGATCCGGTCGCTGCTTTAACTCAGCAAGGGTGAGGTCCTCGTCGACCAGCTGGCGCCATAAGACCTGGCCGTTGGCCTCAGCCCTCCGGTCATATAGCGTCTCCGCATAGCCAGTCAATTCTTCGACGATCTCTTCGGCCGATATGGTGCGCCACTGATCGACGCTCATATCCTGCGGCAACGGGAATATGGCGCCAACAGCCGCATGCAGGCCAGCGAGATCACGCTCAGCGCCGTCATCAACACCGCCAAATCCCTGCACCAGTCGCTGGATCTGGGATGCCACCATATCCAGGACGTTGTCGCGCAGAGTGGATGCGCGCAGAATGCGCAGGCGCTGGTCATAAATGACCTCGCGCTGCTTGTTGACGACGTCGTCGTATTCGAGGACGTGCTTGCGAATGTCAAAATTATAGCCCTCAACCCGTGTTTGGGCACTCTCGATGGACTTGGATACCAGCCCATGTTCGATGGGGATATCCTCCTCGACACCCAGGCGGCCCATCAGCCCGGCCACCCTATCGCCGCCAAATCGGCGCATAAGATCGTCGTCTAGGCCGACGTAGAAGCGGCTCTCGCCGGGATCACCCTGCCGGCCAGAGCGGCCGCGCAGCTGGTTGTCAATGCGGCGGGCCTCGTGGCGCTCCGTGCCGATCACCCGCAGGCCACCTACCTCCAGTACCAAGTGCCGGTCGGCACTGCACTGGCTCTTGGCCTCGGCCAGGGCTTGCTGCCAGACGTCAGCGGACAACTCGGTGAGATCGTGGCCCTCACGGCGCAGCTTATCACGGGCGATGCCCTCAGGATTACCGCCGAGCAGGATATCAACGCCGCGGCCGGCCATGTTCGTGGCGATGGTGATCGCGCCGGGCCGGCCGGCCTGGGCGATGATCACGGCCTCGCGCTCATGCTGTTTGGCATTCAGCACGTTGTGCGGGATACCGCGACGCTCAAGCAGGCGGGACAGGAACTCACTGGTCTCGATAGCCACAGTGCCCACCAGCACCGGTTGCTTGCGCCGATAACAGTCCTCAATCTCGTTGATCACCGCGTTGAACTTCGTGCGAGAATCCCGGTACACCTGGTCAGGGTGGTCCTGGCGCACCACGGGAACGTGGGTGGGGATGACCACCACGTCCAGTCCATAGATCTTCGCGAACTCTTCCTCTTCGGTTTCAGCCGTGCCCGTCATCCCGGCCAGCTTGGCGTACATGCGGAAGTAATTCTGGAAGGTAATCGTGGCCAGGGTCAGGGACTCGCGCTGGACTCGGAGGCCCTCCTTGGCCTCAATGGCCTGATGTAGGCCCTCGGAGTAGCGGCGGCCTTCCATGAGGCGACCCGTGAACTCATCTACGATGATCACCTCACCGTCGCGCACGATATAATCCTTGTCCCGCTTGAACAAAACGCTGGCCCGCAGTGCGTTGTCGAGGTACGGAGTTAGCTCGAAATGCTCCGGGGAATAGAGGTTGCCAATTCCCAGCCAGTCCTGCAAGCGCTCAATACCGGATTCAGTCAGCGTAACCACGCGATCCTTCTCATCCACCACGTAGTCGCCATCCACGGAGTCCTTATTGGTTGAGGGGCGCAACTGAGGCACCAGTTGCCCAAACCGGGCATACCAATCACTGGACTGTTCGGCGGCGCCGGATATGATCAGCGGCGTGCGGGCCTCGTCGATGAGAATGTTGTCGACCTCGTCGACGATGGCGTAGTACAGCTCACGCTGCACCCGCTGGCCGAGATCGTGCACCATGTTGTCCCGCAGGTAATCGAAGCCGAACTCGTTGTTGGTACCATAGGTAATGTCAGCATCGTAGGCCGCGCGGCGCGTAATCGGCCGCAGATTCTGGAAGCGATCATCTGCCGACTGGTAGCTGGGATCGTACGCATAGGATCCCCTGTTGGGATCGCCGGCCGACGACTGGATAATGGCCACGCTGAGTCCCAGCAGATGGTAGATCGGCCCCATCCACTGCACGCCCACCTTGGATAGGTAATCGTTGGGCGTAACCAGGTGAGAGCCGCGGCCGGTAATCGCGTTAAGATAGAGGGGTAGGGTAGCTACCAGGGTCTTGCCCTCGCCGGTCTTCATTTCGGCGATCTGGCCACGGTGCAGTACGATGCCGCCGATCAATTGCACATCGTAGTGCCGGAGCCCAATGGTGCGCTGGCTGGCCTCCCGAACCAGAGCAAAGGCCTCGGGTAGAATCTCCTCCAGCAGTTCCTCTTCGATCGCGCGCAACTCCCGTTCCTGGCGCTTGATCTCGAAATCCATCTGCGCGCGGCGAGTAGCATCAGGCTGGTGCTCGCGCTCCAGCTGTACCTCAGCCAGCTCGGCCTTAGGCTGGGCCGTTGCCTGCCGGATTTGCTCCTGAAACGCTGCCGTGCGCTGCGCAAACTCGGCGTCTGGCAGGCCCTGCACCTGCGGCTCTAGCGCATTGATCTGTTCCACCAGCCCCCTGCTGTTCTTGAGAGATTTGGAACTGGCGTCGCCAAACGTTTTCTTCAATAAGTTGCGAAACATGCTCTCATCTCAGTATGGCGCTCACTCCGCTGGATCAAGCCAACACGGAATGAGCGCGTGCCTAGTTGCGTCGCTATGGCCGATCTCATGGCTGCAGCCAGGACCGGATCGTCGGATCATCGTAGTAGATTATACCACAGCCCACGGTGAGCGCACAGTGAGGCGCCAAACACCTCCGTGATTTCGCAGGACACGAAGGTGTCTGGCGCCAGTGGGGTATGGCGCAGGAGATGGGAATGAAGCTATCCCACTATCGTCGCTAAGCAGATCGCGTGACAGCCACCTGCCACATTGCATCACTCAGATGTAACAACGACATACAGGTAGTGCAGCGCGCCTCATCCTCGGCCGTGCGCTGTGCCGCGTGGCCGCAGTTGGGGCAGACAATCACTGCCCTGGTATAAGCCTGGCGGATCAGGGCTTGCATGACCTCTTCGGCACTGGAGAGCCCCATCTCCTGCTGCAGCGCCCACAGGATGTTCAGGTCCTCCTGGCTGAGATCCACCCATAACTTCGTTTGCTGGCTCATCATCTGCCTCCTACCAGGTCGATTTCCCTTGGATTAGAATCCCTGCAGCTGCGACAGATCGGCGATGCCGTCGGGCAGGGCGGCGATGTGCTGTACCAGGGCCAGACGGGCTTCTCGTAGCGTCGGGTCCTCTGCCATGACCAGCACGTCGTCGAAGAAACGGTTGATGGGACCTACCAGCGATTGCAGTGCCGCATAGAGGGCCGGTACATCCCTGGCTGCCTGGACTGCGGATGCCGCGGCTTGGTAGGCGGCTACCAACGCCTGTGTAGCAGGCTCCGGGTCCTGGCCTGGAGCCAACGAGTAGGTTGCAGGAAGGCTACGCACGATGCGTTTGCAGCGGGCGTAGGCGGTCAGCACCACTGGCCAGTCGGGCGAGGCTACGACCCTGGTCAGGTCGTCCACGGTCTGGCGAGCCAGGGCCGGGTTATCTCCCTGTGCGGCCAGCACGGCCTGCACCACGTCATAGGGATAGCCCAGGTCCCGCAGCCAGTTCTCCAGGCGACCTACGACGAAGGCCAGGGCGCGCGCCTGGGACTGCTCAGACGCCTCGATCGGCAGCAGCCGGGCGGCCTCGGCGAGGCCTTCCCTCACAGAGAAACTCAGCCCCGTCTCGGCCAGATTCCGCACAATGCCCAGGGCATCCCGGCGCAAATGGTAAGGATCAGCCGAACCGGTGGGTTCCAACCCCACGGCGAAGAGCCCCGCTATGCTGTCCAGCCGGTTAGCCAGCCCCACGGCCAGGCCGGGCAGGGTCTGGGGATGCCGATCGCCGCTGGTGCGCGGCAGGTAGTGCTCGAAGATGGCCTCGGCTACAGCCGGCGCTTCGCCACTGCTGAGCGCATACTCGCGACCCATGATGCCCTGCAATGAGGTCATCTCGATCACCATCGAGGTAGCCAGGTCCGATTTGGAGAGAGCGGCCGCACGCTGCGCGGTGGCCAGCTCGGCGTCTGAAAGGCCCAGGCTACTGGACAACCATGGCACCAGTTGCTC
>JAULUH010000293.1:0-11001 GCA_032111745.1 Anaerolineae bacterium | reverse complement strand
CCAGCACGGTTGCCCCTGGGCGCCAAGCGCAACCAGGCCAACGAGCTGGCCGCGGGTGACGTGCTCGTCCACTGGGACGACGACGACTGGCAGGCCAGCTGGCGCCTCTCCTACCAGGTCGCCCAGTTGCTGGCCCACCAGGCCGACGTCTGTGGCACCAGCCGGGTGCTCTACTACCAGCCGGCCACCGGCCGCTCCTGGCACTACGTCTACCCCCCGAACGGCCGGCCCTGGGTCGCCGGCAACAGCCTGTGCTACACCCGTGCCTTCTGGCAGCAGAACCCCTTCCCGCCCATCACCGTCGGCGAGGACAACCGCTTCCTCTGGAGCAGCCGGCCCAAGCACGTCCTGGCCCTGGACGACCACCGCTTCCTCGTCGGCCTCATCCACCGCGGCAACACCAGCGTCAAGCGCACCGCCGACCGCCGCTGGCAACCCTGCGCCACCGAGCTCATCCGCACCCTCATCGCCGCCGACTGGGACTTCTACGCCCACCTCCCTAACACCCTGTGAGCGCCCCGGTTCGTAGTGCGCAGGCCTCCGTGCCCGCCCCTCCCTTGGCCAGGCTATGATCCCCGTCGTAGGGCGCGGGCCTCCGTCCCGTTCCGGGATGATATGCCCGCCCAGTCCTGGCACCCGCATGATTTGTCCTATGCCCCGTACCTCTCCCCCGCGCTGGCAACTTGTTGACAAGATGTGTATTGTGTGTATGATTACTTCTGTGGATAGCGGGGAGATGATCGCGAGGTTACGTCGTGATGGGTGGATACTCGTCCATGTACGCTGCAGCCACCATCAGTTCAAACACCCTGAGAAGCCCGGCCGGGTCACCCTGCCGCATCCCAAGAGAGACCTGCCCATCGGCACCCTGCGCAACATCTTCCGCCAGGCCGGCTGGGAGTGGCCCCCAAGGTAACACCATGCGATACCCCGTGGTAATCCACAAAGACGAGCATTCCGACTACGGCGTCACCGTGCCTGACCTGCCCGGCTGCTTCAGTGCCGGCGAGACCGTCGACGCGGCCCTCAACGCTGCCGAGGAGGCCATTGCCTGCCACGTCGAGGGCCTCATGATCGACGATGAGCCGGTTCCTCCCCCCCAGTCCATCGAGCACCACATGGACGACCCCCGCTACGCCGGAGGCATCTGGGCCCTGGTCCCGGTGGACATCTCCCGCCTCTCCGGCAAGGCCAAACGGGTGAATATCACCGTACCCGAGCGCATCCTGGCCCTGGTGGACGACTACGCCTCTCACCACGGCGAAACCCGCTCCGGCCTCCTGACCCAGGCCGCCCTGGAATTCATCGCCGGCCACGGCGAAGCCCGTTGAAGTGGCTGCCACCTCAACCCTGGACCAGCCCCGGTCTACTGCCCGGGAGGCGGAGAACAAAACAGCTCATTGGTCGCCGCTGCCGCCACCGCCATCTCTGCGTCGAACAGATTTCTTCCGAGGATCTCAAACCACAAGGCCTGCCCACCATGGGCTTCGACGGGGATGGCATAGCTTTCCGGGCGCTCGTCCGTGAATACATACACGACATCAGACTCCCACCAGTCGCCAGCCCGGAAGCAGACCCGGATGATGCGCTCCCAGGGAATGACTGCCTCCCAGGCGGTTGCGTCCTGTGGAGTCACCTCCAGAGCGATGGCGGTATCGTCGAAGCGGACCGAAAACCAGTCACCTAGTTGGGGCATCTCGACGGTCGTCACCGAATTGGCTCTCGATCCAGTGCTTGATCTGGAGTTGGCGTGCTCATGACTTCATCGTAGCGATCGCCCGCGCGCCACCCGCCGCACCGCCGTCGCTGCCTGCTACTTTCCCGGAGGCCGGTAGCTGGCGATTTTCAGACAACAAGCTGCGAGCCTGAAAGGGTTCAGGCTTGGCAGGAGAGTGTTGATCATCGCCACGTGTTCACAGCCCGTCAAACACACCAGCGCGCCGGACGCGCGGGAGGGTCAAAAAAGGGAGATGATCTGTGAGGCAACCACCCCTGTTGCCAAAGATGCGCCAGGCCAGATCGATCCTCAATTGCCGGCCCACGGCGCTCGCCGACCATGATGAGGAGCAACGCAGCTTCTAGCTCGACCAGAGGTCTTCCAATTGCTGCCGACCGGCTTCCAGGGCTTGGTGTTCCAGGAAGCGCTTGATGGTTGCCCATGACCCGCGTTCGATCATCTGCGGCATCGAGGTGCCCTCGGCGTCGACGAAATAGGTCAAGGCCCGCACGGCGCTGACGGCGAAAGTGCGAACCTGGGCATACTTCACTGCCGCCACCATGAAGAGACGCTCCAGCGGCGTTTGCTGCAGGATGAAGTAGAGGTCGACGTAGTCCTTGCGGGTGCCCCGTGCGATGATGGCCGCTAACTTCATCGCGCCGATCTCCTCCACGGTGGCGACAGGCACACCGTCCAGCAAGAGCGGTTCCTGGACCAGGGGATACAGCGCCAGGCGGAAGAAGCTAACCCCGACGCCGCGCCAGGTCGCCACGAAGGTCATGTCCTTGTCATGGCTGATGGACAACGAAAGGTCATCGAAAACCGTTCGCAGCACGGCCCGTTCGTCAGGGCCGACACCATCCTCGGCAGGCGAAAAGAAGTCCAAATCGACCGAAAAGCGGTGGCCCAGGTGCAAAGCCAGTCCCGTGCCGCCGGCCAGGTAATAGCGCTGGATGAAGGGAAGAGTGGCGGCCAGGTGAAATGCGTTGCGAGTCGCGGGCGTCAGCGCCTGCCAGTGCGGGTTCAGTAGGGCCATAGCTGCCGCGCCTCCTCGGCAAACGGTGACCGGCGCCAACGGCGCACGCCAAACAGCTTGCGCCAGTAGGTAAAGGCCGCAGCCGACAGCAAGCGTTCGCCGTGCAGGCGCAGGAACTGGCGCGTGCGCTCCATGCCGTAAGTCGCCAACAGCCAGCGGACCTCCTCCCACGTGCCGTACTCCAGGGTGCGCTGAATGATCAAGTCCGCGTCCTGGTCGCGGTCCAGGCGGGCCGGATCATATTCCTGGAAATGCGGCCACAGGCCGCCAGGGATGCTGGCGCTGGTCATGGCTAGTAGGTGTCACCTCGTCGGTTGCCAACAAGGCTGCTTACAGGAGGATTATAGCACCGATCAAACCCACGCTCAAGCACGCGCGGATCGCCTGGTGCGACGCCTTGGTGTGGAAGGAATTGGGCGTTGCCGAAGGCGGGTCCGTTCTTGCCCTCAGGGACTTCGCCGCGCAGCCGGCCACGGCCTGGACGCGGGAGAAGCTCTCCCCCTGGTCAACTACCGGATGAACCCAGGCGCACGACGACCTGCCCACGGTGGTCACGTCCAAGGGGCGGAGCGCGAGTTCAGCCTGTACCACAGCCGCAGCGCCAGCCGCCTCAAGGCCGCCCCGTACGCTCCAAACCGCGCTGTGCCGGATGAAGATCAAGACCGGGGTTAGAGTGTCCGGAGCAGCGACCTGGCTTCATGCTCAAAGAAGCGCTTGATGTGATCCCAGGAGAAGCTAACCAGCATCTGAGGGGATGGGTCGAGCTCCGCATCGGTAAAGTAGGCTAGCGATTTGACCACATGGACGATGTTTGCGTCGAGGCCAGCGTACTTACGCTGGTACCACGTCAGCGCCTCTGGCATGGTAAGCCCCGACTGTGCGATGAAAAATAGGTCGACAAAATCGCGCTTCGTCCCTCGCCGCGAGACTGCGTCTAGCTTCATAGCCGCGATGTCCTGCAAGCTGGCGACTTTGGCCCCCAGCGCACAGGCCCACAGAAGTCCAGGTCAACAGAGATGCGATGGCCAAGATACAGCGCGGCTGCTGTACCACCAGCCAGGTAGAAAGGATCTGACAGACCAGCTTCGGCTAGTAGGGCCGGGTTGGCCCTGGTTCCCGCAGGGAGGGCGTCGACAAACACAACACGTTCTCCTTGTCCACGTCGAAGAACAGGGCCCAATAATTCGCACTGAACGGCGATAGCCGCCGGCTGGTTTTCAGCACGCGAACGATTTGCGGCGGCGGAAAGTTGTTCAGCATCCAGCGCACAGAGCGCAAGTCGCCGTGCTCCAACAGCCTCTCGATGACATACTCTGGATACGTCTCGGGATCGAGGCGCGCCGAATCGACATCCCAGAAAAAGCGATGGGCGAAATCAGGCAGGCGTGCCATTTGATAGTCCGTCTATCCTTCGTCGGCAAGAGCTTTCGACAAACGGATTATACCACCGCAGGCGTTTGCGCCCAAGATGGCTTGCGGCCAGCAGGCGCAATGTTTCCAGCTCGTGCTCGCTGAGCGGTTCGATCAGCGCGGCCGGCGTCGGTCCCGTCCGAGCCGTTGCAGTGGGGAGCGCGCGCGGCGCTTTGGGCGCTTGGGCGGCCAACCGGGCCAGCAGGTCATCCACAAAATCGGGCGCGGCGTCGCGCACGGAACGCAGTAGATCGGTCAGCCACTGTGCCCGATGGCAGCGACCGCGCGGCCACGCTCAGCCAGCGCCGCGCCCGCTTCAACAGGCCGCGCGCGGGCGAGCAGGATGCGGGCCTCCACCAGCCGCTCACGTAGCGCAGCGGAGCGAGTCGGCTGGACGCAAATGTGAAGACCAGCCACAAGCGCAAAGCCTATGGTGCCTGACCCTGTTCATCAGCGCCATCCGGAGCGCTCATCAAAGCGATCTGGTCACCTATGCTATAATACCACCCATGGCCACCGACCCCCTCACCTGGCGCCTCATCATCTCCCCACCCGCCGCCGGCCCCTGGAACATGGCCGTCGACGAGGCCATCGCTACCCACGCCGGCCGCGGCGAGGTTCCCACCACCCTGCGCTTCTACCAGTGGGACCCACCCTGCGTCTCCCTGGGCCGCCACCAGCCCCTCTCCGACGTCGACCTGGATCGCTGCCACGCCCTCGGCTACGGCCTGGTCCGCCGGCCCACCGGCGGCCGCGCCATCCTTCACACCGACGAGCTCACCTATTCCGTCGCCGGCCCCCAAGACAACCCCGTGCTGGCCGGCGCCGTGCTCGACAGCTACCTCCGCCTCAGCCAGGGCCTCCTGGCCGGGCTCTCCCACCTGGGCCTGGCCGTGGAGAAGGCCCCCGGCGGCAGCCGGGCCGGCACCGACCCCGGCGCCGTCTGCTTCGAGGTCCCCAGCGCCTACGAAATCGTCGCCGATGGCCGCAAGCTGGTCGGCAGCGCCCAGAGCCGGCGCCAGGGCTGGGTGCTCCAACACGGCACCCTCCCCCTGGTCGGCGATGTCACCCGCCTGGTCGACGTGATCCGCGTTGCCGAGGAGGCCGAGCGCCAGCAGATGCGGGCCGCGCTGGCCGAGCGGGCCGTCACCGCCTCCGACCTCCTGGCCCGCCCCGTCACCTTCGCCGAGGCCGCCGCCGCCCTGGCCGCTGGCTTCTCCGAGGCCCTCAGCCTCCACCTCCTCCCCGGAGACCTCACCCCCTCCGAGCTCGCCCTGGCCCACGAACTCAGCGCCCACCAGTACGCCAGCCCCACCTGGACCGGCAAGTTCTAGCCCGCCTCCCTCCGGCTCCTCCGGTCCAAATCTCCCCTTTGCGTCCTTTGCGCCTCTGCGGTTCCCTCTGGTGCTCTTGTTCCCTACCCGCGCTTCTTCTTCCCCCCGCGCGCCATCTGCTGCAATTCATACAGCTTGTTCAACGCCTCCAGCGGGCTCAAGGCGTTGATGTCCAGCTGCTTCAACGCCTCCCCCACCGGGTTCGGCCCCCCGAACAACGTCAGCTGGATCGCCTCCGCCCCCTGCTCCACCCCCAGTGGCGACACACTGCCCTGCTTCTCCAGCTCCTGCAAGATCTCCTCCGCCCGGTGCACCACCGGCCGCGGTAGGCCGGCCATCTGGGCCACGTGGATGCCATACGACTTATCCGCCGGTCCCGGCGCGATCCGGTGCAGGAACACCACCGTATCCCCCTCCTCGGCCACCGCCACGTTGTAGTTCACCACATGGGGCAGCCGCTCGGCCAGCTCCGTCAGCTCGTGATAGTGGGTGGCAAACAGCGTCTTGGCCCGCAGCTGCGGGTGGTTGTGGATGTACTCGATCACCGCCCAGGCGATGGACAACCCATCGTAGGTGCTGGTCCCACGGCCCAGCTCGTCGAAGATGATCAGGCTGCGCTGGGTAGCGTGGTGCAGGATGTTGGCCGCCTCCACCATCTCCACCATGAACGTGCTCTGCCCGGCGTGGATCTCGTCCTGCGCGCCGATGCGCGTGAAGATCCGGTCCACCAGCCCGATGTGCGCGCGCTCCGCCGGCACGAACGACCCGATCTGGGCCATCAGCGTGATCAACGCCACCTGGCGCAAATAGGTCGACTTGCCGCTCATGTTCGGCCCCGTCAGCACCACGATGCACTCGTCCGGCGATAGGCGCACGTCGTTGGCCTGGAAGGGGGTCTCCCGCTGCGTCAACTCCACCACCGGGTGCCGGCCAGCCACCACCTCGATCAGCCCATCGTCGGCCAGCTCAGGCCGTACGTAGCGCTGGGCCGCCGCCACCTCAGCCAGCGTGGACGCGATATCCAGCTCGGCCAGGGCCTGGGACAGCTGCAGCAGCCGGGGGGCCGCCGCGCCCACCTGGGCCATCACCTGCCGGTAGATCTCCCCCTCCAGCTCCTGCTGCCGTTCCTCGGCGTTCAGGATCAGGCTCTCGTACTCCTTCAGCTCCGGCGTGATGTAACGCTCGGCCCCCACCAGGGTCTGCTTGCGGATGTAGTTCTCCGGCACCAGGTGGCTGTTGGCGCTGGTCACCTCCACATAGTAGCCGAAGACCTTGTTGAAGCCCACCTTCAGGGACTTGATCCCTGTGCGTTCCCGCTCCGACCGCTCCAGGTTGGCCACCCACTCCTTGGCGTCGCGCGCGGCCACGGCGATGCCGTCCAGCTCCGCCGAGTAGCCCCGTCTTATAACCCCACCCGACGCCAGCGTGGCCGGCGGCTCCTCGGCGATAGCCGCCTGCAGCAGGTCCAGCACGTCGCCGCAGTCCGGGAAGGCCGGCAGGCCCGCCAGGGGATGGGGGGCAGCCGAGGCGTGCCCACCTCGCTCTTGCTCCGATACCCGGGCCAACGCCGGCACCAGCTCCAGCACCTGCCGGATACCCACCAGGTCCTGCGGCCGGGCGATGCCTTGGGCTGCCCGGTTGGCCCAGCGCTCGAGGTCACCAACTTGACGTAATAAGCCGCGCAGCCCGGCCCGGGAGCCCTCGTCGCCGTGCCAGGCCTCCACGGCATCCAGGCGGGCGTTCAGCTGGCCTACGTCGAGCAGGGGTTGGTGCAGGGAGCGCCGCAGCAGCCGGCTGCCCATGGGTGTGCGCGTGGCGTCCAGCACATCCAGCAGCGAGCCCTTCTTGCTGCCGGAGCGGATGGTCTGGCTCAGCTCCAGGTTGCGCCGGGTGGCCTCGTCCAGGGTCATGAACTCGCCGGTGCTGTAGGTGCGCAGACCCCCCAGGTGGGGCAGGGCCTCCCGCTGGGTCTCCCGCAGGTACTGCACCAGCGCGCCTGCCGCCCGTACGGCCAGTGGCAGATGCTCGCAGCCGAACCCCTCCAGGTTCTCCACGCCGAGTAGCTCCAGCAGGGCTCGTCGCGCCGTTTCCTCCTCGAATTGCCAGGCCGGCAGCCGGGAAACCGGCACGGCCGCCGCAATAGGCAGCGCCAGGGGCGGTACCGGCGTCTCTTTGCCCCCCCGCGCGGTTTTCTCCGCCGCCACCAGCACCTCCACCGGCTGCAGCCGGGCCATCTCCTCGCTGAGGCGGCGGTTGAGGGTGGCTGGGTCAGAACCCTCCAGCTGGGTGGCGGCGAACTCGCCGGTGGTGATGTCGGCGTAAGCCAGGCCGGCGCGCAACGGCTGGCCTGCGGCGCGAGCCCTATCCCAGGCTACTGCGGCCAGGTAGTTGTTGCGCCCTTCCTCCAGCAAGTTCGCCTCGACGATGGTGCCGGCCGTCACCACCCGGCGCACCACCCGCTCCACCAGCTTCTCCCCCGGCGGCGGCGTGTTGCCCTGTTGCTCGGCGATGGCGACCTTGTAGCCCGCTGCCACCAGTTTGGCAATGTGGGGCTCTACGCTGTGGTACGGCACCCCCGCCAGCGGCACGCGCTCGCTCGCGCCCACCGGCCGCGACGTCAGCACCACGTCGCACACCTCGGCCACGATCTCGGCGTCGCCGTCGAAGGTCTCGTAGAAGTCGCCCAGGCGGAAGAACAGGATGGTGTCCGGGAACTGCTTCTTCAGCGCCAGGTACTGGCGCCGCATGGGAGTTGTCATAACAAAGACACGCGCATGCTAGCCACTGCTCCGCTCCACCCTGCCGTTGGGATCCGCGTACAGCGTGTAGGCCAGCCAGGTGGGGTTGGTGTCGTCCCGCTTGCGGATGTGCATGCGGGCGTTGTAGAACGCCGTGCCCAGGTTCTGGCCCTGCCATAGCTCGTCGTAGAACTTGATGGCGAACTCCGCGGCCAGGGAGTCGTTGACCTGCCACAACGTGCCTACAAACGCGCTTGCCCCTGCGTTGAGGAAGCGCTCGGCCCAGCCGCCCAGCCCGGTTAGGGCGAACCCCGCCTCGCCCGAGTGGCAGGCATTCAGGAAGACCAGGGGCTTGCTCTTGGCAACCCCTGCTCGCACGCTGCCGATCACGTCGCTGGGCGCAAAGGGCTCCTTGTTTTGGAGCAACAGCACGGACTCGTCCGGGTTCTGGTCGAAATACTCCCCGTGGCAGGCGAAGTGGTACAGGCTGGTGCTGGCATCCTCCAGCGCGGCCAGCACGTCGTCGGCCGACTGGATGACGGGCGCCCGGAACGGCACCGCGTGCTCGGCCAGCTTCACCTCGAAGTACTGTCGCTCCTGCTGCACCGACGGCAGGTCGCTCTGCGGCGCCACCAGCCGGGCTCCGTTAACCGCCACCGCCTCCGCAACCCCGCGGCCAGCCAGCCAGCGCGTCACCACGAACTCGGCGCACAGGAAGTCGTCGTCCACCAGTACCCGGCCCGTCCCTTCCTCCAGCTCGTGCGGCTTGACCATCTCCCAGGGGATCCAGGGCTCGTCGGAGCTGATCAGCAGGCTCAGCTTTCCTCGCTCCGGGTCTTCCTTCTGCTCCTGGTGCATGGTCTCGCTGATGGCGCGGTAGGCCTGCTTCAACCGCGGCGGGAAGAGCCTGAGGTACAGGTTCTGGCCCATGCCGGCCATCTGTCGGCGCTGGGTCCTGGCCTGGTCCGCGCTCAACTGGTCCCCGCGCTTGCGGGCCATCCGGTTCAGCTCGGCCTGCAACCCCTCCACGTAGCGCCGGGGCTCCTCTGCCAGGTCGATGGTGCCCATCCGGGTCCAGCTGCGGGACCCGTAACGCCCGCTGGACGAGCGTAACATGAGCGTCAGTCTCGTCTTCGACGCCCCACTGGTGATGCGCAGCTCCAGGTCGGGCGGGACGCTCTGCTCGGACGAGCGGGAGAATGGCACCCTGATGGGCTCGCCCGCCTGCCCATCTCCGCCCTCGTCGATCAACGGTGCCAGCTCCGCGGAGCTGTCTCGAGCCACCGGCGGCCGGTCCTTGATCTCAGTCTCGAAGCTCACTGCGCAGGCCAGCCGCTCTCGGTGGTAGAACGAGATGGCGATGCGCTGCCGCCCCACGTCCACCGGCCGCAACAGGAACACCGCTGGCTGCGAATTCCGGTCGGCATAGATCTCGATGATCCGCGATACCGTCTCCGTCACCTCCTCGAACCCCTCCGCGGCCACCACCACCATCACCTGCTCCGGCTCCGCCACATCCGCGAACGCGAAGGTCCCCGTGCCATGGACCACCGACTCCTTTGGCTTTTCGATGGTCAGCTGCACGATCAGCGGTACCCACTCCTCGAAGATCGATACCTCGGCCGGGAAGTCCACCTTGGTATGCAGTTCTACCTCGGTCCCTTTGCCGTCAAGGCTCCTGATATCAAGCTCAGGGCTCGGCGGCACAAGATCGGGAGGCAAATCTACCATGGATGGCTCAGCCGCGCTGGTCTCCGGGACCATCTCCGGGTTGCGCGCGATCGCCTCCAGGATCAGCTGGGCCACCGGCTCGCCCACGCCGCTCACGTCTTTGGTTCCCCGTTTGACCAGGATCGTGGCGACCAGGTCGCCCACCTCCGGGAGGCCGGCCACCGCGGCCAGGAACCACTGGGCGGCCTCCTCCCGTTGCTGGTCGTCTTCAGCCGCATAGACGCGCTCCCGGAAGTCCCATAGCAGGCTCCCGAGGTTCCTCTGTGCCCGCGTCGAGAGTTGCTGGTATTTCTGGTTGAGTTGCTCTACCACCCGCCTGGCCTTGGTACCGGCATCGTCGTAGCGCTGGCCCGGGGGGGCTGACCCCAGGCCGGCGCTAGCCGCCACCGGCGTCTTCACGACGGGTTCCCTGCCCTGTGCGCCGGCCGCCGCCGTGTCTATGGCAGCCGCCAGGGCGGCCAGCCTCCTGGCGTCTTCGCTGCTCAAGGACTCGAGCTTCCTGGTCAACGGGCGATGCGCTGCCTCCAGGGTGCTCAAGGCCGGCTCCGGAAGTCCCGGCACCGCCTCTAGCTGGGCCAGAAACTCGGTCAGCACCGTCCCGCGCGCGAAATCGCCCTGCGCCGTTTCGAGGTCGCGCCTGAACCCGGTTAGGACCGCTCGGATGGCGGTCCGAGTCGACTCTGTAAGCCCGGGCCACGCCAAGCGCAGGGCCTCGATCGCGTCTAGCGCAGTCTGCCGGGGATTGCGGTATGAGTAGTCGGCCATGGTTGTCCTCCGGGGCTGCTGCCAGTTCGGCCACCCTGCTTGCGGCAGCGGACCGGCGCTTATAACCTTACTTGTCCGTTCGACCTAGGGTGAAGCTCAACGTGCTGCCGGCCGCCACGCCTACGCCGGTGCCCAGCAGCTTGAAGTCGCCGTGGGCCGACAGCTCCACGCTGAACTGGATCTCGTCCAGCCGGAACACGCCGGCCTCGGTCTGGATCGCCTCCACCGCGAACGCCGACTCCAGGCTCTCCATGAACTCCTGGAACTTGC
>JAULUH010000292.1:0-10008 GCA_032111745.1 Anaerolineae bacterium | reverse complement strand
CGTCGGCCGATTCCTCTGGCGCTAGTCGCATCATTATCGACGTTAGCGGCCGGCTCGACGCCTCCGCCAGCGGCGCGTCCTCGGTCCAATACCTGGGCAACCCCACCAACGTGAACTCGGACACCTCCGGCTCATCCACCATCGGCCCCCGCTAGCCGCTCCGGGTTCGTAGTGGCGGCTTCAGCCGCTCCGGGTTCCGAGTCGAGGCTCTGGCCAGTCCAGGATGCCGACCGGCCAGAGCCTCGACTCCCCACCTCAAGCGCCCGTCACGCTAGCCAGGTACTCCCGCAACCACCCCGGCACCGCTTCCCCATACTCCTCCCGCGCCGCCTCTTCCATCCCCGCCACCACCCGGTCCCAGGTCAGCGCCCGGTTGATCCGCCCCACCCGGTCCGCCAGCACAAAAGCTGCGCGCAGCTCCGCCCGCGACCCGTATCGGGTCCACGCCTCCAGGTAGACATCCCTTAACTCCTTCAGTCCTGCATCCTCTTCTTTCATCCCCAGAGAATAAGCAATGCTACGCAGCGTGACCACCAGGGTGTAGAATGGATGGGCCACCGCGCTCTCCGCCCAGTCAAAGAAGATGTAGCGACCCTGCGCCACCAGGACGTTGCCGTCATGGAAGTCGTCGTGCTGCAGCGTCTCCGGGATCCCAAACGCGGCCAGCGTTGAGCAGTCCGCTGCGAACGCGGGCAAGAGCTCCTGCAGCTGCCGGTGCTCCTGCGGTGACAGACCATCCTGCATCCCCAGCCGCAGCGCACCGCGGTCAGCCAGCAGCTGCTCCAACAGGCCGGGCAGCCGCGCCAGCCGGCGGTCGAACGCCCCGGCCGCCAGCAGCTCCGCAGTGTGCGCGGCCATCTCCATCTGCAGCCCGGCATACAACGGCAACACCTCGCGCCAATGGCCGAGGTCGCGATCGGCCCGGACCACGTTGCGCAGAGGCGTGCCGCCGTCCGCCATCAGCAGCCAGCCACGGCCGGCATCGCTGGCCAGCACCTGCGGCACGCAGTCCGGCCGCCAGCGGGCCACGGTTCGGGTCAACGCCGGCTCGTGGGCCAGCACCGGCATGTTGGCCTTGAAATAGATCGAGCCCACCACCGTCGGCACCTGCAGGACCGTGGACCAGGGCCGCACATGCAGCTCCTTGATTTCCCCGCGCATGCGGATGCCCAGCCGGCCCAGCTCCGCCTGGATCCATTGCTGGACCTGTCCCTCCCAGCCGGGCTGGGCCCATATCCCCACAGCACTCCCGCGGTGCGCAGCATCGCTCATGACCTCACCTCCCCCGCTCCGGCGCGCGCCGGCCGGCCGCTGCGATTCCGCAGCAGCGCAGCCAGGTCTTCGGCGCACATCATCGCAGCCCCCCAGCCCTCGGCGTTGTCCTCAATATCCCACCACGCCGACAGCACGGTCTGGGCCACGCCCCAAGACAGGATACGCTGTCGATCCAGGCCCAACCTCTCGGCCAGTAGCGCAACCCGGCGGGCCTGCAGCCGCTGGCGCGCAGTCGCCGTCGCCAGGTGCTGAAACCGGTTGCGCAGCAGCGCTCCGGTCTCGTACACCGGCTCCCCGGCCGCACCGTGCGGGTCCAGGGCCAGCCACGGCTCGCGCTCTGCCGCCACGATGTTGAAGTGATGCAGGTCGCCGTGCAGCAGCACCACCTCGTCCATGTCCACCAACAGCTCGGCAAAAAGCCCCTCGGCCAGCTCCACCAGGTCCGCCCGCAATGGGCCCGTGCCGCCATGGAAACGCAGCCGCATCCCCTGGAGGCCGGCCGCCCACCTGGCGACCGGCACGAAAGGATGCCCATCCGGCAGCGGCCGCCATAGCTGCTGCATGGTCTCAGCTGCGATCAGGGTGGCCGCATCGTCGTCCACCAGCTCTGCCAGCAGGGTGCCTGGCCGCAGCCGCTCCAGCAACAGGGCACCTTCGTCCGGGTCGGCCTCCAACAGCCGCACCGCGCCGCGGCCATCATAGAGCTGCAGCGCGGCGACCTCCTGCGCCAGTAGCGGGTTGGGCACCCCCAGCTTGAGCACCGCCTCGGTGCCGTCCGCGCGCACGGCCTGCGCAACATAGTTGTATGAAAGCGGCTCATAAGCAGGCCCTACCGCCAACCCCCAGCGTTTGGCAAACGTGTTGACCGTATCGGGCAGGCGTTGCAGCCACCCGAGTCCCGCCTCGCCATGGACGCCGGCAATTCGTTGCTCGAACTCTGGCGACGTCCTGACTGGCTGGCTACTGCTACCCGCGCCCCTTCCGTTCTTGCGCTCGTTCATGGTCTCGGGATGCGCGCAAACTCCTCGAAGAACACCCTGCGGTCTTCCTCATCACGGATTCTCTCCCCGAACGCCTGAGCGTCAGCATAGTGCTTCGCATGGCGTTCGGCATCCCCTGCTGCTGCCGCAGCGTGGGCCATCTCGGCATGGGCGAAGGCCAGGTCCCAGTCCTCCACGTCCTGGTGCGTGGCAAAGTCGAGCACCCGCGCTGCGTAGTGATTGGCCAGGTCAGCATGCCCCAGAAGCGCGTGCACGTGGGCCAGGGCGAGCTCGGCGCGCATGCGATTAAGGGACGTGCCCACCTGGGACCAGTGGTAGGCCGCTGCATAGGCCTGCAGCAGCATCTCCTCGTCCTCTGCCGGGCTCCTCTCCGCCTGGGCCGCCAGGCCCCAGGCGCAGTTGTTGCACTCCACGGCAAAATAGCGATGCCAGCTGCTGATCTCGTTCTCGTCAACCATTGCAGTTACCCTTGCCCAGCCTGCAACGCAGGATACCCAGGGGCCCTACGGCACCGGCCGTCCCCGGCCCGCGATATACAGGGTGTACCATTCCTCCCGGCTCAGCTCCACCTCGTCGGCCTGGCAGCTGGCCGCGATGCGCGCCGGCCGGGTAGTGCCGATCACCGGCTGGATGCCCGCCGGATGGCGCAACAGCCAGGCCAGGATAATCGCCTCCGGCGTCACACCCCTGGCCCGGGCCATGTCCGCCACCGCCACCGCCGCCCGGTGCACCCTCTCCTCGGCGCCAGGCGGCGGATCGATCAGCTGCCCACCAGCCACCGGCGAATACGCTTGCACCAGGATGTTCTGGCGCCGGCAGTAATCTAGGGTGCCCTCGGCTGCAGCGTAGATCGCGTCAACCCGGTCCGCCATCACCCCGACGTCGATCAGGGCGTTGTGCAGCAGGCTCACCTCAACTTGATTGGCCACCAGCGGCTGGCTGACCCGGCTGCGCAGCAGGTCGATCTGCGGGCCCGTGTGGTTGCTGACGCCGAAATAGCGCACCTGGCCGCGCTGGTGCAGCGTGTCAAACGCCCGCGCCACCTCCCCCGGCTCCACCAGCGGATCGGGGCGATGTAGCAGCAGGATATCAAGATAATCCGTGCCTAGCCGCCGCAAGCTGCCCTCCACCGCGGCCACGATGTGGTTGTAGCTGAAGTCGTAGCGCCCGGGGCTGCCCGGACCAGAGTCCCCAGGCAGGTGGATGCCGCACTTTCCCTGGATCACCACCTCCTGCCGCGCGATGCCCAGGGCCTGCAGGGCCTCCCCAAACACCAGCTCCGATTTGCCCCGGGTGTAGATATCGGCGTGGTCGAAGAAGTTGATCCCATGGGCGTGGGCCGCGGCGATGGACTCCATCGCCGCCCGCCGCTCCTCAGCCGTCATCGGCCCCGGCCCCCAGGTGCCGCCGATATTCATGCAGCCATAGGCCAGGCGAGACACGCGCAGGTCAGTGTGGGCAATCTGGTAGCTCTTCATGGCGTCCCTCCAGGATGGCATCGGAAAACAGCAGCACCGATAGTATACACCAAACGCCCATCCCTGGCGAACCCGGCACTGGCCGATATCCGTGGCCACTCATGGTGCGGGTGTAGGAGCAGGAATGGCTTGGCGGGGCTGCGGCAGCCCCGCCAAGCCATTCCTGCTCCGGTCTCCTCGCCCCTTTTCGGCGCCTTGCAGCGCGCGATACCCCGGATGCCATCCCTTGCGCCCGGCCTATCCCATCGTAGGGGCGGGCTCTCCCCGCCCTTTTTCAGCCCCCGGTCTCTCCGATAGCCCGCCGACCCCCATCGCCCGACGCGCGCATGGTTGGGGATAGCGTAGCCGCTCAGTGAGTTACCTGGCTGCTGGTAGAGCTGGCACTCCCGCGGCTTGGTCCCCAACCCTGGCTCCTTGAGGGCCGCGAACCGCTGACCGCCTGCCTCCAAAGGGCCGGCTCCTATCGCTCATCCCATGCGACGAGCAGCCGAGCATCACCTTCAAGTAGTCAGACCACGTTCTCGAAGCTGCTAGCGATCATCCCCCCGGCACGAACACATACCCGGCACCCCGCCTGGTGAGGATGTATTCCGGCTTGGAGGAATCCGCCTCCACAATGCCCCGCAACCAGCTCACGTGCACGTCCAGGGTGCGGGTATCGCCGAGGTAGGTCGTATTCCAGACCTCCCGCATTAGCATCGGCCGGGCCAGCACGTCCCCTGGATGGCGCATGAAGCAGGCCATCAGATCGACCAGCACCGGCGTCAAATGCTGTTCTCCAAACGGGCCGGCAAGGATGCGCGAGCTTAGCGATAGCCTGAATGGCCCGGACACGATCACATCCCGGGCCTGTCTGGGCTTCTTCAGCAGGTCGGCCAACGCCTGCCATTCCAGCGGCGACTGCAGGCGTACGTCGATCACCCGATCTTCCATCGCATCGGAAGCCCCATTGTCGATGAGGAAAATGGATGCCTGCGGCGCGCGCCGGCGCAGGGCACCGCACATCCGCCGCCGGCTCCCCACAGATCCACCGTCCACGATGATCGCGCTCGGGCGCCCCTGCTCGACCTCGCGCTCAGCCTGCGCCTGGCTCGCCGCGAAGGCCAGGTCGACGCCCTTCGAGCTCAACTTGCGCCAGGCAGCAGCGTGCTGATCAGGCTGCTTGCTAACCACGAGTACCCGCATCCTACCAGCCTCCAGTCGTGGCCTGTGCATGACCACATAGGGTAGATACTTACGCATGTTCAGTATAGCAGAAAGCAGGTCAAAGCGACATGCCCAAAAACGGGGTAATAATGGGTAATCTGCGACGCCTATTGGGTTTTCTATCACTTAGTGTTAGAATGAAGCCATGGTTGGCATAAACGACCGGTAGGGAGCGGAGAGTAGCCGTTCTGCCCGGGTCGATCACTGGCGCACCGGCGACAGCCACTGCCCAGATGGCATCGGCGTTCTTCGAGGGAGGCAGAGATGAGGACTCGAGGGTTCCTTCTCACGGGAACTCTGGTGGTGGCGCTCCTCCTGAGCGCAGATCCTCTCGCCATCGCCGCACCCGCTGGCCCCGGCACCCTGCCTGACGGCCAGACTGAGGAAATCGCGGCTCCCGCCGCGACTTGTGATCAATGGGACTTAGCAGACGAGTTCCGCACCTGGCCCAACCAGGAAAACCCCAACCGCGACAGCTGCGGCAACCCGGGGGTCTGGCGCTTCATGGCCAGTGGCAGCCTGGATCGCGACCCGGGGTCATATGCGCTCATGCAGTACTTCGACCCGGACGCAGATGGCATCTGGGGCCTCAACAAGTGGCACGCGCCACCTGAAACCATAGCGGGCGAACGATTCGATCTGCCGGCAGTGGCTATCAACGCCACCGGAGCCACCCAGTATCTATACGGCTTCACCTGGCCCCCCGGCGTGGTCAACCTGCATCCCTTCCAGGACAAGATGGCCGTCGTCGCCTGGCAGGCCCCAATTACCGGCACCGTATCCATCTCCGGTACCGTGAAGGACCTGCATCCAGGCGGCGAGTTCACGTGGGCCATCGACACGCAATCTGCCGAGCTGGCAGCAGGCACCGTCAGTAGCGGCTCGCAGAGCTTCGACGTGTCCGTCGCTGTCCAGCCCGGCGACTTCGTCTACTTTGCCATCGGCCCAGGGAAGGACGACTTCTACGGGGATTCGACACAGCTCGACGTGAGGATCACGCCAACCGCAGTCTCGGACCACAAGCTCTTCATCCCACTAGTCGCTAGGCAGAGATCTCTTCTCAGGCCTCCCGTCCTGGCCAGCCCCGGCGACGAGAACTGGTCGGACGAGTTCGGCCTGCCGTGGCTCAACGCCCCGGTCCTGGCCCTGGCGGACGGCGGGGCGGGCGGAGTCTACCTCGGCGGCAAGTTCACCGGCGACTTCAGCTACATCGCCCGCTGGGACGGCCACCAGCCGCACAGTCTGGGTGCCGGCACGAACGGCCGGGTCAGGGCCCTGGCCGCGGACTCCGCCGGCAACCTCTATGCCGGCGGCTCCTTCACCACCGCCGGCGGCGTCAGCGCCCTACACGTCGCCCGCTGGACCGCGTCTGACTTGCGCGAGGTGACCGGGCCGGGCAGCTACACCCTCTACGTCGACAACCTGCCGGTCACCGTCCACGTCACGGAGCAGGACACGCTGGCCCGGCTCTACGCCCAGCGCCACGACAAGAGCCACCCCAACGCAGAACCCGGCCTCGACACCGGCTATTTCTGGGAGATCGCCGGCACCGACGCCGCCGGCAACTCCGCCACCGG
This sequence comes from Anaerolineae bacterium, assembly GCA_032111745.1. Taxonomy (GTDB): domain Bacteria; phylum Chloroflexota; class Anaerolineae; order JAAEKA01; family JAAEKA01; genus JAULUH01. The sequence continues at coordinate 3,471 of JAULUH010000292.1, read as the reverse complement.
CTACACCGTCGACCTGACCCTGTCCACCGCCTTCAACCCCGACGCCGCAGACCGGGTCTGCCAGATCACAGGCTCCACCAGGGACTGTGCGGCCTCGGCGCGCGGGGAGTACACCATCACCCGCGCCGGCCTCACCGGCCTCTCGTCCTTCTGGGCAGTGCAGGACAACACCCCATCGCCCCGGCAGCGACAGCTGCATTTACCCATGATCACGAGATCCTGACCCACCAGGCCGGCCTCTCGCCTGAGGTTCGCAATAGCAGCTTTAGCCGCTCCGGGGGGCGTTTGGAACGCCATCGCGCGAAGGGCACGAGCACGAAGGAGAGCCCCAACCTTAGATTCCTCTGCCCTCCCAAGCCTGGATCATCCCTCTCCCTTCGTGCCCATTGCGCTCCGTGCTCGTCGCTATCCTTCGCGGAATCGGGCTCCAAACACCACCCACCCCCCCTCGCGCCACCGCGCTCCAATATCATCGGTTCCCAAAAACCATGGTAGACTACACCCCGAGCCGGCGCCCACCGGGCCCGGCCCAGATCGCGCGGAAGCGAGCCAGGAAGCTTATGTTAAATCTTCTGCAGCGCGCCCATACAGAAGGCGCGCCCCTTCTTGACGGTCATCACGTCACCTTCGTCTTTCAGGGCCGCCAGCCTCCCGTGCTGCGCGGCGACTTTAACGACTGGGACCCCGCCGCCGCGCCGCCCTGGCGCCGGCGCCGCGGCGGTCTTTGGACGGCCGAGCTATCCTTCCCCGACGACGCCTACATCGAATACACCTTCGGCCCGGACGAGGCCCGCCTCCCTGATCCCCTGAACCCCCGGGCGGTGTCCAACGGCATGGGCCAGTTCAACCACTACTTCCTCATGCCCAACGCCGCGCCCACCGACCTGGTACGCCGCCACGGCGACCTGCCCTAGGGCCAGGTCCACCGCCACCTGGTGCCGGCCGGGGAATGGGCCATCGGCCGGGAGCGCGCAGTCTATCTCTACGCCCCGCCCGTCACCACCCCCGTGCCCCTGGTGGTGGTTTATGACGGCCCCGACTATCTGCGCCGCGCCCGGCTGCCGGTCATCGTCGATAACCTGATCGCACAACACCGCATCCGGCCCATTGCCCTGGCCATGGTAGGCAACGGCGGCCGGGCCCGTACGCTCGAATACTCATGCAACGACAGCACCGTGATGTTCCTCCTGGAGGCCATCTTACCCCTGGCTCGGCAGGAGCTCAACCTGCTGGATCCCACAGAACACGCCGGGGCCTACGGCGTCCTGGGCGCCTCCATGGGTGGGCTGATGGCCCTCTTCACTGGCCTGCGCCTGCCCCACCTGTTCGGCCACGTGCTCAGCCAGTCGGGCGCCTTCAGCTTCGACGCCTACGAGACGCTGCCAGCCACCCTGGTCCGCCATCGCAGCAACCCCACCCTGCGCATCTGGATGGACGCCGGCCGCTATGAGTGGCTCCTTCACGCCAACCGCACCATGGCCAACCTGCTGCAGGAGCACGGCTATGCCCTCACCTATCAGGAGGCCAACGCCGGCCACAACTACACCTCCTGGCGCAACCTGGTCGGGACCGGCCTGGAAACCCTCTTTCCACCCCGGCGCTAACCGCCCACCCCCGGCTCTCCCATTAACCCGTTAATTGTTTCTCCGGGAAAGTCTTAGTTAATGGGAACGTTCCTGGCGCTTCTCATTGCTACGCTGGCGCCTGCCGCCTTATCCTGCCCCTCCAGCGGCCTGGCCACTACGATGAGCCTGTGCGAGTTGGTCCACCACGGGTAGCAGGTCACCAGGGTCAGCCGCTCGTCATCCGTGGCTCTGATCCAATGCGCGTTGGCCTGCCGCCGCGCAGGCGTTGCCCCGGTCTCTCGCAGGACGACCCGCTGGGCCACCGCATAGGTGTGCACCTCCTCCCCAGCATAGAGGTAGATCAGGTCCCCCACCACCAGGTCGTGCAGGTCCCGAAAGACCATGCCGCCCGTGTTGTGATGCCCCGACAGCACCAGGTTGCCGGCCTCTCCCAACCGCGCCGAGGTGGCGTGCCACCCGGCCGCGTCCTCCGGGACGTCCCACAGGGGGCCGCCTGGCGTGACCACCACCCCGGCCACTTCCACCGCCGCGTCGAGCCCAATAGCTGGGATCACCACCCGCGTCGGCGGCTGGCCCTCCTCGGCCAGTACCCGCGGTGCCAGCCCCGGCGCCCCTAGTAGCACCAACACCACCAGGAGGAGGCTCATTACCCTCGTCACAGCGCGCAGTCTAGACATCAGTCGATCAACTCGATCGTGTAATCCACCAGCTCCGCATCCAGCCGCCAGCGGTCGACGCTTTGAACGACCTTCATCAGGAGGCCATGGGCATAGTCCTTGTCCGGCGAGATACAGGCCACCCCGATCACCGCCGTGCGCAGCCGGTCTTGCTCGTCGACCTCGGCCACCGACACGTTGAACTCGTTGCGCAGCCTGGCGATCAGGGGCTTGACCACGCTGCGCTTCCCCTTCAAGGAGCCGTTCATCGGCAGATGCAGCTCCATGGTGACGACGCCTATGACCATGGGTGATTTCCCGTGCTAAGTGGACGCCGCCGCGGCCCACTGGCCTAGGCGCTCGCCTCAGTGTAGGCCACGGCGGCATAGCCCACGACCCGCCAGGGGTCGCCGCCAGTGTCGCCGGAGTTGCGATAGTCCAGTAGCGTTGGCTGCCAACCCTTGAGCTGGGCCAGCCGCATCAGGATTGAGATGGGCTGCACGCCGCAGGCCTCACCCCGCGCCACGCCCACGAGGTCGCTGGCCAGCACATGATCGAGGAACTGCAGGTCCATCTCGCGGGCTGACTCGTAGCTGTGGAAATGGCTCAGATCCGAGCTTACCACTACCAGATCCTCGGGCTGCAGGCGCTGCGCCAGGTCCTGTGCCACCTGCTCCACCGGCGGCTGCCCGCACAGCAGCGCCACCAGCTTGAAGTCCCCTAATACCAGCTGCAGGAACGGTAGCTCAACCTCCAGGCAGTGCTCCGGCTCGTGGGGCCCGGGTTGCAGGCGATAGGTCGGCCCCAGGCTGTCCAGTGCCGCGATGGCCGCCTGGTCCTGTGCCACCAGGCCCAGCGGTGTCTCGAAGGCATCGTAGGGCGCAAGGCCCACGCCATAGACATGCACATAGTGGGCGGGGCCCAGGAGATAGACCCGGCGCGCGCTACCTGCCTTCGTCTGTAGCTGGCGAAAGCCGCTCGCGGCCACAGGGCCGGAGTAGCGGTAGCCCGCGTGGGGCACGATCAGGCCACGCACCGGCGGCAGGTGCCTGTCCTCGGCCTCGGCCAATAGCTGGATCACCTCGGCCTGTAGCCGGGCGGGCTGGCCGGGATAGAAGGTGCCCGCCACGGCCGGGTGGCGAATCGATGGTTGAGTGGCCGTCATCACTTCACCTCACTGCCACACGCCCGGTATCGCCGCCCCACAGCCGGGGCACACGCCCGGCTCC
>JAULUH010000291.1:0-11640 GCA_032111745.1 Anaerolineae bacterium | reverse complement strand
CCTCGTAAGCGAAGCCATAGGGCGGAATGCGGTTGTCCTTGACTACGGTGTTGTTGAGCACAAAGTGGAAGGTCTCGTGATCCGTACCGGGCGCCTGAGCGGCCAGATCACCGAGCGTGTAGGTGACCGCGCCTGTGATCCTGTCGAAGCTCAGTGGCAGGGAGGCAGAATAACCCAGGCCCAGGAGCTGGTTCGCCCATTCCTGCGTCATGCCGTAGTGTGCCTCGTAAATCTTGGTGTTCGGGTCGTCCAAGTGGGCAATCGATTTGACGGGCGTCCCGTTGACCGACGCCACCACATCGTATTTGCCGTCCTCGCGAAGTAGGTTGTTGCTCCCGTCATACCACTTCACGTTCAGCCACATCCGCCGGCCCTCGGGATAGCCGGAGATCAGCTTATGGCCGGTCAGGTTGGTAACCTTCAAGGTGTTTCCGCTAACCGCTAGCGATGCGGCCAGGTTCAGCTGCTGCTGGGCCCGGCTCTTGCCGGCGTTGATGGCGTCGATCTGTACCGTGGTCAGTCCACCGCCGAGACGCAACGTCCCCTGTCCATTCTGATAGAGGATCGCGTCCGGCATCCAGTAGTTGCCGCCGGTCATGTCGTGCAGCGGCAGGTCCGTGCGTGTCGGCGTGCCAGCCTTGTTGGCCCCCACCCCCGTCGTCGCGCGGACGTGGCAGGTCTGGCAGCTGAAGTAACGGCCGGTGCCGTCCGCGTAATTGCCCTTGGCGCTGTCAACTGCAGCCTTGATTGCGCCGGCCTTCAGGTCTGCCGGGAGGTTGGCGTAGCTCGAAACCAGGGTCTTGGAGAGAGCTCCAGAGTAGTACTCACTGTAGGTCCGTTCAACGACCCCATACTGATACGGGAAGTTGTTGAAGGCGGCCTTGACGTCCACCGACGAACCGAACTTGCCACTGGCTACCACTGGATCGCCGGTCGGCTGCTTGCCGTTGTTGTGCGCCAGGTCGCCCACGGCGGGGTTGGAGACATCGTGGCAGGAACCGCAGAAGTCCACGTCGCGGTGGAACTTGGACTGCAGGAACTGGTGCTTGGCCGCGGCATCGCTGTATGGGCCGAGCTTCGCATTGCCGCCCGACAGCGACAACATGCCGGTGCCATAGTAGCCGGTTACGAGGGTTTTCTCGTCGTTCGCTACGAACGGCGGGTTCATCACGCCCAGGTGCTCCTGGTTATTGGTGTCCGTCATCTTGTGGCAGGTGTCGCAGTCTACGCCGTCGGCGTCCCCTGCCGTGAGAACGCTGCCGTCGGTGGGGGTAGAGCGACCACCATACCAGCCGCCTGTGCTATGGCAGCGAATGCACAGGTCGCCGGAGCCGTCGAAGTCCTGCTCGGCGATGGCCAGGGTGGCCCAAAAGATAGGGTCACGGCCGGCGTTGGCCATCATGCTGCCGCGCCAGTTGAAAGCGGGCTCCACAGCGCGGTTGTATCCGCCGTGACAGTTGTCGCACTTGTCCGGCGTCTCCAGGTTGCCCACTTCTCTGGGCTGGGTGCCCGGCTGCTGGATCTCGTTGGGAACAACGGTAGCCGCAGTCGCCAGCCCTACACTGAACAAACACAGTAAGGCCACGATTGCCAAGGATCTGCGCTTCATGGTGCGGTCTCCCTTCTGGTCTCCCCGGTGCATCAATGAGAGCGGACACCAAAACCTGACAAGTTGCTGCAAGGACTGGTGATTGCGATCTGGGCTGCTATGAGGTCCAGCCTCATTTTACAGGATATTCCCTCCCCAGAATATGATCTAGATCATATTGGGAACCGGGCACGCACCCATTGGCAGCGGTCAGCCACTACGCCAAACCCGCGCCAAGCAAAAAGCCGGACTCACGCCGAGTCCGGCTTCTCGCTTATGGCTGCACAATTCCCGGTTACGGCTTTACTATGGTGATCGCCGTGCCGTTGCTATCGCCATCCGGGTCGTGATTGGCGACGGAGTTGTAAGTATAGCTGGCATGGGTCACGCTATTGACAGTGAACGTGACGCTGCCGCTGTTCCGGCTGATGTTGTTGAGGGTGATGTTGCAGATGCCATTGCTGCTGGTGGCACAGGAGCCCGAGCTCCCGGTGCTCCATGATCCACTCACTGTGGCATTCGGCACCAGGCCCTCAGTGCTGGTGTGCACCGTAACGGCGACCGTGGCGTTCCACTTCCCGCCCGACCCGGCGGTGCTGCTGCCGTCCAGGTCGCCGACATGCATGGTCACAGGCGGTGGGCTGCCGGCCGTGACATTCGCCGTGCTGCTGCCCGTGGCACCAGCATTGTCGGTGACCGTCAACACCACGGCGTAGGTGCCGGCGCTGGCATAGGTGTGGCTGGCGGTTACCCCGCTGCCCGTGGAGCCATCGCCGAAGCTCCAGGCGAAGCTAACGATGGTGCCCGAGCTTGGCCGATCCATGGTTAGCCTCGTCCCGCAACCGGTCACAAAGCGAGTTCTCGGCCAAGCCGGATCACCTCCGCAACCAGCACGTCGAAGTCCTCCTTGCGGCTGCGGTGGTTGGTGATCGCGGCATGGAGGTACTGCTTGCCCCTGATGGTCACCACTGAGGGCACGGCAATGCCCCGCTCCTGCAGCTCGACCTCGATCTGCTTGTTCACTAGGTCCAGTTGAGCCTCGTTCAACCCCTCCTGAACATACCGGAAGCAGACCACGTTGAGGGCCGGCGGCAGCACCAGCTCCAGCTCCGGCGCGGCCTCGACCAACGCTGCCAGGTACTGCGCCTGGTCGATGTTCTGCTGGATGAGACGCCCGTACTTGCGGATCCCTTGTTCCTTGATGGTCATCCAGGCCTTGAGCGCGGAGAACCCCCGTGACAGCTCGATCCCATAATCGCTGGTCCAGGGCAGGTCGATCCCCGTCAGGCCCCGGACTCCCTCCCCATGGGCCAGGTAGGTGGGGTGCAACGAGAAGGCATTGCGGTGGTCTTCCTCTCGCCTGACCAGCAGGCCGCCGATGGGATAGGGCACGTACATCCACTTGTGCAGGTCGAAGGCCAGGGAGTCTGCCCTTTCCATCCCGGCGACCAGGTGCCTCGACGCCGGGGCGATGGCAGCCCAGGCCCCGAACGCGCCGTCCACGTGGAACCAGAGCTCTTCCTCCTGGCACAGGTCCGCCAGCCCCTCCAGGTCGTCGATGGCTCCCTCGTTCGTCGTGCCCGCCACGCCCACGACGCAGAACGGGGCATACCCCTGCTGGCGGTCCCGGTCGATGGCTGCGCGCAGGGCCGGCAGATCGATTTGCTGCGCCTCGTTGACGGGCACCGGGCGCAGCGCGTCGCTGCCGAGGCCCAGCAGCTCGACCGCTTTCTGGATCGAGGAGTGCGCCTCTTCCGAGGCATAGAGCACCATGCGATGCCCGGTGCTCAGGCCGGATCGTCGCACGTCATGTCCGGCCCGGGCATTTCGCGCCACGGCCAGCCCGACCAGGTTTGAGCTGGAGCACCCGGTGGTCAACAGTCCGCTGGCACCTGATGGAAAACCAAACAGGTCCACCAACCATTGGATGACCTGCCTTTCCACGTAGTTGGGACTGACGTAGGCGAAACAGCCGCTGGGGATGTTGGCCGCCGTGGCCAGGAACTCGGCGAAGGCCCCCATCACGGTGCCTGTGCCAGCCACCCAGCCCCAGAAGCGCGGGTGGCTATTGCCCAACAGGTAGGGCAGCACATACTCCGTGAACTCCGTGTACACATCCTGCGCGGGTTGCGGATCGAGCGGCGGGCCGCCGTCGAAGTGCGCCTTGACGACTTCAGGGGCGTGCCTCCACGCCGGGCTATCTCGCAGCCCCTGGATGTACGCCACCATGTCGTCTACCATGCGGTGGCCCAGCGCCCGCATAGCATCCCAATCGTCGGGGTCAAGGGTCTCTTCAGCTGGAATGGACATTTCTGGGGTCATGGTCGCCTCACTGGGAAAAACCACACAAAATCCCTGAAGTCGGCCACAGTGCACCTCCTTGCAGCGTCTGTGGTGAAGGCGATGCCAACGCATCGCTCTCCGGCGGCGGAAATGAGGAGCTTTGGCGACCTGGGAGCCAACCCAGAGCCGAGTTGGTAGGAGGCCATCATCCAGAATACCATACCTGCCAGAAGAGAGAAATGATCTGCGTCATATCCAGAGCCTCCCCGTGACTCCTTCGCAGATCTGATGAGCACCTACCCAGAGCCGTATCTCTTTCTTGCGCCTTTCCTGATCGACGCACCATATGTTTGTGGACGCACCGAAACAGGTGTACAATTCTGGAACATAGCGCAACCAGTTTCGCGTGGCCCTGCTGCCTGCGCGACCTTGACAACGCAGTGTTATTTTGCATAAGGAGTACCTTGGATGAACATTCCCCTGGACGCCGGAGTGCATTGCACTGATGGCCCCGGCGGCCACACCACCGCCATTGTCGTCGAGCCCCAAGCACAGCACGCCACCCACATCGTGGTCCAGCACCACGGCAGCAACTACCTCGTGCCCTTCACCGCCATCGCGGAGAGCGGTGCCGGTGGCGTCCAGCTGCGCTGGAGCCTGGCCGAGCTGGCCGGGGCTGCGCCCTTTGAGGAGGTGGCGTACGTGGGCGACGAGGCTGCTGGCGGGGTGCCAGTGCCCTCCGCCGTCGTTCCTTTTGCCCTGGATCCGGAGTATGCAGTGGAGGCAGTCGAACTATCCTACCTGCGCGTCGAACAGGTGCCGGAGGGCCAGGTCGCCATCCACCGCGAGGCCTCAGCTGAAGCCACCGACGGCCGCGCCGGCGAGATCGATGGCTTCACGGTCGATCAGGCCACCGGACAGATCACCCATGTGTTGTTCCACCACGGCCACCTGTGGGCCAAGCACCACGTTGCCGTGCCGGCATCCACCATCGCTCACATCCGGACCGATGTCGTCATGCTCAGTTTGGACAGGTCGGCAGTCTCCCAGCTGCCGGATATTTCCAGCTAGGAGGAACAAGGAGGTCCCTATGCCTGGCAAGAACAACCTCATCGTGCTGGCCTTCGACACTATGGACGAGGCCGAGCAAGTACACCAGGCCCTGGTCAGCGCCAAGAACCAGGGCGTGCTCTCCATCGACGATGCCGCCGTGGTCGTCAAAGACACCGACGGCAAGGTCCAGGTCAAGAACCAGGTGTCGCGCGGTACCTGGATCACCACCGGAGTCGGCGGCGCGTTGGGCCTGCTGATCGGCACCATCTTCTTCCCCATCGGCGGCCTGGTGCTGGGCCTGGCCGGCGGCGCCCTGGTCGGCAAGTTCATGGACCTGGGCGTGGACGGCAACTTCGTCAAGGACGTGGGCGAACAGATCCAGCCCGGCACCTCCGCGCTATTCGTGCTCACCCGGGACGAGAATGCGGCCGGTGTGCTGGCCGTGCTGCGCCAGTTCCAGGGCAGGGTCCTCCAGACCACCCTCGACAGCGAGGCCGACGAGGCCATCCGCAAGGCTCTGGGTGACGAGTCCTGATCAGGATAGACTAGGCCAGTGCCAAGTCCGTTTGCCGAAAATCGTCCCCCACGCAGAGCAGGGGCATCCCTGCCAGCTTGGCGACCGCATAGGCCAGGCAGTCTCCAAAGTTCAATCCGGCCGCATGCCGGCCCCGGCCGTATCTGAGCCAGGCGCCCAACGCGGTGCCATAGTGGGTCTCTGTAAAGGGAACGACGCTGACCCTCGCTTCCTCGAGGAAGCGCGCCAATAGGCCGCGAGCATCGCGACCCAATCTGGCTGACAGTACAATTCCGGATTCGACCACGGTTGGCGCCCCGATCCCCACCTGCTCTGTATTCGCCAGTTTCTGCACCAGGTCCTCATAGCCTGGCTCCTGGAAGAAGATCGCCACAACAGCCGAGGAATCGAGGATCATATCCCATGCTCTCCATATCCTAGCAACTGATCCTCTTCCTCCCTGGTGAGCCGGCTCCGCAGCAATTCAACCGGAATCTGCGGCCAAACCTCATCCTGCAGGAAAGCCAGCAGGCGAACGTCATCCTGAAGCATCACAGCGCGTAGGGCCAGCCGCTGGCGGCGCTGTTCCAACGCTTTGCGCACTGCCTCTGTCTTGGTCTCACCAGTCATCTGCACGACTTGCTCGAGCAGCTCTTCCACATCCCTATTCTTGATGTTGAGTGGCATGACTTACCTCCGTGGTGGATTGTAGGCCATGTTCCACCATTCGTCAAGATTTCTGTAATCCAACCCCGAGGCTGTGCAGTACTCCGGAGCACCTGGTCTGTAGCTAATCTGCTATACCTGCCACGCTTCCCACGTGGCCTGGCACGGCTGGCCCGCAGCCACCAACAGCGCCCGCTGCCGGCGTGCATTGCCTTCCCACCCGCGCGGCAGCAAGATGACCGCGGAGATCGTGCTGTTAGGTGGTATTGTGTCCCCCGTACCCTCGGCCTGATCCGGCGCATGCCGGCAGATGCTATCCAACATGGTCCCATGGGCTGCGGCCAGGCCCTGAGCCCATGCCACATCCACCTCCCCAGTCCTGCCCGCCAGCGCGTTCAGCACCCTCTGATACCTGGCCGGCGAGTTCCCCCGCCACGCCGGCGCCTCGTTCTCTATCCACTGGCCAGCCAGCTCCGGCGAGACAAAATGGTTTGTGCTGGCCAGGTACCCCTCGCGCCTGCTGTGATGGCCACTCTGCCGGTACCCACTTTCCCACACCGCCAGCCGGCCTGTGGTGTCGGCCAGTATCACGGTTCCTCCACCCATTTGCGGCACCGATCTGAGATAGTCCAGGCTCGCCTCGACGGTAGCCTGGCGCTCCAGCAGTTCTCGCATCAGCGAGAAGCGGGCCATCCCCGGCCCCAGGTCACGCGACAGTACGTGGGTGTCGGCCACTGCCAGGCCCCTCTCGTTGATGCCCGAGCTGAACACGTGAGGGCTGCCCGCACTGCCTAAGGTCACATACCGGTAGCCGTCCTCGGGCGCCACTCGCGCCATCAGCTGCAAAGGGATATGATCGCGGTGGTAGTCGCGGTTCTTTGCCACCAGTATCAAGCCATCTCGAGTCACCGGCGCGCTGGCCGCCCACATGGTGCACCCGTCAGCAAGGCTCCCTGCGCTCGTGTCCTGTCGCCCCTTCTCCAGGTCCTTGAGGTACGAGCTGAACGTATAGCGCAGGAGGTCCTCTTCATCCAGCGCCAGCGCCTCTGCCAGCCCATGCAGGAACTCCAGCAGCGGCCGGTCAAGCTCCTGCAAGGCCTCCCGCAACGGATCAAGCACCGACGCCCGATCCGCGCCCACCTCTCGCAGCTCCGTTAGCCGCGCCGCCACCACCTGGGCCAGCAACGGCCGCACGCCCTGTACCTGGTGCCCGTGCTGCCGGCCCATGGCGCGCGGCGCGCCCTGTAGTTGGATGCTCCACATTGTCATGACGCGTTTCCTGGGACAACCGGCTCAGAGTCATACAACCAGCACGCCACCTGCTGTGCCCCCACCTGGAAGAAGGGCGGATATTGCTGCTCGCAAATAGGACCCTTCTTGGCAAAGCAGCGCGGGTGAAAGGGACAGCCCGGCGGCGGGTCGATGGGACTGGGCACGCCGCCCTCCAGCAGGATGCGTTGCCGCCGCGCCGACCGCTCCACCACCGGCACGGCCGCCAGCAGGGCCTGGGTGTAGGGATGGCGGGGCGTCTGGAACAGGTCGTCGGTCGGCCCCCGCTCCACGATGTGCCCCAGGTACATCACCGCTACTCGATCACTGATGTGATAGATCACGCTGAGATCGTGGGCGATGAACAGGTAGGTCAGGTGGAATTCCTCCTGCAGTTCCTCCAGTAGGTTGATCACCTGCGCCTGGATCGATACGTCCAGGCTTGAAACCGGCTCGTCGGCCACGATGAACCTGGGCCGCATGGCCAGCGCCCGGGCGATGCCGATGCGCTGCCGCTGGCCGCCGCTGAACTGGTGCGGATAGCGATCCGCGTGCCGCGGGCTGAGGCCCACCCGCGCCAGCAGCGCCTGCACCTCGTCCGCGATGTCCCTCGGGTCGGTGACGCCCCGGGCCCGCAGGGGCACGGTCAGCATATCGCGCACGGTCCTGCGGGGGTTCAACGACGAGTAGGGGTTCTGGAAGATGATCTGCGTCAGGTGGTAATAAGGCACTTGCCTGGGCCCACCGCCGTTACCGGGCACAGTCACCTGGTGGTTGCGCACGACCTGACCCTGAAACTGCAACTCGCCCGCCGTGGGCTCGTGCAGCAAGGTCAGCACGCGGCCCAGAGTGGTCTTGCCGCAGCCGCTCTCGCCTACCAAGCCCACGGTCTCGCCTGGCCAGACCACCATGTCTACCCCATCCACGGCGCGCACCGTCTGTTCCTTTTTTCCGGCCAGGATGCGGGCGAGAATGCTCGGTTTGATTGGAAAGTGCTTGGTGATCTGGCGAGCCTCCACCAGGGGCTCGGTCGATCGATCTATCTCTGGCATGGTCATTTCCTTGCCGGTCAGTTCACCGGGAGCTCGTAGTTGCTCAGCCGCAGGCAGCGGGCCATGTGCACCTCACCACTGCGGTAGTCGGCGGGCCGGGCGTTTCCATCCACCGCCATCAGCCGGAAGAAGCCCTGCGTGCAGACGGGCCTGGCGTACGGGCAGCGCGGGGCAAACGCGCAGCCAGGGGCCAGGTCAGCCAGGTCCGGCACGCTGCCGGGAATGGGCTGGATGGGCTGTCGCTGGCTGATGTCCGGGATGCAGCGCAACAGGCCCTCGGTGTAGGGATGCTGCGGCTGCTGGATGACCTGGTCGGTGGGGCCGATCTCGACGATGCGGCCCGCATACATCACGGCGATGTGGTCGCAGAACTCCGCCGCCAGGCCCAGGTCGTGAGTCACCAGGATGATGGCCGTGCCGTGCTCCTGGTTGATCCGTTTCATCAGGTCCACGATCTGCGCCTGGATGGTCACGTCCAGGGCGGTGGTGGGCTCATCGGCCAGCAACACCTTGGGATGGCAGGCCAAACCGATCGCAATGAGCGCCCGCTGCTGCATGCCACCGCTAAACTCGTGGGGATAGGCCCGGTAGCGGGCCTCCGGCGCCGGGATGCCTACCTCATCCATCACCTCCAGGACCCGCTCCTTCTCCCGGGACTTGCGCGAGCGGTCGAACGGCCAGGGAGGTCCAGGCATCATGTGGTGCAGGCGCAGCGATTCGCGGATCTGTTCTCCCACATGGAACGCCGGGTTTAGCGTGCTCAGGGGGTCCTGAAAGATCATTGCGATGTCCTTGCCGCGAATCTGGCGCATCTCCTTCTCGGACAACCCGCGCAGGTCCTTGCCGTTGAGCAGGATCTGGCCCTCCTCGATGTCGCCCGGCTTGGCGATGAGTTTAAGGACGGACAACAGCACGGTGCTCTTGCCACAGCCAGACTCGCCTACCAATCCCAGGATCTGGCCGGGAAAGAGCGTCAGGTTGACCGCTTCCACCGCACGCACGGAGCCGCGGCGGGTGGGAAAGGTTGTGGTCAGGTTGCGCAACTCAAGAACGGGTTGTCGGGCGTCTTCCATGATCGTCTCGAGAGTCTCACTGCACGGGCACATGTCACTCGATCTTTAGCTTCGGGTCCAGGATGTCCCGCAGCGCCTCGCCAAAGAGGTTGATGGACAACACCAGGATCACGATGGCCAGGCCGGGAAAGGTGGAGACCCACCAGGCGTTGAGCAGGTAATTGCGGCCGTCCGCGACCATGCTGCCCCACGCCGGTGTGGGTGGCTGGATGCCCAAACCCAGGAAGCTCAGGCTGGCCTCGGTGACGATGAAGAATCCCATGCGTAAGGTCGCCAGCACGAAGATGCCCTGGATGATGTTGGGGATCATCTCGCGCAGGATGATCTGCCAGTGCTTCTGTCCCGTGACCTTGGCGGCCTCCACGTACTCCCGCGTCTTCTCGTTCATCATGTCGCCGCGCGCCAGCCGGTAGAACTCGACCCAGCCCTTGAAGGTCATGGCCAGGATCAAGGTGCCAAAGCCGGGCCCCAGAAAGGCCATCACGCCGATCGCAAAGATCAGGAACGGAAAGGCCATCAGGAGATCGGCGAAGCGCGAGAGTCCGGCGTCTAGCTTACCGCGATAGTAGCCGCTGGCCGCGCCCAGTCCCAGGCCGACCACCACCGAGACGGCCACCGATATCATGCCCACCAGCAGAGACACGCGCGCCCCGTAGACGATGCGCGTGTAGATATCGCGGCCCTGACCGTCGGTGCCCAGCGGGTACTCCCATGAGCCTCCCTCCTGCCAGGCGGGGGCCTGCAGGCGAAGCCGCAGGCTGCCGCGCTCAGGGTCGTGGGAGGTGATCTGGGGCGCAAACACCGCGGCCAGGATGTAGACGATGATGACCACCATCGCGATCACTGCGATAGTGTGTTGGCGTAGCTCGCGCCAGAATTCGGCTGTGTTGCGCCGCCACAGCTGCCAGCGAATGCCCCATGTGTAGCGCCGTGCGGCCTGGCCTTCTACCGGTGCCGTTGTCGCCATCGATGTCTCCGGAGCGCCAGGGTCACAGCTCGATCTTCGGGTTCAGATAGGTATACATCACGTCCACGATCAGATTGGCGATGATGAATGTGAACGCATAGACGATCACAGCGCCTTGCACTAAGGGGAAGTCCCGGTTGAAAATGGCGTCCACTACCAACCGGCCCAGGCCGGGCCAGCCAAAGACCGTCTCCACGATCATGTTGCCGCCCAGCAGCACGCCTATCTGCAGGCCGACCACGGTGATGGTGGGTATCAACGCATTGCGCAGGGCGTGTTTCATCACGACCTGGTTCTCGCTGGCACCCTTGGCCCGGGCCAGGCGCACGTAGTCGCTGCGCAGGCTCTCCAACAGGCTGGAACGCAGCACCCGGGCGATGATAGCGGCCACGGCCGCACCCAGGGCGATCGACGGCAGGATCAGGTGCCTGACGCTGCTTACCAGGGCCGCGCTGTTGCCGGTAATGATGCTGTCCAGCACGTAGAAGCCCGTAACCTCCTGCAGGCCGGCGTCGTAGTCGATGCGTCCCTGCACCGGCAACCAGCGCAGCTTGACTGAGAAGAGCATGATCAACACAATGCCCAGCCAGAAGGCGGGCATGGAGATGCCCAGGAACGCCGCGCCCATGCTGGCCCGGTCCACGGTGGAGTTCTGCTTCACTGCGGAGATGATGCCGATGGGGAACGCGATCAGCAGCGCAAAGATCAGGGAGCCCAGGGCCAGCTCAATGGTCGCGGGCAGCCGCTCCCCAATCAGCTGCGCCACCGGCTGCTTCTTGGTGAAGGAGTTGCCCAGGTCGCCGCGCGCCAGGTCGCTCAGGAATATGGCCAGCTGTTCATGGAGAGGCCTATCTAGGTTAAACTCGGCGCGCAGCCGCTCGACTTCGCCCTCGGACACCGTGCCGCCCTGGCCCATCATGATGTCCACCGGGTCCCCCGGCGACAGGCGCATGAAGAGAAACACCACCACAGCCACGCCGATCATCAGCGGCACCGCAGCAACCAGGCGCTCGATAATCTTCACCAGGCGCATGGGCAACCTCCCTGTGTGTCAGGAACGTCGAGGGATGGCACGGTGACAGGTTACTGCGCTCACCCCACCACCGTGTCACCCTCTCACTCTGTCTTTCTACTGCAGGCACACGTCGTGCAGGTTGATCCGGCTATCCGAGGCA
>JAULUH010000290.1:0-4117 GCA_032111745.1 Anaerolineae bacterium | reverse complement strand
CTTCACCCACCTGGGCGCCTGGAAGGCGTTCAACCAGGCCGTGGGCGGCGACGGCTCTGTGGGCATCTGGCACGAGACCTTCCTGGTGCGCGCGGGGGACTACGAGTCGGTCTACGGCAACATGCCCCGCTTCGGCCTGGCCGCGGCCGCCGGCCACGTGCCGGCCACCGGCCGCCGCCACTCCGCCCGGCAACGCCTGGAGCGCGGGGGCACCGCAGCCGCAGCACCGGT
The DNA here is from genome assembly GCA_032111745.1 of Anaerolineae bacterium. Taxonomy (GTDB): domain Bacteria; phylum Chloroflexota; class Anaerolineae; order JAAEKA01; family JAAEKA01; genus JAULUH01. Next base: position 3,886 of record JAULUH010000290.1, on the reverse strand, counting down.
GCACTCCAACGGCCGGCACCCGCAGCCCCAGCCGGAGATCGCACGCCCATGAAGGCCACCATCCTCAACGGCGCGCTGCCGGGCGACGGCTTCGTCGACGCCGCGGCGGCTGCGCTCCAGAACACCCTGCAGGCTGCGGGCTGGGAGGTCACCCCCTGGACCCTGCGCGACGAGCGCATCGCCTATTGCCTGGGCTGCTTCGAGTGCTGGACCAAGACGCCCGGCCTGTGCCGCATCGACGACGCCGGCCGCGGGGTGGCGGCCAGCATCATCGGCAGCGACCTGGCCATCTACCTGACCCCCATCACCTTCGGCGGCTACTCGTCGGAGCTCAAGAAGGCCGTGGACCGCTCCATCTGCCTAGTCTCGCCCTTCTTCACCCGCATCGACGGCGAGGTGCACCACCGGCCCCGCTACGCGGCCTACCCGGCGACCCTGGCCATCGGGGTGCTGCCCGCGCCCGACCCGGCGCAGGAACAGATCTTCCACACCCTGGCCCGCCGCCACGCCACCAACCTGCACGCGCAGGCGCCGGCCAGCGCCGTGGTCTACCGCAGCCAGGACCCGGCTGCCGCCGCCGCGGCCCTGGCCAGCACGCCCGCCCTGGCCGAAAGGATACCCGCATGACCACTCCCCAGACCGCCCTGCTGCTGATCGGCAGCGCCAAGCCCCCGGGCCAGAGCACCTCCGAGGCCCTCGCCAGCTACCTGGCCGGGCGCTTGCAGGCCTACGGCACCGCCACCACCACCATGCACGTGGCCCGCAGCCTGCGCACCCCCGCCCGCACCGGGGAGCTGCTGCAGGCCGTCGACCGCGCCGATCTCTTCGTCCTGGCCTTCCCCCTCTACGTCGACAGCCTGCCCACCCTGGTGACGCAGGCCCTGGAGCGCATCGCCGCCCAGCGCCAGGCCGGGCCACCGCGCGGCGCGGCGCCCTTCCTGGCCATCGCCAACTGCGGCTTCCCCGAGGCCCACCACAACGCCACGGCCCTGGCCATCTGCCGGCAGTTTGCCGCGGCCGCGGGCTTCACCTGGGCCGGCGGCCTGGCCCTGGGCGCGGGCGGCGCGGTCAGCGGCCGGCCCCTGAGCGAGGCGGGCGGCATGGTGCGCCACGTGGCCGCGGCCCTGGACCAGGCCGCAACCGCCCTGGCCGCCGGCCAGCCCGTGCCCGCCGAGGCTGTAGCCCTGATGTCCCGGCCCCTGATGTCCCCGCGGCTCTATACCCTCATGGGCGACATGGGCTGGCGCCTGCAGGCCCGCCAGCACGGCGCCCTGCGCCGGCTGGGCGACCGGCCGTTCGCAGCCCGCTCGTAGCGGTGAGTAGCGTACCGGGAAAGGCGTTGTTATGTTTACTCTTGACGCATCAGGCCGGGCATGCTACAATGCGGGCAGCAAAGCCTGCTAAGCCACCAGGACAGAATCTCGCCAACAGACGCGTGATAGATAGATGACTGAGCCCTATAGCGACCTTCTGAAGAACCACATCGACATCACCCGCGTGCCCTTCAGCGACCGCGGGTCGCGGCTCCTGGTGTTCAAGACGCCGGACCACGATACGCTCTATATCAAGCTGGCCGAGCGCCTGACCGCGCTGCAGCCCGGCCTGGACACCTACCGCTTTCGCCCGCCCTACATCCAGGACCTGACCCTGATCGACGGGGAAGGCATGCCGCTGGCCTTTCGCCTGACCACCTACCCCCACCAGCTGGTCTGCGAGACCCGGCTGGGCATCTTCCGCCTGGCCTTTCACCGCAACGATACCATCGCCATCGGCCTGCCTACAGGCACCACGGCCGGCATCCGCTTTCGGGTCAGCACCCAGCTATGGCAGAAGACCGCAGACGGCGGCAGCCTGCGCGCGGTGCGCAACCTGGCCTACCACACCAACGGCCAGGTCCTGCGCAACGAGGTGGGGCTGGAGCGCGAGGCCTACGTGGTCGATCTGGTGGTGGAGGGCGGCGACGACCTGGCGATCCACCTCAACATCCGCAACGACCCCCTGGTCGACGGCCTGGCCGTCCCCATGTCCCACACCTTGCGGGAGCGCAGCCAGGCCTGGCAGGACTGGTTTGGCCGGGTGCCCCCGGTGGCGGAGCGCTTCCGCCAGCACTACTACTACGCCTGGTGGGTGATGGGCAACAACCTGGTCACGCCCCTGGGCTGGATCGCACACGAGGCCATGATGCCCTCCAAGATCCAGTACGTGGGCGTCTGGAACTGGGACGCCTGCTTCCACGCCCTGGCCTACCGCCACGTCGACGCCGAGCTGGCTCGCAACCAGCTGCGCACCATGATCGCCTGCCAGCTGCCCGATGGCATGATCCCGGATGCCGTGTACGACGAGGCCGTGGTGGCGTCCATCGAGCACCCCTTCCGCGCCGCGGTCACCAAGCCCCCCATCATGGCCTGGGCTGCGCTCAAGCTGCACGAGGCCGACCCCGACCTGCGCTTTCTCGAGGAGGTCTATGTGCCCCTGGTGCGCTGGAACGCCTGGTGGTTCGGCATGAACGACGACGACGCCGACGGGCTGGTGCAGTACAACCATCCTTACAGCTCGGGCCTGGACGACAGCCCCCTGTGGGACTACGGCATGCCGGTGGAGTCGCCCGATCTGAACACCTACCTGTGCGTGCAAATGGGCTCGCTGGCCGTGATGGCCGAGGCCCTGGGCATGGCCGCGGAGGGCGCCATGTGGCGCCGCCGCGCGGCCGCTATCGTGCGGCGCATGATCGCCGACTTCTGGGATGGGGACAGCGGCGTCTTTCGCGCCCTGCACGACAACCAGCCCCTGCCCGTGGTCACCCCCTTCAACCTCTACCCCCTCTGGACCGGCCAGCTGCCCGACGACATCAGCCAGCGGCTCGTCGAGCATCTGACCGACCCGGCCGAGTTCTGGGGCCAGCACGTGATTCCCACCGTCGCCCGCAGCGATCCCCACTACGATCCCAGCACCATGTGGCGTGGCCCTATCTGGGCCAATATCAACTACATCTTCGTCGAGGCGCTGGAACAGATCGGCCGGTACGACCTGGCCCGCGAGCTGCGCACCAGGACCCTGGATCTCATCATGGGCCAGCAGGGTATCTACGAATACTACAACGCCGATACCGGCGAGCCGCCCGCCACCGCCGCCGCCATCTTCGGCTGGACCGCGGCCGTGTTCATCGACCTGGCGATCCGCGCCAGCCAGGACGAGCTACCGGAGTCGAGGCTCTAGCCGGAGCGCGAAGCCGGGCCCATCACGCCGGGGTCGAGGCTTCAGCCGGTCCGTGAAGCGAGGGGCAAGCGCATGACTGGTCCAAGTTCCACCCCAGGGCAACAGGCCCTCATCGTCGCCGCCAACCGCGGCCCCGTGACCTTCCAGACCGCCGGCGACGGCAGCCGTACCTTCACCCGTGGCACGGGCGGCCTGGTCACGGCCTTGATCGGCCTGGCCGACCGCATGCCCATAACCTGGATCGCCTGCGCGCGCACCGAGGACGACGTGGAATGGGGCGAGGGCCACGTCACGCTGGACATCGGCCGCAAGCCCACCACCCTGCGCGTGAACTTCCTCTCCCCGGATCCTGCCGCCTACGACCGCTACTACAACGTCATCGCCAACCCCCTGCTCTGGTTCCTGCAGCACAGCATGTGGGACCTGCCGCTGGCCCCGGTCATCGACCGCCAGACCTGGGAGGCCTGGGAGGAGGGCTACGTGGCCGTCAACCGGCTCTACGCCGATGCCATCGCGCAGCAGGTGCGGGCCGACGCCCGACCCACCCTGGTCATGCTACAGGACTACCACCTATACCTGGCCCCCCGCCTGATCCGGTCCCAGGTGCGGCCGCGCCAGCGGCCCGCGCTCCTGCACTTCGTGCACATCCCCTGGCCCGGCCCTGAGTATT
>JAULUH010000289.1:0-7695 GCA_032111745.1 Anaerolineae bacterium | reverse complement strand
GGCGTGGATGACGCAGCGCGCGGGCAGGTTGCCGGCCGTGGTCACCACGGCCTGGCCGGTAGGGCAGCCACCGATCTGCCGGCACTCGGCCATGATCGCGGGGCCACCGGCGCGGTGGATGGCGCCATCCACGCCGCCACCCCCGCGCAGCCCCGAGTTGGCGGCATTGACGATGGCATCCACGGCGAGCCGGGTGATGTCACCCTGATGCAACTCAAGAATCGTGCCGTGTAGCTTGATCTGCATGGAGCTCCTTCCAGTCTATGCCAGCGCGCGCATGGCCGTGTCCAGGTCCTTGTCGCCGCGGCCGCTGAGGTTGACCAGGATGATGGCGTCGCGGCCCATCTGCGGCACCAGCTTGACGAGATGCGCGATGGCGTGCGCGCTCTCAAGGGCGGGGATGATGCCCTCCAGCTCGCAGAGGAGCTTGAACCCGGCCAGGGCCTCGTCGTCGGTGGCGTAGGTATACTCGGCCCGGCCCAGGTCGCGCAGGAGCGCGTGCTCGGGGCCGACGGACGCGTAGTCCAGCCCGGCGCTGATGGAGTGGGTGAGCGCGATCTGGCCGTCGGCGTCCTGCATGACGTAGCTCTTGGTGCCGTGCAGCACGCCAAGGCGGGCCAGGGCGGGGTCGGCGAAGCGGGCGGCGTGCTCGCCGCTCTCAATCCCGTGGCCGCCGGCCTCGACGCCGATCAGGCGCACGGGGCTGTCCTCCAGGAAGGGGTGGAAGATGCCGATGGCGTTGCTGCCGCCGCCCACGCAGGCCACGATGGCGTCGGGCAGCCGGCCAGGCCCACCGGCGGCCGGGTCCAGCATCTGGGCCCGGGCCTCGCGGCCGATGACGCTCTGGAAATCCCGCACGATGGCCGGGTAGGGGTGAGGCCCCAGGGCCGAGCCCAGCAGGTAGTGGGTGTGGCGCACGTTGGTGACCCAGTCGCGGATGGCCTCGTTGATGGCGTCCTTGAGGGTTTTGCTGCCGCTATCGACCTGGCGCACCTCCGCGCCCATCAGGCGCATGCGGAAGACGTTGGGGGCCTGGCGGGCCATGTCCACGCTGCCCATGTAGACCACGCACTCGAGTCCCAACAGCGCCGACGCGGTGGCGGTAGCCACGCCGTGCTGGCCGGCCCCGGTCTCGGCCACGATGCGCTGCTTGCCCATGCGCTGGACCAGCAGGGCCTGACCCAGGGCGTTGTTGATCTTGTGGGCGCCGGAGTGGGCCAGGTCCTCCCGCTTGAGATAGATCTGGGCGCCGCCCAGGTGCTGGCTCAGCCGGCGGGCGTGGGTGATGGGGGTGGGCCGGCCGACGTAGGTATGAAACAGCCGGTCCAGCTCGGCCTGGAAGGCGGGGTCGTTGCGGGCCTGGAGGTAGCGGGCCTCCAGCTCGTCGAGGGCCGGCATGAGGGTCTCGGGCACGAAGCGGCCGCCATAGGGCCCGAAGCGACCGCGCTCGTCGGGCCAACGATAGCTGGCAGCGTCGAAGGGAGGGCTTGTTTGGGTCATGCGTTTCTCCACACCTGGCAGTTGGCCGGCAGTAACGGATGATGGCTGATGAATGTTGGCCGATCATGAACGGCCTGGGCATGAACGGCAGTGCAGGCCGGGCTGCCGCAGCCCGGCCTGCACTGCCGTTCATGCCCCTACGATACGTCCACGATACGTCTGCGGGCCTGGCGCTCCAGTTCTTGAATCAGCCCGGTCTTGGCGTCGGTGTAGGCGGCGATGTCGTTGGGGTACTGGCGGGCCAGGTCCTGCTTGAGCGCAGCGTAGGCCTGGCGGGCCGCTGGGCTGGCCTGCAGGTGGCTGACCAGGAGGAGGTGGCGCTCGACCTCGGGGTCACCGGCCTGGAACACGTGCACGTGGAAGCGCCGCACGCCGTCCACGTCCTTCGTGAAGAAGCGCCGGCCGGGGATGCCGTTCTCGCCCTTGGGGATGTATCCCAGGGAGACCATGGCGTCGTCGAGGGCGTCCACGGCGGCGATGTCCCGGACCTCGGGCAGCATATCGACAATGGGCTTGGCCGCCAGCCCGGGCACGGCCGTGCTGCCGATGTGGTGGAGGGCCAGCAGCTCATGCCTGAAGACCTCCTCAAGGTGAGCCGCCTCGGCCGCGAAGGCCTGGGGCCATGCCTCGTCGTAGGGCACGACCTCGACCCGGCGGCCATGGCCGATGAGATGGACCTCGCAGCGCAGGAGGGCCAGCGCGCTGTCGCCGTCGGCGATACGGCCGTCCCGGGCCATCTGCACGGCCTGGGCCACGGGTACCAGGACGACCTCGCTGAGCTCCGTCGGCTCCAGATGGGGGGGACCATCGAGGCGCACGCCGGTGGCCAGGAAGAAGGTGCAGCGGGCGTTGGTGGTGCCATTGAGGGTGTAGAACCAGCCGATGCGGCGCATCTCCAGGGCTTCGCCGCCGGTCTCCTCGTGCAGCTCCTGGCGGGCCACTTCTTCCAGGGAGATGCCGGGCTTGTCTCCGAGGCCGCCGGCCGGCAGCTCCCAGCACCAGTCGTCGACGGTGTAGCGGTAGGTGCGGAGCATCACCACCTGCCCGTCCGGGGTGAGGGGCACGATGGTGACGAAGCCGGGGTGTTCCTGGTAGGTGTAGGTGATCTGTTGGCCGTTGGGCAGCCGCACGTGGTCGCGACGGAGGGAATGCCAGGGGCTCTCGTACAGGCGGTCCGTGTGCAGTCGTTGCCAGCCGAGGCTTTCGCCCAAGGGTTTGGTATCATTCATGTCCATAACCTCGAACCGCGGCCACAAAGGCCCGCACCAGGGCCGGATCCTTGCGGCCGGGAGCAGCCTCGACGCCGCTGGCGACGTCTACGCCCCACGGGCGTACCTGGGCGATCGCCGCAGCCACGTTGCCGGGGGTCAGGCCGCCGGCCAGCAGCAGCCGGCAACGCCCGGCCAGGCCGGCGGCCAGCGGCCAGTCGCCCACGGCGCCGCTGCCGCCGCGCAGGTCTGGGTGGTAGGCGTCGAGCAGAAGGTCGGGGCCGGCGACCGGGGTTGCGGTCAGGTAGTCGTGGGCGGCGGCTTCGGCCTCCGCGAGGCTGCGTGGGCGCAGCGCCTTGTAGGCCCGGCCGGCCAGCGCGCTGAGCGCCTCTGGCCCTTCCTCACCGTGCAGCTGCGCCAGGTCGAGGCCGCAGGTATCGAGGGTCTCGGCCACGCGCGGCGGCGTCCAGTTGACGAAGACGCCGACCAGGCGGGGCGTCAGCTCGCCCAGCCCTTCCCGGAGCCCGGCCACGATGTCACAAACGGCCTGCGGCGACACCGCGCGCGGGGAGCGCTCGTAGAAGATGAAGCCGAGCAGGTCGGCGCCGGACTCGGCGGCCAGTGTGGCGTCGGCCAGGGTGGTCAGGCCGCAGATTTTGACTTGTACTCTCGAACCGGCGGGAGTATCCATAGTCGGTGTCAAGTCGTTTTGGGGGGCCGACAGGGCTGTGGCCCGGAACACGGACACACGGACGGACACGGACAGACACGGGCGGACACGGGAAGGCGAGCGCAAGGACTTCTGAGAAGCCCTGGGAGGGACGGAGTCGATGCTTTGGCTGGGTGGAGTGGCCGAAGCCTCGAGCTTGCGCTTCGGACGGGCTGAAGCCTCGACTCCAGACCCAGAGCGGCTGAAGCCGCCACTACGAACCCAGAGCCTCGGCTGTTTCTACGATGCGCTGCCAGGCCTGGCGGACGTGGCGCTCTGCGGTGTGGGTCTGGCCTACGCACAGGCGCAGGGTGTAGCGGCCGGAGAGCACGGTGTGGGTCAGGTAGAGGGAACCGCTGGCGTTGAGGCGGGCCAGGAGCTCCCGGTTGAAGTCGTCGCCGGCGATGTGGCGGAAGCAGACCAGGTTGAGGGGCACGGGCGCGGCTAGATCGAAGCGTTGGTCGGCCTGCACCCAGCCGGCGAAGGCCTGGGCCAGCGCCACGTGCTGGCGTACATGGTGCTGGAGCCCTGCGACACCGTAGTGGCGGATGACGAACCAGAGCTTGAGGGCCCGGAAGCGCCGGCCCAGGGGGATGTGCCAGTCCCGGTAATCGAACACGGCGCCGGACTCGGTGGCCTTGTTGCGCAGGTACTCGGGCAGCACGCTCAGGGTGCGGATCAGCGCGGCCCGGTCGGCCACGTAGAAGCAATTGCAGTCGAAGTTGGTGAACATCCACTTGTGGGGGTTGAAGGTGTAGCTGTCGGCCAGCTCCAGGCCGTCCTGCAGGTGGCGGAACTCGGGGCACAGCGCGGCGGTGCCGGCCAGGGCGGCGTCCACGTGGAGCCACACCCCCTCATCCCGGCAGATCCGGCCGATCTCTCGCACCGGGTCGATGGCGGTGGAGGATGTAGTGCCCACGGTGGCACAGACGTAGCAGGGCACCAGCCCCGCGGCGCGGTCGGCCCTGATCTGCTCGGCCAGCGCGCCGGGCAGCATGGCAAAGTCATGGTCCACGGCCACCAGGCGCAGGTTCTGCCGGCCCAGCCCGGCGACGGTCATGGCCTTCTCGATGGAGGAGTGGGCCTGGGTGGAGGTGTAGGCCACCAGCCGGCCGTCGCAGCCGGTCTCGTTGCTCTGCCAGCCGGTGGCCCGCTCCCGGGCCGCCAGCAAGGCGGTCAGCGACGCGCTACTGGCCGTGTCCTGGATCACGCCACCCCCTGCCGACGTCGATCTGAACCGGCCCGGCAGGCCCAGCATGTCCACCAGCCAGTCCAGCACATGGGTCTCCAGCTCGGTGCAGGCCGGGCTGGTGGCCCACAGCATGCCCTGCACCCCCAGCCCCGAGGACAGCAGGTCGCCCAGGATGGCCGGGCCCGAGGCGTTGGCCGGGAAGAAGGCAAAGAAGTTGGGCGATTGCCAGTGGGTGAGGCCGGGCAGGATCAGGTGCTCTACATCCTGCAGCATGGCCTGGACGCTCTCGCCCTGCTGGGGTGGCTCCGGTGGCAGCGCCGCGCGGATCTCTCCCGGCTCTACCTGCGCCAGCACCGGGAAGGACTCGATGCGCTCGTAATAGTCCGCGATCCAGTCCACCACGGCGCGACCGTAGCGGCGGAACTCGTCAGGGGTCATATGGTAGCTCCGTGGGGCAAGGCTGCTATCTGTGGTCATGGTCTTCCTGTCTTTTCTTGCTGGGATCCTGCCCTGGCCAGTTTTTTGACCTGGCCCAGGCGCTGCTCGGGCCTGGCAGCCACCAGGCTCTCTCCTACCAGCATGGCGTCCACCTGGAGGGCTGCCAGGCGACGCACGTCGTCGGGGGTGTGGATGCCGCTTTCGCTCACCACGATACAGTCGTGCGGGATCAGCGACCGCAGGCGAGTGGTGGTGTCGAGGTCGACAACGAATGTGCGCAGGTCCCGGTTGTTGATGCCGATCACCCGCGCGCCCGCCGCCAGCGCCCGCGCGATCTCGCCCTCGTCGTGCACCTCGACCAGCGCCTCCATGCCGTGCTGCCGGGTCTCCCGCAACAGCTGGCGCAGGTCGTTGTCGCCCAGCGCAGCCACGATCAGCAACAGCGCATCTGCGCCCGCCACCCGGGCCTCGAGCACCTGGTAGGGATCGAAGATGAAATCCTTGCGCAGCACCGGAATGGGGCGGTGGCTTGTGCCCCGCGCTGCCGGACCGGGGCGCCGCAGGGTTTCCTTCACCGTGGTCAGGTGCTCCAGCTGGCCCTGGAAGAACCGGCTGTCGGTCAGCACCGAGATGGCCGCTGCGCCGCCCTCGGCGTAGGTGCGGGCCAGCTGGGCCGGGTCGAAGTCCGGGCATAGAAGCCCGCGCGAGGGGCTGGCCTTCTTGACCTCGGCCACCAGGCTCACCCCCGGCTGGCGCAGCGCGGCGGCGAAATCCAGCGGGTCGGGCACGGTCATGGCCAGGGCCCTCAGGTCTGCCAGCGGGATCTCAGCCTGCCGCTTGGGCAGCTCCGCCCGCTTGAAGCGCATGATCTCGTCCAGCATGCGGCCCTGGTGCTTCAGGCGGTCCTGGTGGCTGGGGGAGGGGGCCGGCCCGCTCTTGCCTCCCTTTGGGCTGGTGGCTGTGGGCTGTTTCTTGCTCATTCCTGGCTCACCTCGATTAGCCTGTCTAGGGCCCGCGCCGCGGCGCCGCTGTCGATGCTGTCCTGGGCTCGCGCCAGGGCCGCCGGCCAGTCGCCGTCCATGTGGAGCGCAATGGCCGCCGCGGCGTTCAGGGCCACGGCCGCGGCCTGCGGGCTCCGCTCTCCCCCGCTGAGGATGTGCCGGGTGATGCGGGCGTTGTCCGCCGCGTCGCCGCCCTTTAGCGCCGCGATCTCCGCCCGCGGCAGCCCCAGATCCGCGGCGTCGAGCTCGAAGGTGCGCACGGTTCCGTCCCGCAGCGCGCTGACCCGGTTAGGCCCGGCCAGGGTCAGCTCGTCGACGCCGCCGTAGCCGTGCACGACGAAGGCTGCCGCGCTGCCCAGCCGGCCCAGCACCTGGGCCAGGGGCTCGGTCAGGTCCGTACTGAACACCCCCAGGGCCAGGTGCGTGGCGCCCGCCGGGTTGGTCAGCGGGCCGAGGATGTTGAACACCGTGCGCGCGGCCAGCTCCCGCCGCGGGCCAATGGCGTGGCGCATGGCGGGATGGTGGTTGACCGCGAAGCAGAAGCCGATGCCCGCCTCGTCGATGCACCGCGCCACCTGCTCTGGCGCCAGGTCCAGGCGCACGCCCAGGGCGTTGAGCACGTCCGCGCTGCCCGCCCGGCTGGTGATGGAGCGGTTGCCGTGCTTGGCCACGGGAATGCCGGCCCCCGCCACCACAAAGGCCGCCGTGGTGGAGATATTGAAGGTGCCGGAGTGGTCGCCGCCGGTGCCGACGATGTCGGTCAGGGGCCGCCCGTCGCGGCCTGCGCGCTGGGGGACCACCGGGATGGCGTTGTCACGCATGGCCCGGGCGCAGCCGGCGATCTCCGGCACGGTCTCGCCCTTCATGCGCAGGGCGACCAGGAAGCCTCCGATCTGGGCCGGCGTGGCCTCGCCCTGCATGATCTGCATCATGGTGGCATAGGCCGCGTCCTCGGAGAGGTCCTGCCGCTCCAGCAACTTGCCGATGGCTTGTTGGATCATGGTATGTCACCGCAGAGAGCGCCAGCAGCGCAGATTAGAGCCAGTTAACCCAGGGCCAGGAAGTTGCGCAGCAGCTCTTTGCCGTGCTCGGTCAGGATGCTCTCGGGGTGGAACTGCACCCCTACGGTCGGGAAGTCCCGGTGGCGCAGGCCCATCACCTCCCCCTCCTGGGTGAACGCGGTCAACTCCAGCGCGCCCGGCAACGGCTCCTGCACGATGAGCGAGTGATAGCGGGTGGCCTGGAAGGGGCTGGGCAGCCCATAGAAAATACCCTTGCCGGTGTGGTAGACCGGCGAGACCTTGCCGTGCATCAGGCGGGGTGCCCGCGACACCACCCCGCCGAACACGTGGCCGATGCACTGCTGGCCCAGGCACACCCCCAGGATGGGTGTCGAGCGGTGGAAGTGGCGGATCACGTCGTTGCTCACGCCGCTGTCCTGCTCCGGCGTGCCCGGCCCCGGCGAGATGATGATGGCGCTGGGCCGTAGCTCGGCCAGCTCCTCCACGTCGATCTGGTCGTTGCGCCACACCCGCAAATCCCGCACCGGGTCGCCCAGCCGGTCCTCCAGCATCACCTCGCCCACGAACTGCACCAGGTTGTACGTGAACGAGTCGTAGTTATCGATGAATGCGATCATGGCTAACT
>JAULUH010000288.1:0-6998 GCA_032111745.1 Anaerolineae bacterium | reverse complement strand
CGTCGGGCCGGAGGTCCTGGGCTCGGGCGTCATGCGCGCCGCCATCACCGCCCGCGACGGCAGTCTGTGGCTCGGCACCTACGACGCCGGCCTGGCCCACTTCATCCCCGAGGCCGCCGGCCTTGCGCCCTCCGCTGCGCCCACCGCCGGCCGCTGGGAGCGCTTCACCGCCGCGGACGGGCTGGCCAGCGACGAGATCAACCAGGATGCCCTGCTGGAGGACAGCAGCGGCGCCATCTGGGCCGGTACGCCCGCCGGCCTGGCCCGTTTCGACCCGGCCAGCGGGGCCTGGCGCACCTACACCACCGCCGCTGGCCTGGACGACGACGCCGTGCTCAGCCTGGCTGAGGTCGCCGCCGCTGACCCCGGCGCCGGCCTCTACGCCGGGACCCTGGGCGGCGGGCTCCACCACTGGGATCCCGATCAGGACCTTTGGGTTCGCGTGCTCTCCCTCCCCACCCCCATCAACAGCATCGTGGCCGTACCCGGGCAGGGGCTCTGGCTGGGCGGCAGCGGCGGGGTCACCCGCTTCGACCCCGCCACCGGCCTGCGCGCCACCTACACCCGCGCCGATGGTCTGGTGGACAACCATGTCAGCGCCCTGGCCGCCGGGCCGGGCGGCGAGCTGTGGGTGGGGACCAGGCTGGGCATCAGCCGGCACCAGCCCAGCCCCCGCCGGCCGGCCGTCGAGATCACCAGCATCGACGGCCGCAAGCCGGGCGCCGGGGAGGTTTCCGTGCTCTCGGGCGAGCCCGTGATCGTGGCCTACCGCGGCTCCGACCTGGTAACCCCTGTCGACGACCTGGGCTATCGCCTGCGCCTGCGCGAGACCGGCGAGGCCTGGCGGGAGACCCGGGAGCGCCAGATGACCTACCGCGACCTGGCCCCGGGCGCCTACACCGTCGAGGTGCAGGCCTGGAACGATGCCCTGAACCTGGCCGAGCCGCCCGCCACGGCCATCCTGCGCGTGGTGCCGGCCGTCGTGCTGCCGTGGATCGGCCGCGTGCCCCTGGCCTCGGCCATCACCATCGGCGCCTTCACCCTGGCTGGCGTGGTCGGCACCTCGGGCTTCCTGCTGCTCAGCCTGCGCAACCGCCGCCGCCGTCACGAGGCCTTGCAGCGCCGCTTCAACCCCTACGTGTCGGGCGATCCCATCCAGGACAGCAACCTCTTCTTCGGCCGCGAGCAGATCCTGGGCAAGATCGTCAACACCCTGCATGAGAACAGCATCATGATTCACGGCGAGCGCCGCATCGGCAAGACCAGCCTGCTCTACCAGCTGGAGCAGCAGCTGCGCACGGCCGATGACCCGGACTACCTCTTCGTGCCGGTCTATGTCGACCTGGAGGGCACGGCCGAGGACGAGCTCTTTCACGTCCTCATGGAGGAGATCCTCGAGACCGTGCCCTCCTACCTGCCCAAGTTGCCCGAGCTGCGCTTCGACAGCCTCGCCCGGGCCACCTACGACGACCGCGACTTCGCCCACGACCTGGGCGCCCTGCTGGAGGGCCTGGATGCCACCACCAGCAAGGATGTGCGGCTGATCCTCCTGCTGGACGAGATGGACGTCATCAACGATTACGACCCCGTGGTGCAGCAGAAGCTGCGCCGCATCTTCATGCGCACCTTCGCCCGCAGCCTGGGCGCCGTGGTGGCCGGCACCCAGATCAGCAAGGAGTGGGACCGGGTGGAGAGCCCCTGGTACAACCTGTTCAATGAGATCGAGCTCGGCCCGTTGGACCGGGAGTCCGCCCTGCGCCTCATCCACGAGCCCGTGCAGGGCATCTACACCTACGACCCCGCGGCCGTGGACTTCATCGTCGACAACTCCCACGGGCGGCCCTTCTACGTGCAACAACACTGCCTGGAGGCCATCAACATCATGCTGGCCGCCGGCCGCACCCGGGTCACCCTGGAGGACGCCCAACAGGCGCTGGCCGCAGTCGCCGGCGTCCGCACCGCCCAGACCACCAATGGCACACCATCATGGCCGCCCCCCCCTTCAACATTGTAGGGGCGGCCCTCTGCGGCCGCCCTCCGTGGCCGCCCACGTTAAGCTAGCGAGCCTGGATCAGGAGAGGCATCGTGCGGAATCCTTACACCACCGGGGGATGGGTCAGAGGCCACGAGCATTATGGCCGCGAGACCCTCATCGCCCACATCCTGGAGAGCGACAACGACGCGGTCTGGGTCGTCGGCAACCGGCGCATGGGCAAGACCTCGCTGCTGCGCCAGCTGGAGCTCCTGGCCGCGGCCTCGGCCGCCTACGTGCCCCTGTTCTGGGATCTGCAGGGCAGCAGCTCCCTGGAGGACTTGAAGGCGGAGCTGATCTACGCTGTCGAGGACGAGGCTGAGCGCTTCGATCCCCTGCTGATCGACCCTGCCGAGCTCGGCCGGCGCTCGGTCATCGACGCCCTGCGCGGGCTGCGCCGCCAGGTGCGCAACTCCGGCCAGCGCCTGCTCTTGCTGTGCGACGAGGCCGAGGCCCTGCTGGCCATCGCCGAGGCCGATCCCAAGGGGCTGGCCGGCCTGCGCAAGGTCTTCCTGAGCGCCGGTGGATTGCGCGTGGTGCTGGCCTCCACCAAGGTCCTCAGCCAGGTCAACACCCTCACCGGGGATTGGGAGACCTCCCCCTTCCTCTTCGGCTTTGGCCTGCGCAACCTGGCCGGCCTGGACGGCGCCGCCACGGCCGCGCTGATCCGCCAGGCCCAGGATCCCGTGCCCGTGCGGGTCTCCGACGAGCTGGTGGCGGAGATCAGCCGGCTGACCGGCAACCACCCTTACCTGACCCAGGTGCTGTGCAGCCGGCTGTTCGTGGAGAGCGGCGAGCTGCGCCCCATCGAGCCAGCAGACCTGGCCCTGGACAGCACCCTGCGTGACTACTTCCAGAATGACTACCGCTGGATGTCCGCCGGCGAGCGCCACGTGTTGCTCTCCATCGCCCGCGGCCAGCGCACCGCCGAGGCCATTGCCGCGGACACGGGCCTGGCCCTGGCCGTGGTGCAGGACTTCGTCTACAGCCAGGATCGCCTGGGCAAGATCTGCCAACGGCCCGACGGCCTGGCGCCGGCCAACGAGTTCCTGCGCCGCTGGCTGGAGCAGAACCACAACACCCTGCGGGAGGATGCCGACCACAGTGAGCTGCGCGACGACACCACCCGGCAACTGATCCGGGCCGGCCAGGAGCAGGAGGCCGCCTACGTACTGGGGCGGCTGGAGGTATGGCGCTCCAACCTCCACGAGCTCGAGCTACAGCGGGCCCAGTTCGGCATCCGCGTGCCCCTGGACTTGATCAACGAGATGAACCAGGCTAAGATAGAGATCGAGCAGCTGGAGCAGCGCCTGGCCTCCATCTCCCCTAAGGTGGTCCAGTCCGTCCGCAACGGCACCCCGCCCGCCGCCGGCCCCATGGACCAATAAAGTAGGGGCATGAACGAGGCGGGGCAGCCGGGCTGCGGCAGCCCGGCTGCCCCGCCTCGTTCATGCCCGTCCGACGCCCGGTTGACCTGGCCCCGAGGTATCCATGACCCGTATCCCCCTGGTGGATTTGAAGGCCCAGTACCGGGCCTTGCAGCCCGACATCGACGCCGCCATCGCCCGTGTCATCGACAGCGCCACCTTCATCCTCGGCCCCGAGGTCAGTGCCTTCGAGATGGCCTTCGCCGCCTATTGTGGCGCCCAGCACGGCGTCGGCGTGAGCTCCGGCACCGCGGCCCTGGAGCTCGTCCTGCGCGGCCTGGGCATCGGCCCGGGCGACGAGGTCATCACCACCGCCCATACCTTCATCGCCACCGCCGAGGCCATTTCCGCCACCGGCGCCACCCCGGTCTTCGCCGACATCGACCCCCTCACCTACAACCTCGATCCCGCCGCCGCGGAGGCCGCCATAACCGCCCGCAGCCGCGCCATCCTGCCCGTGCACCTCTACGGCCAGCCCGCCGACATGGACGCCCTGGCCGCCATTGCCCGCGGCCACGGCCTCAAGCTCGTGGAGGATGCCGCCCAGGCCCACGGCGCCAGCTACCGGGGCCGCCGGGTGGGTACCCTGGGCGACGCGGCCTGCTTCAGCTTCTACCCCGGCAAGAACCTGGGCTGCTACGGCGATGGTGGCGCCGTAATCACCAACGACGACGCCCTCGCCGCCCGCGTGCGCAAGCTGCGTGACCATGGCCGCACCAGCAAATACGTCCACGACGAGGTCGGCTTCGGCCACCGCCTGGACGCCTTGCAGGCCGCCATCCTCAGCGCCAAGCTGCCCCACCTGGACGCCGCCAACGCCGCCCGCCGCCGCCTGGCCGGGCGCTACACCCGTCTGCTGGCCGGCAGCGGCCTCGTCCTCCCCCACGAGCCGCCGGACGTGCAGCCCGTCTATCACCTCTACGTCGTCCGCACCCCCCGCCGGGACGAGGTCCTGGCCCGCCTGCACGACCAGGGCATCGGCGCCATCGTCCACTATCCCCTGCCCCTCCACCTCCAGCCCGCCTACGCCTTCCTCGGCTACCACCCCGGCGCCCTCCCCCACGCCGAAACCGCCGCCGCTGAGGTCCTCTCCCTCCCCCTCTACCCCGAAATGACCGAGGACCAACAAGACCAGGTCATCTCCGCCCTCTCGTAGGGGCGGCCCGCCGTGGCCGCCCGGGCCCGCCGTGGCCGCCCGGGCCCGCCGTCCCTTCCAGGATGATATGCCCGCCCGGGCGCTCCGTGCCCGTCTCTGCGCTGGGATCGCAGTCCATGTTACCCTTCGTGCCCATCGCGCTCCGCGCCCTTCGCGGCCCTTCGCGGAATCGTGCTCCAAACGCCCGGCATGCTATAATCCCCCGGCGTGTGCTGGCGCCCGTGACCAACCCACGTCGCTTAGCGATGTCACCGACCACCACCCCACCCATCTCGCCCATAGACCGCGGCCCATTCCTCGTGGACCTCTCCGTCCTCATCCCCGCCCGGGACGAGGCCGAGAACATCCCGGAGCTCCTCCACCTGGTCAGCCGCGCCTTCGCCCCCCTTGCCACCGCCGGCTACACCTGCGAGCTCGTCCTCGTCGACGACGGCTCCACCGACGGCACCGGCGACGTGGCCGCCAGCCTGACCACCACCTATCCC
This sequence comes from Anaerolineae bacterium, assembly GCA_032111745.1. GTDB lineage: Bacteria > Chloroflexota > Anaerolineae > JAAEKA01 > JAAEKA01 > JAULUH01. The sequence continues at coordinate 1,898 of JAULUH010000288.1, read as the reverse complement.
TTCCTCCGCCTCATCCGCCATCGCCGCAACCAGGGCCTGACCGCGGCCCTGCGCACCGGCTTTCGCGAGGTGCGGGGCGACGCCGTCATCTTCCTGCCCGCGGATCTGGAGAGCAACCCCGAGGAGGACATCCCCAAGCTCCTGGCCAAACTGGAGGAGGGCACCGACGTGGTGGCGGGCTGGCGCCAGGGCCGCGACGACGGCAAGGTCTTCGCCTCCGGGATCTACAACTGGGTGTCCCGCTCCCTGTTCGACATCCACGTGCATGACATGAACTGGATCAAGGGCTTCCGCCGCGAGGTCATCGACAGCCTGCCGCCCCTGCGCTCGGACTGGCATCGCTTCGTCCTGCACATCGCGGCCTACCAGGGCTTCCGCATCGACGAGGTGCCCACCAACTGGTACCCGCGGCGGGCCGGCCGGTCGAAGTTCGGGCTCAGCCGGATCCCCGTGTCCTTCCTCGACGTGCTGGTGGTCTGGTTCCTGCTCACCTTTAGCCAGGCCCCCATGCGCTTCTTTGGCGGCCTTGGGCTGGCCGGGATAGGGATAGCGGGCGTGGTATTTGTCTTTCTGGCCGTGCTCTACGCCATGATCCGCATGCAGGTGCGCCCGCTGTTCATCGCCGCCAGCGTCCTGGCCCTGGCCGGGCTGCTCTTGATCCTGGTAGGCTTCGTGGCGGAGCTCATCGTCAGCCAGGGCGAATACCTGCGGGAGCTGGAGCTGCAGCTCAACCGGCTGCGCCAGGCCGAGCTGGCGCGCCAGGAAGCCGAAGAGGTGCCCGAGGATCATGTGGTGACTGGTTGATCGTCACGCCGGCGTGTTCGGCGGCGGCACCGGCGCTGCGTGCGCCTCCGGGACCACCGGCCGGCTCATCCACACCCCTAACAGCGCGGCCAGCAGGTCACGGATCAGCAGCCAGCCCCGGTAACCCAACGCCATGGCACTGACGACGCCAAACGGAAACAGCCCCTGTAGCAGCAAGGCCAGCACAGCCTCCCGCACCCCTATCCCCATGGGGATGATCACCGCCAGGTACCCCACCAGCCACGCCCCCACGTACGCCGCCATCATCGCCGGTACCTGCTCCCACGTGACCGGGGTCACCCCCCAGGCAAACAGCACGAAGCCCGCGCCGAACAGCAGATGGCTCACGAAGCGGCTGCCCAGCAACACCAGCAGATCGCCGTAGGTCATGCGGATGTCCAGCGGCGGCCTGTGCAACACCCTCAGGCCCAGGTTCACCAGCCGACTGAACACCGGCGGTGTGGCCATCACCAGGCAGGCCACCATCAGCACCGCGGTCACCGGCAGGTAGGACCGGTCCACCGCGCCTCCCCTCAGCAGTGGCACCGCCAGCAGGAAGGCCGCCGCGCTCAGTACCTGCAGCGCCATCTCCAGCACCACGCTGGCCGACAGCGCCCGCACGCTGATCCCTTCCTGCGAACCGAGCACGATCCGCCCGGCGATGTCCCACACCCCTCCCGGCAAATAGCGGGCGATCTGTGTCCGCAGCCACAGCCCCGTCCCCTGCCGCCACGCCACCTCTGCACCCATCAAGCGCAGGGTGTACCACCAACTGGTCGCCAGCAGCACCGCCTGCAGCAGCAGCAGCCCCAACGCCGCCAGCAGCGCCGGCCACGCCACCCGCCACGGATAGGCCACCAGTTGGTCCCAATGCCGCACCAGGGCCTGCACCCAAAACCCCAGCACCAGCACCACCGCCACCCCCTGCAGGAGGCCGCGTACCCTGCCACGACTCCTCATCGACACAACTCCAGGTCAGGCCGTCTCAAACACCCCTCCTCCATCCTTCCACCGCCCCTGCCCTCCCCACTTCCCCTCCCGACTCCTCCGGTCCTATTCCCGCTTTGCGTTCTCTGCGACCTCTGCGGTTCCCT
>JAULUH010000287.1:0-3502 GCA_032111745.1 Anaerolineae bacterium | reverse complement strand
CGGGTCTGCCGGCGATGTGCCCACAGGGCGGGGCCTGCCACGGAATCGCCGGTGTCGGTGCCGGCGCCGAGGCCGCTCCAGCCCTCGCCGCGGCTCAGGGGGTCGAGGGCCGGCCGCACCGTCACCGCCGCGGGCACGGCGGGGAGATCTACGGCGTAGAGCACGTGCTGGCCTTCCTCGGCCAGCCGGCGCACGGGGAGGTAGCGCTCCACGAACTGTACCAGCTCCTCCGGCACGTGGTCGCGGTGGACGACCAGGGCGCGGATGCCCAGCGCGGCCAGCACCGCCGGTCCCTGCGCCGCCGCATCCTGCAGCACGGGGTCGCCGCCCAGGGTGCGGTCGCCGGCCTGCAGCGCGGCCAGGCCGGGGGCCATGGCCTCCTGCACGTGGGGGTGGGCGTCGTCGGCGTTGGCCAGGATGGCGAGGGCGCCGATGAGGGGGGCCTCGAGGAAGTAGCGGAACTTGTGCTCGGGGTTGCGCGAGGTGTTGCCGCCCAGTATGGGCCGCTGGTGGGTGGTCTGCCACCACTGGCTGGCCATGATGATGGGTTCCTGCTTGCCGAAGACGCTGAAGCCGTTGCGCCAGCCCAGGGGCAGGTCCAGCACGGCGCCCCCTGACTCATCGGCCGCCACCAGGTCGTAGATCCCGGGCACCCGCATATCGCTGAGGGGCAGGGGGATCGACAGGCTCTCCAGGAGCAGGGCGCCGGCCAGCAGGGCAGCCACGGCGAGCACGGGCCAGCGGGCGGCCGGGCGCCAACGGGCGACCCAGGAGAGCAGCAGGGCGGCGCCCAGGGCCACCAGGGGGGCGATGCTGAGCAGGAGCATCACGGCCCAGCGGCTGGGGTAGCGGTTGCCCTTGAAGAAGGGCAGCACCTGCAAGAGCTGGAACGGCCCGGGGATGCCGGTGTCGTGCCCGGCCCAGCGCACGGTGGGCCCGAGGGTCAGGAGGAAGAAGACCAGCGCGGCCAGGGCGAAGAACCAGGTGCCGGCCCGGCGCCGGCCGGCCCACAGGCCGAGCACGGCCAGGGCCACGGCCACGTAGCCCAGGGTGATGTGCTGGCCCTTGTGCACCTGCCACTCCGCGGCGCCGGGCTGCGGTGGGCTGTTGGCCACGGCCGCGGCGATGGCGTCGCCCCACAGGGGGTGCAGCTGCGTAGGCAGCCAATAGCCGGCCAGGTCCGCCGAGAACAGGTCGGCGAAGCCACCGCCCTCCACGAGGAAATCGCCCTCGGCCCGCATGTCGGGCAGCATGTTGGCCATGATGGGCGCGAGGCCGATGGCGACCACAACGGCCAGGACGGCCAGGTGGGCCAGCAGGCGCGCGGGCGGGAGGGGGCGGGGAGTGGGCGCAGGCCGGGCCAGGCGCAGGAACAGCCAGAAGGCCGCGTAGAGCACGATAAAGACCACCAGGAAGCTGGCGTAGGTCAGCTCGGCGTAGGCCTGGAGGACGACGAACAGGCCGGCCAGCAGCGGCTCGCGCAGGCGGGCACCGGGCCGGCCGCTGCGCAGGACATAAAGCGCGGCGAAGGGGATCCACTGGGAGCTGGCGATGTTGGCCTGGCCGAGGGCGGCGTAGAACAGCTTGCTGGAGGAGAAGGCGAAGACCAGGCCGGCGAGGAAGGCGGCGCTGTGCTGGACCAGGGCCGGGGGCCGCGATGGGCCGGGCGTGCGCGTCCAGGCCGCCAGCACCTGCAGGCTGAGCAGATAGGCCCCGTAGGCGCCCAGGACGTAGGAGGAGAGCAGGACCAGGTTGGCGGCCGGCACCAGGTCGAGGGCCAGCTGCAGGGGGATGGAGAGCAGGCCGTTGAGGACGGTGAGGGTGTAGAAGGCCAGGTTGATGCCCAGGGGATAGAACATCCAGCTGGTGGGGAAAGGGTTGAGCTGGTGGTCGACCAGGCTGGCCTTGATCCACCACAGGTTCCAAGCCAGGGCGGGGTCGTCGATGCCGTCGCCGGGGACGTGGGTGGCGAGGTGGGGGGCCAGGGGAAGGGTCAACGCCAGGCTGAGCAGGCCATAAAGCAGCAGGACCACCAGGTGGCGTTGCCAACCGGCGCGGTGCGCGGTCATGCAGGGTTTTATACCATTGGCAATCTGAATTGACAAACAGCTTGAGCGGGGGAACACGGACTCCGAAGCTTACCGCAAAGACGCGGAGGACGCAAAGGGGAATTTGGGACCAGAGGATCCGGGGCGGATGGAGCCGGGCACCGCGGTGCCAAAGGACTATGCGGTGCCGCGGTAGTTTGGACCACCAACTACTGCAGACACACCGGCGGGGCGGGGCGTGCGCCCCCGCCCGCCCGTTGCGACATCAGAGGGCCAGCCTTGGGCCAGGGCGGCTCACGGGTAGCTGACGATGTTCGTGACCTGGTTCGACGAGTTCACGGCGGCGCCGGTGTCGTTGACCACGTGGTCGATGCCGCCGAAGCCGTTGAGGAAGACGGTCAGGATGGAGTGCAGCTGCACCCCCGCAGTGACCGGCACCTCGAAGGCGCGGCTGGCGTGGATGTCCGGGCCGACGTTGAAGAAGCTGTAGCTGCCCATACCCCATCCCTCGTGGGTCTGCACGGTGTCGGCCACCTTGTAGGCTGCATAGCCGAGGACGCCATCGTGCGACCAGGCTTCCTGGGTCGGCGGGTCATAGGGCATCTCGTTCTGGAACATGATCGTGCGCCCGCGCTCGCCGTTCCAGATCGTCTGGACCTTCTGGTAGTGCTCGACGAACAGGCCGTAGGCGATCACGTCGTCGCCGTTGACGATCAGGCCGGTGTCGGCGGTGTTCTCGGTCCAGCCCACGCCGTTGCCGTGGTCAGCCCGCCAGATCCAGGTGTTGTCCAGGATGACGTGGTTGCTGTTCACCACCAGGCTGGTGGTGGCCTTGCCGGGCGTGCCCCCGCCGATGCGGAAGAACACGTCCTGCAACGAGTTCGGGTTGGCCGGGTCGCTCCACTGGTTGCGGTCGCTGGCCTGGCCGTTGGCCGCATTCCCGGTGCCTACCTCCAGCAACACCGGCGAGTTCACCGGGCCGGCGTCGATCATCAGCCCGGCCAGCCTCACGCCCCGCACGTCGGCCACGGTCATGGCCACGACCCCGTCCCGGGGCACCAGCGTGGGCAGGCCCAGGCCCAGCACGATGGTGTCCGGGCGCTTGACCCTGATGGTGCGATCCAGGTGGTAGATGCCGGGGGTGAAGAGCAGGTGCTGGCCACGGGCCAGCGCGTTGTTGATGGCCTGCACGTCGTCCGTGGGCCGGGCGACGAAGAACTGGGCGAGCGGGATGGACGAGCCGGCCGCGGGCCCGTCAGCCCAGGTCGTGCCTGCGGAGTCGTGGCGAAGCGCCGGCAGGAAGACCTGGTACTGGCCGGCGGCATCGACCCACAGGAACGGCTTCTCTCGGGTCAGCGGGCTGGTGTCCAGCGTGGTGTAGGGCGGCGGGTCGTAGGGCGTGGGGCCGAACGACTGGGGCGGCGCGCCGAGCACGCCCGAGAAGACCTGGTTCC
>JAULUH010000286.1:16773-22534 GCA_032111745.1 Anaerolineae bacterium | reverse complement strand
CATGACCCGCATCGGCCTGCACTGTGCGCCGGCCGCGCATCGCACCATCGGCACCTTTCCTAATGGCACGGTGCGCTTTGGGTTCAGCTGCTTCAACACCATTGCCGAAGTGGACTACGCGATGGAGGCGCTGGCCCAGATCATCAAGGAGGAGGCCGATGACCGAGCAAACTGATCGATTGGACGGCCTGGTGACCTTCTACGCCTCCCACCATGCGGTGCGCGCGGAAAAGGTGCTGTCCCGGGCTGGCTACAAGGTGCTTTTGGTACCGGGACCCCGGGAGATCAGCCCGAATTGCGGCGTGGCGTTGCAGTTCGAGTACGCACAGGCCGATACCGTGTGCGAGGTGCTGAGCCAGAACAAGGTACAGATCGAGGCAATTCACCACTACGCAGTGGAAGTTAGTGACGAGAAGCTCAGGCGGATGAGGGGAAGTCGGTAGAGCCGGCGCGACTGCGGGTTCAACTTCTTCGATCTAGCTGACGTGAGCAGGGCCATCATCGTCGCCACGCGGCTCTAGCACGCGGTGGAGCATGTTAGAGCGGCGGATGTGGTCCTTGTTGACGATATGCTGGAGTGGATAGAGGCAATCCTATCCGGGTAGCGCCTGGGTGATATGTGATCGATTCGCGATGCCTATCCTCCTGTAGCGTGCGGCCATCCGTCCCTTCCGGGATGATTTCCCTACCGGGACGATGGGGCCGTCCAGTCGTTCATACCCGCGACCGGATCATGATCCATGACCGTGCGACCTGGTTGAGCATGTAGACGGGGACGCAGCAGGTCACGGAAGAAGCGTCCCTGCGAAGAGACACGGCCCTGAGGCAGCCAAGCGAGGGTGACGAGGTACAGGGACAAGGCTAATTCAGAGGGGTGCCAGGACTGGGCGGCCACGGAGGGCCGCGCCCGACGCGGGGATGAGGGGTTTGGGCGCAGACAGGTGGACGGTGGCGGGGGGCGGGCGGAGGCGGAGGCGAGGCGCGTCCCCCCAACCTCGAAGTTCCCAAACTATCCGGGGTATGCCGCGTGTGCAGGGCATCTCAAAAGTTGGGGACATGGCTGTGGCCTGGTTGCCCGGAACACGGACACACGGACGGACACGGACACTGGAAGGTGATCGGAGGGACTGCTGTGACAATTACGGCCATTGACAGAAAAGTGGTGAACAGACCAGTGGCATCCAGGATCAAATGATGTCGGGTTTGACCATTTTACTTCCATCGTGCTGCCGGGCGGAGCCCGGCAGGGCGCCTGCCAAGAAACACGCGTTTCTTGACACAGGAATGATCCTCCGGAGGATCAGGGAGATGCTTTTAAGAAATCCTGGCCGCGTGCGCATCAGGCCTTGACAAGCCACCGCATCTGGTGCTATCATGTACGTACAAGTAGACAAGCAGACAGGAGTTAGTGCCTTGGTTACCCCTGGGGTTCCTCGTCATGACCATCGTCGACAAGAGCAGCTACATCCCATATTACCAGCAATTGGCCGAGCTGTTGCGGCATGAGATCAGCCGGCAGCAGGCGGCGGGGGTGGTGTTTCAGCTGCCCTCGGAGCATGAGCTGGCCGAGCGGCATGGGCTGAGCCGGGCCACGGTGCGCCATGCCCTGGACGAGCTGGAGCGGGAGGGCTGGATCTACCGGCAGAAGGGCGTGGGATCCTTCGCGCCGGTGCGGCGCATCGAGCAGGAGCTCACCCATCTGGTGTCGACCACGGAAGACATGGGCAGTCGCGGCTGGAACCTGAGCACCCAGGTGTTGAGCCTGGCTTGCATTGCGACGCCACCGCACGTGGCCCAGGCCCTGGAGCTGGCCGCGGAGGCACCGGTCTTCGAGGCCCGCCGGCTGCGACTGGTGGACGGCATGCCCATCAGCCTGCAGACCGGATTCCTTCCGGCTACCTTGTGTCCCGATCTGCAGCCGGAGGATCTTACGGGGTCCCTGTATCGCTTGCTGGAATCCCGCTACGGGCTGCGATTGTGGACGGCGCGTGAGACGTTGCGTGCCCGCGGGGCCAGCGAGCACGAGGCCCAGCTGCTGGGCATCCCCGAGGGGGGACCGGTGATGGTTGCCGAGCGCATCACCTACGCCGCGGATAGCCGGCCGGTGGAATACCTGGAGGCTGTGTGGCGGGGTGACCGGTACGATTTCAAGGTGACTCTGGTGCGACCGCAATAACAGCGAATAGAACGACAACCAATAGAAGGAGGACGGCTCATGAGCACTCCGCGCTTTTCCGCCAATATCAATACCTTCAACGCCTGCGCCGATCGCTACGTGCTGGCGGGCTATGGCCCGCGGCTTAGCACCGAGGAGCTGATCCAGGCCGCGACCCAGGTGCCGGACCTGAGCGGCGTGGAGGTGGTGGGGCTGTGGCACGTCAACGACGACAACGTGGCCCAGGTACGGCGCCAGATCACGGACGCCGGCTTCGTGGTCACCTGTGTCACCCCGGACATCTGGGCTTCGGGGAAGTGGGGCTGGGGGTCGTTCTCGGCCAACGACCCCGCGGTGCGTCGGGCGGCGATCCAGGAGGTCAAGAAGTCCATGGAGTGGGCCCGCCAGCTGGACTGCGAGGTGGTGGACCTGTGGTTCGGGCAGGATGGCTTCGACTATCCCTTCCAGGCCGACTACCTGGCGGCGTGGGACCGGCTGATCGAGGGCACCATCGAGTGCGCGGAGCACGTGCCCGAGGTGAACCTGGTGATCGAGTACAAGCCCAAGGAGCCGCGCACCCACTGCTTCATCGGCACGGTGGGCAAGACCCTGCTGTTCCTGGACAAAGTGAACAAGCCCAACGTGGGTGCCATGATCGACGTGGGCCATGCCCTGATGGCCTACGAGAATGCGGCCGAGTCGGCGGCGCTGCTGCAGTATTTCGGCGACAAGCTGTTCTACATGCACTTCAACGACAACTGGCGGCTGTGGGACGACGACATGACCGTGGGCTCGGTGCACACGGTGGAGATGCTGGAGCTCCTGTACTGGCTCGATCGCATACAATACGACGGCTGGTATGCGCTGGACATCTTCCCCTACCGCGAGAACGGCGTGGCCGCGGCGACGGAGAGTATCAAGTGGATCAAAGGCCTGCATGGCTTGCTGGACAAGATGGGCCGCGAGCGCGTCGGCCAGGTGGTCGCCAGCGGAGATGCCATGGCGGCCTCGGCCCTGCTGCGCGAGGCGCTGTTGGGCAAGGGATAGCACAGGCAGGAAGCGGGATGGGCCAACCCCTGGGCTCGTTCCAGCACAGAAAGGAATCATTCGATGGTCAAGCAACTCTATGATCCCCACATGTTCAACTACATGTGGGAGAGCGTGGTGCCCGACGACAACTTCATCGTCGGGACCTACTACCTCGAGGACACGGTCGACGAGGTGGATGCCGATTTCATCGACCACCTGGAGCAGGTGCAGCGGCTGGGGATGGAGGGGTCGACGGCGAGCTGGATGGAGGTCAGCGAGGAGACCCCGGAGCTGCGGGAGCGGCTGAGCAGCAAGGTGCTGGGCTACTATGAGATCCCGGCGCCCCGGGGCACCAAGAAGGCCATTATCCAGCTGGGCTTTTCCACGGCGGCCTGGGATGTGAATACCAACGTGCCCATGCTGCTCTTATCCATCGCGGGTAACTGTTTCGCCTTCCCGACCAGCATGCGGCTGCTGGACATCTACATCCCCAAGAAGCTGGCGGAGAAGTTCCAGGGGCCCAAGTTCGGCGTGCCGGGCGTGCGGGAGCTGTTGGGGGTGTACGACCGGCCGCTGGTGCTGCACATCATCAAGCCCAAGATGGGCATGACGCCGGAGGAGACGGCGGCCCAGGTCTACCAGACCGCGCTGGGTGGGGCGGACCTGTGCAAGGACGACGAGATGTGCAGCGAGTTGGACATCTGTCCCTTCGACCAGCGGCTGGCCGCGGTGCTAGAGGCCATCGACCGGGCCCAGCAGAAGACCGGCCGCAAGATGCTGTACATGGTGAGCATCACCGACGAGGTGGACCGGGTGCTGGAAAAAGCACAGCGCGCCTGCCGGGATGGCGCCAGCGGCCTGCTGCTGGCCTACTCGGCGGGGCCGTCGATGCTAAGGGTGGTGGCCGAGAACCGGGACGTCACCGTTCCCGTGCTGTTGCACGTGTCCCATATGCTGGCGCTGCTGCCGACCATCAACTTCCCGGTGTTGGCCAAGATCTGCCGGCTGTGTGGGGCGGACATGATGTTGACGCCGGGGATCTGGTCCAGCATCCCGGTGGCCAGCATGGAGGAATGCTACCGCACGGCGCAGACCATGCTGGCGCCGTTCTACCATATCAAGCCGATGTGGCCGATGCCGGGCGCGGGCGTGCATCCGGGCGCGGTCGAGCCCATGCTGGCCGAGCACGGCATCGACATGATCTTCATGGCCGGCGGCGGCATGCTGGGCCACCCCATGGGCTACACGGCCGGTGCCCGGGCCTTCCGCCAGGCTATCGACGCGGCCCTGGCCGGGGTACCGCTGCCGGTAGCAGCTCGCGAGCAGGCCGAGTTGCGCGCGGCCCTGGAGACCTGGGGCTATCGCCAGCGGCCGCACACCCGGTGGGGCTACCTCAACCGGGAGTTCCATCCCAATTTCGGGCCCAAAAACCTCTGAGGCCGCGCCCGCCCTGCCGGGCCTGGCCCCATCTCCGGCGCAGGAGAGAGCCATGATGGATTCTCGAGACGAACTCTATGCGGCTGTACTGCACGGGCAGCGTGCTGCCATCGATGGGCTGTTGCGCCAGGCCCTGGACCAGGGCATCTCCGCCAGCGAGCTCGTGCAGGGGGTGCTGCGGCCGGCCATGAACGAGGTCGGGGAGCGCTTCTCCACCGGTGAGTTCTTCCTACCCGACCTGATCCTGGCGGCCGAGGCGATGAAGACGGCGATGGAGTCCCTGCGGCCGCTGCTGAGCGCAGGGGATGCCATTGGCCGCCAGGAGACTGTGGTCATCGGCACTGTGCAGGGCGATGTGCACGACATCGGCAAGAACCTGGTGGTGGCGACGCTGGAGGGCAGCGGGTACCGGGTGGTGGACCTGGGCGTGGATGTGCCGCCGGCGCGCTTTGTGGATGCCGTGCGGGAGCATGAGCCGGTGGCCGTGGGCATGTCGGCGCTGCTGAGCACGACCATGGTCAACGTCCCCAAGACCATCCAGGCCCTGGACGAGGCGGGCCTGCGCCGCGGGCGGCTGATCGCCGTGGGCGGCGCGCCGGTGACCCAGCGCAGCGCCGACACCTGGGGCGCCGACATCTACGCGCCTGACGCCGGGACCGCGGCCCGCCTGGTCACCGAGCGGCTGGCGAGTGGGGTAGCAGCCGGGGCCACACCGGCCGCCCGGCCGCCGGCACCTGAGGTCATCGTCAAGGCCGGCGATGGGGTGTCCCTGGAGCGGGCCCCGGGCGAGCCCGACCTCCAGCGCTTCCTGGCCGTGCTGCGCGGGGAGAGTGTGGACCGGGTGCCCAACTTCGAGAACCTGGTGGACGACCAGCACGTCACGAAGCTGCTGGGCCGCTATGCCGGCAACACCCTGGCCATTGGCGGCGATCCGGCCAAGGGGGCCAGCGGTGCTACGGGCCGGCCCATGCACGCCCGCGACTTCGTGGAGTTTGCCCAGATCATAGGCCAGGATGTGCTGGTGCTGGAGGCCATCTGGACCCCCTTCAAGCGCCGGGCGGCTGACGGGACGGTGGTGCCGGCGATGGATCGGAAGGTGAAATCCCGCCGCGACTGGGAGGCGCTGATCATGCCCGCCGA
>JAULUH010000286.1:0-16763 GCA_032111745.1 Anaerolineae bacterium | reverse complement strand
GCCGCCGACGACATCGAGGAGAAACTGCGCTACGTACGGGAGTACAGGGAGGCGGTGCAGGGCACGCGCATCGGCATCGTGCTGCTGTGCGCGGCGATCTTCCAGACCCTCTACGAATTCGTCGTCGGGCTGGCGGATGCCATGAAGATGTGCTATGAGCAGCGGGACCTGATGGAGGAGATGCTGGATGCCAGTGCCGATTACTACGCCCGGCTGGTGGAGCGGGCCGTGGCCGAGGGCGTGGATGTGGTCTACATGGCCGACGACTTCGCCTGGAAAGAAGGGCTGTTCGTGCCGCCGGCATTGTTCAAGGAGCTGTGGCTGCCGCATGCCCGGCGCGTGATCGAGCCGGCCCAGGCCGCGGGCAAGGCCGCCATCTTCCACAGCGACGGCCGGGTGGACGACGCGCTGGACTGGCTGATCGACCTGGGCATCGTGGGCTTCAACCCCATGGACCCCTACGGCGTCGACTATCGCGACTACAAGCGCCGCTTCGGCGACCGCATCACCTTGATGGGCAACATCGACGTGGAATTCCCGCTGGTACATGGCACGCCCGCGGAGGTGGACCGGGATGTGAGAGAGCACATGGAGGTGCTGAAGCCGGGCGGGCGGTACATCGCCGGGTCCAGCCACAGCATCACCAACTTCGTGCCCCACGCGAACTACGTTACGATGCTGAACGCCATCCATCGCTACGGGGTCTATTGATCCCTGGGAGCAGGCTATGCCAGACCAGCCAATCGACACCGCACTGATGGTGCGGTTCTACCAACAGATGCTGCTCATCCGCCGATTTGAGGAGCGCTGCAACGCCCTGTACATGCAGGGGCTGATCCCCTCGACCCTGCACCTGTACGTGGGGCAAGAGGCGGTTGCCGTCGGGGTGTGCAGCCACCTGGGCCGGGAGGACATGATCACCAGCACCCACCGGCCCCACGGCCACGCCATCGCCAAAGGGGTGTCTCCGGCGGCGATCATGGCCGAGCTGTTCGCCAAGAGCACCGGGTGTTGCCAGGGCAAAGGGGGCTCCATGCACGTGGGAGACATGGGCCAGGGCATGCTGCCGGCCATCGCCATCGTGGGTGCGGGCATCCCTGTGGCGGCGGGAATCGGCCTGGCCTGCAAGCGGCTGCAGAACGGCCGGGTGGCGGTGAGCTTCTTCGGCGAGGGTGCGACCAACGAGGGCGCGTTTCACGAGGGCCTGAACATGGCTGCGCTATGGGGCCTGCCCGTGGTGTTCGTGTGCGAGAACAACCTGTACGCGGCCTCTACGCCCGTGGCCAGGGCGTTCAAGGTGCCGGACATTGCGGAGCGGGCTGCGGCGTATGGCATGCCGGGCGAGGTCGTGGATGGCAACGACGTGCTGGCGGTGTATGCGGCGGCGGGGCATGCCATTGAGCGGGCGCGGGCCGGCGAGGGGCCGACGCTGCTGGAGTGCAAGACCTACCGGCAGGTGGGCCATTCGCGCAGCGATCCCCGGACCTACCGCACCCGTGAGGAGGAGCAGGCCTGGGCGGTACTGGATCCCATCACGCGGCTGGCCGGGCAGCTGGTGGACCAGGGTGTGGCCAGCGAGGAGTCCCTGGCGGAGACGGAGAGAGTGGTTGGCCTAGAGATCGACGCGGCGGTGGATTTCGCACAGGCCAGCCCGTATCCGGCGGCCGAGGATGCGCTCAGGCATGTGTTCTGGGATGGATAGGCAGGGATGGATATTTGCCGAGTCACATGTGCCAGAGAGATCCTTCGCTGGCGACTCGCCGAAATGCACGTTGGCGGCAAGACCCGCTCAGGATGACAGTAAAAGATGGCCTGTGCTGCTGCATGCCGCCCGGTGGCATGGGACTTCCGCAGTGACGGGAGTACGGCCTTCTTGCGGATGACCGATTAACTGGCTTTGAACGCACCCGATTCATCGTAGTGCGCGATGACCGGATGCTCGCTTTCCCTGATAGATGCGACCGTATCTGATTCGATGTCCCGCAGCAGGTCCCTGAGGTTTTCGATCAGCTCATCCTTCGACATTCCCTGACTGCGATAGTCCGGGTAGTCATTCAGGTAGCCAAGGTAGAAATCGTTGTCTCGCCAATAGGTGATTGTGATGGTTATCAAGGTGCCAACCTATCAAGCGATTGCGATCATCGGCCATCCCACGATGTCGGGAGGGCGTTGCATGCGTCCGTGTCGCACCGAGCGTTTCGCCACACGTGACACCAAGATATCGCATCAGGCGCTGGTAGTCAAGCCGTAGCCGGGCCAGCTCCCTTGGAGGCCATGAGGTTTCATAGCTATGCCACAGATGAGTATTGCCGAGGCGCTGCGTGAGGGGATTCGGGAAGAGATGCGGCGCGATCCCACGGTCTTCTGTATCGGCGAGGATATTGGCATCCCCGGGGGCTTTGGCGGGGCCTTTACCGTCACCCTGGGGCTGTCCGACGAGTTCGGGCCGGAGCGTATCCTGGATACCCCCATCTCGGAGCTGGGCTTCACGGGCATCGCCGTGGGCGCGGCGATGGCCGGGCTGCGGCCCATTGCGGACGTGCAGTATGCCGACTTCCTGTTCCTGGCCATGGACCAGCTGGTCAACCAGGCGGCCAAGATGTGCTACATGTCGGGTGGCACGGTCAAGGTGCCCCTGGTCATGCGGGCACCGGTAGGAGCCACGGCCCGGGGGTCCCAGCACGCGCAGAGCCTGGAGGCCTTCTTCTGCCACGTGCCCGGCCTGAAGGTGGTGGCGCCGGCCACGGCCTACGATGCCAAGGGGCTGCTGAAGAGTGCGGTGCGCGACGACAACCCGGTGATCATCTTCGAGCACAAGTTGCTGTACGGCAGCAAGGGGGCGCGCACCGAGAAGGGTGCGCTCAGCCCGGTAGGCGAGGTGCCCGCCGAAGACTACGTGGTTCCCATCGGCCAGGGCATCGTGCGCCGCCAGGGCAAGGACGTCACCATCATCGGCAAGCTGCTGACCATGTATCGCGCCCTGGAGGCGGCCGAGCAGCTAGCCCAGGAGGGCATCGACGCCGAGGTGATCGACCCGCGTACCCTGGTGCCGCTGGACCGGGACCTGCTCCTCGAGTCGGTGCGCAAGACCGGGCGGTTGGTGATCGTGGAGGAGGACAACCTGACCGGTGGGTGGGCGGGCGAGCTGGCGGCGATCGTGGCCGACGAGGCTTTCTGGTACCTGGACGCGCCGATCAAGCGCGTTTCCGCACCGGACGTGCCCCCACCCTTCGCGCCCGTGATGGAGCAGTTCTACGTGCCCAGCGCGCAACGGGTGGTGGACGCCGTGAAGTCGCTGTTCTGAGCTGTTTATGCCTACCCAAGTTCTCATACCGCCGTTGGGCCAGACCGTCGATACGCTGACCTTTGTCAGCTGGTACCGCAATGAGGGCGACGCCGTGCGCCAGGGTGAGCCGCTGTTTGTGGTCGAAACTGACAAGGCCACCCTCGACGTAGAGGCGCCGGCATCCGGAGTGCTGCGCCGGGTGAGCGCCCGCCCGGGCGACCAGGTGGCCGCGCTGAGGGCCATCGCCGTGATCGTGGCGCCGGGTGAGCCCGAGGACGCCGTGCCCCAGGCCTTTGCTGCTGCCCCTGCTGCCGTGGCCGCTCAAGTGGCCTCGCCAGCCCAGGCCAGCCTTCCGGCAGGGGACAAGGCGCGACGCTTTGCGTCCCCACGTGCGCGGCGGCTGGCGCAGGAGCGCCAGGTGGCCCTGGCCGCGGTCACGGGCACCGGGCCGGAGGGGGCGATCGTCGAGCGCGACGTGCTGGCCTATCTTGAGAGCCAAAAGATAGCAGGCCGGGAGCCAGTGGCAGGCCTGGAGGGAGCGGTTGCGGCCACGCCGGTGGCCCGGCGGATGGCTGAAGAGGCCGGGCTGGACTGGCAGAGCCTGCGCGGCAGCGGTCTCGGGGGCAGGGTGACCCGGGCCGATGTGGAAAGTGCCCTAGCGGCCAGCCCGGGCGTGCCTGTGGCGGAGGAGGAAGTGGTCGAGACTCTGCCCCTGGCCGGGGTGCGCGGCATCATCGCCCGCCGCATGGCGGACAGCGCCCGGGAGACCGCCGCGGTGACGCTGACGGCCGAGGTCGACGCCACCGAGCTGGTGGCCGTGCGCCGGAGGCTGGTGGAGCGGGGCTGGGCCGTGACCTACAACGATCTGCTGATCTACGTGTTGGCGCGGGCGCTGCGCACGCATCCCAGGCTCAATGCCTCGTTGGAGGGCGACGTGATCAGGGCCTGGCGCCGCATCGACATCGGCCTGGCGGTGGACACAGACCGCGGCCTGATCGTGCCGGTGGTGCGCGACGCGGATACGAAGGGGCTGGCCCAGATCGCAACCGAAACAATTGACCTGGTCAACCGCACCCGCGCGGGCACGATGACGCCCGACGAGATCCGCGGCGGCACGTTTACGCTGACCAACCTGGGCATGTTTGGCATCGACGCGTTCACGCCGATCATCAACCTGCCGGAGACGGCCATCCTGGGTGCTGGCCGGATCAAGGAGCGGCCGGCGGTGGTGGATGGGCAGGTGGTGGTGCGGTCGATGGTCTGGCTGAGCCTGACCTTCGACCACCGGCTGGTGGACGGCGGCCTGGCCGCGCGGTTTCTGCAGCAGGTGGCGGAGCTGATCGAGCAGCCGGTACTACTGCTGCTTTGACGCTGGATCGGATTGAAGCGAAGGGCGGCCCAGGGATTCAAGCCGCAGCCCACCCCGTGGCGTCAGGCGTCCAGCGAGTTCAGGTGCTGCTGATACGCCTCAATCAGAGTCTGTTCGATTCTAGCGTGCAAAGGTCCCTCGACGCAGGGATTTCGCTGCGCCGCCTGGAAGACCTGCCTAGCACAGGAGCCGCACAGCAGGTACCCGATCAATACGCCGGGCTTCCGATGGACGAAGGCGTTCAGCGACATAGCGTCCTTTCCCTTGACCTTGATGATCCCGGCATGGCCCCCGCATCCAGGACAGGTGTTGCCATCGTAGAACCAGTAGCCCTTGACGGCATTTCCGTACTGGCGCCTGGCCAGGGCAAATACCTGGGCCAGCATCTCTTCAGGCTGATCTACGGGCTTCATCGTGAGTACCCCCGAATCGAGAAGGCATAACAACCGGTGGTCATGTCTGATGGTCCTCCCTGAGATGTGTGCGCAGAGCGCAGTGAGTGGTGCTACCAATCCTCCCGCCTGATTGGCTTGACCCAAGTATAGCCACACATGGTAGATTGTGCAAAACAGCGCAGGCTGGCCTGGCACGCCGGCGGAAGTCCGCGTGGATTGATGCGGACGTGAAGATGTGATAGAATGCGCGTCGCACCAGGCTTTGGTGCGACCTCTTGGGAGCGAGATTCAAGGACGAACCGCTCATGGCAGAGACCCTCAACATCCTTGCGCTCGATCTCGGTGCTGAGAGTGGCCGCGCTGTGCTGGGCCAGTTCGATGGCCGGCGGCTGGCGCGGACCGAGGTGCACCGTTTTGCCAACACCCCGGTGCGCACGCCGGAGGGGCTACACTGGGATATCTTGCGGCTGTGGGCCGATGTCCAGGAGGGCGTCGGCCGGGCGGCCCGGCTGTGCGACGGCAACCTGCACGGGGTAGGGCTGGACACCTGGGGAGTCGATTTTGCCCTACTGGACCACCAGGGCACGCTGGTGGGGAACCCCTATCACTACCGGGATGACCGCACGGATGGCATCCTGCCCCTGGCCTTCGAGCTGGTGCCGCGGGAGGAGATCTTCGCCCAGACCGGGATCCAGTTCATGCAGATCAACACGCTGATGCAGCTGCTGGCGATGGCCCTGCAGAAGTCGCCGGCGCTGCAGGTGGCGGGGTCCTTCCTGACCGTGCCAGACCTGTTGAACTACTGGCTGGCCGGCTCCATCGGCTGCGAGTTCACCAACGCCACCACCACTCAATGCTACGACCCGCGGCGGGGCGGGTGGGCCTGGCCGTTGCTGGATTCCCTGGGGATTCCCACCCGCATCTTCCCCGAGATCGTGCCCCCGGGCACGGTGCTGGGCGGGCTGCGGCCAGCGCTGGCTGCGGAGCTGGGCGTGCCCGAGGCCCTGCGGGTGATCGCGCCAGCCTGCCACGATACCGGGGCGGCTGTGGTGGCGGTGCCGGCCACGGGAGAGGGCTTCGCCTGGATCAGCTCGGGCACGTGGTCGATCCTGGGCGCTGAGGTGCCGGAGCCGGTGATCGACGCGGATAGCCTGCGCTATAACTTCACCAACGAGGGCGGGGTCGCCGGCACCTTCCGGCTGTGCCGCAACATCATGGGCCTGTGGCTGGTACAGGAATGCCGGCGCACATGGGCGACCAGGGGGGAGGCACACAGCTACGACGAGCTGACCGGTCTGGCCGCGGCCTCCCGTCCCCTGATGGCCGTGCTGGACGTCGACCACGAGCTGTTTCTCAAGCCCGGCGACATGCCGGGGCGCATCCAGGAGTATGCGGCGCGCACCGGCCAGGCGGTGCCCAAGGGCAAGGGTGAGATCGTGCGCTGCGCGCTGGAGAGCATTGCCCTGAAATATCGCTTCCAGCTGGAGCGCCTGGAGCGGATGCTGGACCGGCGGCTGGAGCCGATCCACATTGTCGGCGGTGGCACGAGAAACCAATTGCTGTCGCAGTTCACTGCGGATGCTACGGGACGGCCTGTGCTGACCGGCCCGGTGGAGGCCACGGCCATGGGCAACATCCTGATGCAGGCCATGGCTCTCCGCCATCTCGACTCCCTGGCCGAGGCGCGGGCAGTGGTGCGGGAGTCGGCGCAGATCCTGCGCTTCGAACCGCAGCAACGCAGCGGGTGGGACGAGGCCTATGGCCGGCTGCAGGAGCTGGTGGCAGCGGAGCAGGCCGCCGAGCCTGCCGGATAGGAGAGAGAGCATGCGCTTGCAGGGCAGGGTTGCCGTGGTGACCGGGGCGGCCCGGGGCATTGGCCGGGCCATCGCCTTGCGCTTCGCGGAGGAAGGGGCGCGGGTCGTGGTGGTCGATCTGCGAGAGGCCGAGGGGCAGGAGACCGTGCGCCTGATCAACCGGGATGGCACCGGAGGACATGGCGAGGAGCGGGCTTTCTTTGTGCAGACCGACGTCGCCGATGCTGCGCAGGTGCAGGCTATGGTCGGCACGGTGATCGAGCGCTGGGGCAGGATCGACGTGCTGGTCAACGACGCCGGCATCTGTCCCTTCGAGGAGTTCCTGGAGATGCCCGAGACGTTGTGGGACCAGGTGCTGGACGTCAACCTCAAGGGCTATTTCCTGGTCTCGCAGGCCGTGGCGCGGGCGATGATCGAGCGGGGCACGAAGGGGCGCATCATCGCGGTCAGCTCCATCTCGGCGGAGTTCGGTGGCAGCCAGCAGGCGCACTACTGTGCGTCCAAGGCCGGCATCAACCTGTTGGTCAAGTCCATGGCGATCTCGCTCGGTCCCTTTGGGATCACCTGCAATGCCGTGTTGCCCGGCACGGTGGAGACGGACATCAACCGGGAGGCCCTGGCGGAGCCGGCGGTGCGCGAGTATTGGTCGCAGCGCGCGCCGCTCGGCCGGCTGGGCCAGCCCGAGGACATCGCCGGGCCGGTGCTGTTTTTCGCCAGTGACGACGCAGCCTGGTGCACGGGCGCGCTGCTGGTGGTGGATGGAGGGACGTCGGTGAACCTGCAGTAGGAGAGGTTCTATGGCAACGTACTCGATCAAAGCCATCAAGTATTGCGAGCAGACGGTGCCCGGGCCGCAGATGTTTTTCATGTCGCGCTGGGACCAGTGGCTGGAGGCGGACTTTTTCTTTTTCGTGCTGCGCCGGGACGATGGGCAGGTGATGCTGGTAGACTGCGGCGTGCGCGACGTGGACGAGATCCAGCCGCTGGTGGTGGCCGGCGGCGGGCAGCGCGCCCGCTTTCGCATGGATATGGCGACGCAGAACGTGCCCCTGCTGCTGCAGCAGGAAGGCATCGCGCCGGAGGATGTGGCGGCCGTGCTGCTATCGCACCTGCACTACGACCATTGCTCCAACGCCCAACTCTTCCCCAACGCCACGTTTTACGTCTCGCGCACCGGCTGGCACCTCACCCTGGACCCGCCCCATGCGGCGCTGGTGCCCGACGTGCTTTTCCCACGTGACGTGATCGCCTACCTGGCCGGCGAGGCGCGCGACCGGCTGGTGCTGCTGGACGACGAGGCGCCGGAGTTCCTGCCCGGCATCGGCGCGTTCTACGTCGGCGGCCATACCATGTGTTGCCAGGCGTTCACGGTGCAAACGAGGCAGGGCATGGCGGTGTTCCCCAGCGACACGATCTTCTATTACGAGAATCTGGAGACGATGCATCCGATCGGCCTGGCGGTGGATATCAAGCAGTGCTGGCAGGCGATGGCGCGGATCCAGCAGATGGGCGCATTGCTGGTGCCGCCGCATGATCCGGTGTTGTTGAAGAGGCATCCGGGTGGGGTTGTGGCGGAGTGAGCGATGCCATTCCTTAGCGATCTTCGAGGACCTGCTCAATCAGATCCTCATGTTTGGGGATTGCCAGAGAGATCCTTCGCTGGCGACTCGCCGAAATGGGTCTTGGCGGCAGGACCCGCTCAGGATGACAGTGCGAGGGGCGGGTGCATGTCGATGGGTTGTGGATGGTGAAGACTGGTCCAGTCTCCGAAGACTGGACCAGTCTGGAGAGCGCACGCCGATTGGAGCGACTCGATGACCAGGCTTGAAATCGCACATTCTGACACCTGCACGGTGTATCACCTGCCCGGGCGGGACTGGTTCTACCTGCTCGGGCCGCAGAACAGCAGCGCCCGCAATCTCGTCTTTGGCCTGGCCGAGTTCCCAGGTGGCACATTGGCGGCGGCGCACGTGCATGTGGCGGAGGAGGAGATCATCTATATCCTGGAGGGCGCTGGTGTGATCCTGGCCGGCGACCAGGAGGTGGCGCTGCAGCCGGGCGTGGCCGTGTACATCCCGCCAGGCCTGACCCACCAGATTCGGGCCGACGGCGACACGCCCCTGAAGCTGGTCACCCTGTTCTCGCCGCCGGTGACGCCTGGGGCCTACGATCCAGGGTCGTAAGACCTTCAAGGGAGGTGCCTCGCTGTGGATACCCTGACCAAGCTATACGTCGAGATCACGACGACCTGCAACCTGGACTGCCCCATCTGCGTGCGCCGGGCCTGGAACGAGCCCATCGGCTTGATGCCTTTGGAGACCTTCGCGGCGCTGATGGAACAGGTGGCGAAGCTGCCGCGGCCGCCGGTGGTGCACCTCAGCGGCTACGGGGAGCCGATGTCCCATCCGGACTTCCTGGAGATGGTGCGGCTGGCCAAGGCTGCGGGTGCAAAGGTGGAGGCTACCACCAACGGTACCCTGCTCACCCGGCCGGTGGCCCAGGCGCTGGTCGACCTGCAGATGGACCGCCTGGTGGTCTCCATCGACGGGGCGTGTCCTGAGCTGTACGATGTGCTGCGCCCGCCGGCCAGCCTGGGCCTGGTGGTCGACAACCTGCGCTGGCTGATGCGCTTCCGCATCCGGCGGGCCGGGCGCCACGGCAAGCCCCACCTGGCCCTGGCCTTCGTGGCCATGAAGCGCAACGCAGCCGAGCTATCCAAGCTGCCGGCGATGGCCAGCCGGGTGGGCGCGTACGAGATCCTGGTCTCCAACCTGGTGCCACACACGGCGGAGATGGAGCAGGAGATCCTCTACGAGCAGGCCCTGCGGTCGTGTGCCTTCCGGGCCTCCCGTTTTGTGCCCGAGCTGAGCCTGCCCAAGCTGGACGTGGACGAGCCGATCCTGGCTCCTCTGCAGCAGGTGTTCGCCTCGCGAGTCAGCGTGAGCTTGCTGGACGCCAGCCTGAGCGGTCGCAACGACTACTGCCGCTTCGCGCAGGAGGGCTACGCGGCAATCCGGTGGAATGGGGAGGTCAGCCCCTGCCTGTCTTTGCTTCATAACCACCCGGAGTACATCCGGGGCCGGCGCAAGGACGTGACCCATTTCAGCCTCGGCAATGTGACCGGGCAGCCTCTGGGCGACATCTGGGAGTCGGAGGTCTTCAGCCAGTTCCGGCAGCGGCTGCGGGAGTTCCACTTCTCGCCCTGCACCACCTGCGGCGGCTGCGAGCGTTTCCCCTACAACTTCGAGGATTGCACGGGCAACACCTTCCCCACCTGCGGCGGCTGCCTGTGGGCCCAGGGCTTCGTGCAGTGCGCCTGAGCCGGACGGCAGCCATGGCAGACGACCTCTCGACGATCCAGGCAGTGGCCGCTGTGGCCAGTCGGCTGCGCCGTGACGTGATCAGGATGACCTACCATGCCGGCTCCGGGCATCCGGGGGGATCGCTGTCCGCGGCGGACATGATGGCTGCGCTCTACTTTCACCCGGCGGGCCTGCGCGTCGATCCCGGACGCCCGGATTGGCCTGATCGGGACCGCTTCATCCTGTCCAAGGGCCACGCCTGTCCCATCTGGTACGCCGCACTGGCCGAGCGGGGCTTCTTCCCGGTGACGGACCTGTGGGGGCTGCGCCGGGCGGACAGCCACCTGCAGGGCCATCCGGATATGCGCAAGACGCCCGGGGTGGAGATGACCTCCGGGCCGCTGGGCAGCGGGCTGTCGGCCGGGCTGGGTATGGCGTTGGGCGCGCGGATCACGGGCCGCAACTTTCACACGGTGGTGATGCTGGGCGAGGGGGACCTGCAGGAAGGGGCGACCTGGGAGGCTGCCCTGATCGCGGGCCAGCACCGGCTCTCCAACCTGGTAGCGCTGGTGGACTACAACCGCTCGCAGGTGGACGGCAGGTCGGACGACATCGTGAGCCTCGATCCGTTGCCCGCCAAGTGGCAGGCCTGCCGCTGGCAGGTACGGGAGATCGACGGACGTGATCTCGGCCAGATCCTCGACGCGCTGGCCTGGGCCCGCTGGAACACAGAGGGCCCGGCCTGTATCATCGCCCACACCATCAAGGGCTGGCCGGTGTCGTTCATGCTGGATCGCCATGAATGGCACGGTAAGGCGCCTAACCGTGAGCAGGCCCTGGCCGCGCTGGCGGAGCTAGGCGAGCCTGACGCCGAATTGGACGAGGACCCGGGCGCGGTGCAGGGAGCTCAGGGGCACGCGACTGGCGCAATGACGCCGGGCGGCAGCCGTGAGGATGCAGCCCCTGCGGCTGAGGAGCCGGCGGCTCTCGAGCGGCGGGGAAGGGCGCAGATCCTGCGCAACGCCTTTGGCCAGGAGCTGGTCAGGCTGGGCGATGAGGTGTCCAACCTGGTGGTGCTGGACGCCGACATCTCCAGCTCGCTGAAGACCGGCGCGTTTCGGGAGCGCTATCCCGAGCGCCACATCAACTGCGGGGTAGCGGAGCAGACCATGATGTTGGCCGCGGCGGGCCTGGCAACCACCGGGTTGGTCCCCCTGGCCTGCACCTATGCTACTTTCGCCACCATGCGGGCCTGCGAGCAGGTGCGCAGCTTCATCTGCTATCCCCGGCTCAACGTCAAGGTGATTGCGTCCCACGGTGGGCTGGAGGTGGGGTGGGATGGCCCCACCCACCAGGGCACGGAGGATATCGCCATCATGCGGGCCATGGCCAACATGGTGGTAGTGGTGCCGGCGGACGCGACGGCCGTGGCGCCGCTCTTGCGCCAGGTGGTGGCGCACGATGGGCCAGCCTATTTCCGCATGGGGCGCAACCCGGTGCCAACCGTCTATGCCCCGGGCCAGCCTTTTGAGTTAGGAAGGGCCGTGCTGGTGCGGCCGGGGGATGACCTGACCATCATCGCCTGTGGCTTGATGGTGGGTCTGGCGTTGGAGGCTGCGGAGGTGCTGGCGCAGGAGGGCATTCAGGCGCGCATCCTGGACATGCATACCATCAAGCCCATCGACGGGGAGGCAATCCGGCGGGCCGCAGAGGAGACGGGTGCCATCGTGACGGCCGAGGACCACACGATCCTCGGCGGCCTGGGTGGGGCGGTGGCCGAGGTCCTGGCCGAGCAGTGCCCGGTGTCCATGGCCCGGGTTGGGATTCCCGATACCTTCTGCCGCTCTGGCGACCCGGCCGAGTTGTTTCCCATGTATGGCATGGCGGCGGCGGACATCGTGGTTGCGGCGCGGCGGGTGCTGGCGCGGCGGGACCAGAAAAGCGAGTGCGAAATCCAGAAGCGAACCGCAGAGACGCAGAGAGCGCAAAGGGGAAGCAGGACCGGAGAAGCCGGAGCAGAGCGGACTGCGGACGGTGGAAGGGAATAGGTGGGGGATTATGAGAAGCCCTGGGAGTGAGGAGGCGGCAGAGCTCGGTGGCCGCGTGGCGCTGGTCACCGGCGCGGGACGCGGCATCGGGCTGGCAGTGGCCCGGGCGCTGGCCGGCCGGGGCGCGGAGGTAGCGCTGGTGGACGTGGACCCCGACGCGTTGGAGGCGGCACAGGCAGAGTTGGCCGTGTCCGGCGAAGTGCCCCATGAGCGACAACGGGGCAAGCCGAGCGGGGTCCTGGCCGTCACCGCCGACGTCCGCCGGGCGGAGGAGGTCCACAGGGCCGTGGAGGCTACGGTGGCGCGCTGCGGCGGGCTGGACATCCTGGTCAACAACGCCGGGGTCTGCCCCCTGACTGCTTTCGAGCAGATCGCCGAAAGCGAATGGGACTGGGTATTGGAGGTCAACCTGAAGGGCGCCTTTCTGTTTTGCCAGGCGGCTCTACCCCACCTAAGGAGCAGCGGCCGGCGGGGGCGCATTATCAACGTGGCCTCGGTGGCCGGGCAGATGGGTGGCGTGCTGGTGGGCGCGCACTATGCGGCGTCCAAGGCCGGCCTGGTGGCCATGAGCAAGTCCCTGGCCCGGCTGCTGGCCCCGGATGGCGTGACCGTGAACTGCGTGGCGCCGGCGACGACGGCGACCGATCTCACGGCGGGGTGGTCGCCGGACTTGCAGGCGCGCGTGCGCGGCCAGATACCACTCGGCCGGTTTGCCGAGGCGGATGAGGTCGCGGCTGCGGTGTGCTTTCTGGCCGGTGACGCCGCGGCCTTCATCACCGGCGCCACCATCGACGTGAATGGGGGATTGCTGATGCGGTGAGGCAACAAACGCCTTGGCCGTTTTCTCCTCTCGGAGGCTTCATGGATTTGACCCAACCCCAGCTGGCGGACCTGTTCTATCGCATGGTGCTGATCCGCGCCTTCGACCAGGCGGCGCGCGAGCTGTTCATGCAGAACCTAATGCGCGGCACGACCCACACCTACATCGGCCAGGAGGCGGTGGCGGTGGGCGCGTGCGCGGCCCTGCGCCGGGAGGACTACATCACCAGCACCCACCGCGGCCATGGTCATTGCCTGGCCAAGGGCGGGGACCCAAGACGGATGATGGCGGAGCTGCTGGGCCGCGCGACCGGCTACGGCAAGGGCAAGGGCGGCTCCATGCACATCGCCGACCTGGACCTGGGCATCCTGGGCGCCAACGGCATCGTGGGCGGGGGGATTGGCCTGGCCACCGGCGCGGCCTATTCGGCGGCTGTGCGCGGCTCGGGCCAGGTGGTGGTGTGTTTCTTCGGCGACGGGGCCAGCAACCAGGGCATATTGTTGGAGGCGGGCAACATGGCGGCGTTGTGGGGGCTGCCCATCGTCTACCTGTGCGAGGCTAACCAGTACGCCGAGTTCAGCCCGGTGGCGCCGTTCATCGCCGTGTCGCAGCTAGAGCGCAAGGCCGAGGCCCTGGGCATGCCTGGCGTCACCGTGGACGGTAACGACGTGCTGGCGGTGTGGGAAGCCACCAGCCAGGCCGTGGCCCGGGCGCGGAGTGGGGAAGGGCCCACCTTCCTGGTGGCCCAGACCTACCGGGTCGAGGGCCACACGGTGGGCGACCCCCTGACGTATCGTCCAGCGGGTGAGACCGAACAGTGGAAGCAGCCGGAGCGCGACCCCATCAGCCGCTACGAGCACAGGCTGGTGGCCGAGTTCGGCTTTGCGGAGGAGGAGCTGCGGGCGCGGCGCAGGCAGGCAGAGGCCGATATCGCGGACGCCATTGCGTTCGCCAAGGCCAGCCCCGAGCCCGAGCTGGCGGCGCTATGGGAGGATGTGGTGGCATGACACGCGAGATCCAGTATCGAGAGGCATTGAACGAGGCCCTGCACGAGGAGATGGCCCGCGATCCCGCGGTCATCGTCCTGGGCGAGGACGTGGGCCGGTATGGGGGCGTGTTACAGGTGACGCGCGGCCTGTACGATGCCTACGGCGAGATGCGGGTGCGCGATATGCCCATCTCGGAGGCGGGCATCATGGGGCTGGCCGTGGGCGCGGCGATGACCGGGCTACGGCCGGTGGCCGAGATTATGTATATCGACTTCAGTGCCCTGGCCATGGACCAGATCGTGAACCAGGCGGCCAAGGCCCGCTACATGTTTGGCGGCAAGGTGGGGGTGCCGCTGGTGATGCGCACCCAGGGCGGCGGTGGTCGCGGCAACGCGGCGCAGCACTCTCAGAGCCTCGAGATGTGGTTCGTGCACGTGCCGGGGCTGGTGGTGGTGCAGCCCAGCACACCGTA
Organism: Anaerolineae bacterium; assembly: GCA_032111745.1. Lineage (GTDB taxonomy): Bacteria > Chloroflexota > Anaerolineae > JAAEKA01 > JAAEKA01 > JAULUH01. The sequence continues at coordinate 2,268 of JAULUH010000286.1, read as the reverse complement.
CGATGCCAAGGGGCTGCTGAAGGCGGCGATCCGCAGCGATGACCCTGTGATCTTCATCGAGCATAAGCTGCTCTACAACACTATGGGGCCGGTGCCGGACGCCAGGGCGGAGGTGCTGGTGCCTATCGGCGTGGCCGACGTCAAGCGGGTGGGACGGGACGTGACCATCGTCGCCACCTCGCGCATGGTGTTGCTGGCGTTGCAGGCGGCGGAAGCGCTGGCGGCGCGGGGGATCGAGGCCGAGGTGATCGACCCGCGCACCCTGAAGCCGTTGGACCTGGACACCATCGTGCGCTCGGTGGAGAAGACGGGGCGCCTGGTGGTGGTCAACGAGGGACCGCTGACCGGTGGCTTCACGGCGGAGGTGGCGGCACGGGTGCAGCGGGCGGCCTTCGACTGGCTGGACGCGCCCATTGCCCAGGTAGCCAGCGAGGATGTGCCGATGCCCTACAACGGGAGGCTGGAGCTGGAGGCGATCCCCAACGAGCAGGACATCGTGGCCGCGGCGCTGGACGTGCTGTACCGGGACCGCTGAGATGGCTGTCGACGTGATCATGCCCAACCTGGGGCTGACGATGGACGAAGGGACAGTAGCCCGGTGGCTGGTGGCTGCGGGACAGCCCGTGGCGCGTAGCCAGCCGCTGCTGGAGGTGGAGACGGACAAGGTGACGGTGGAGGTGGAGGCGCCGGCCGCGGGTATCTTGGGGCCCTGCTACGTGGCCGAGGGGCAACGGGTGCCGGTGGGCACCGTGCTGGCCCGGATCTACCAGGAGGATGAGCCAGAGGGGGAGCTGCCGGCAGCGGAGGCTAAGGTGCCCGCCCACCTAGCGCAGGCACCTGATAGGTCCGGCCGTAAGGTGGTTGACGGGAGGAGAGACCTGCCGGTGGCTAGTGACCGGCCAAAGGGCCAGCGGGTCTTCTCCTCGCCGCGGGCCCGCACTCGCGCCCGGCTATTGGCCGTGGACTGGCGTGCTGTGCGGGGCAGCGGGCCGGATGGTCGGGTGGTCGAGCGGGATGTGTTGGCGGCGGCCTGCCAGGTACCGGAGACGGTGGGGACGGGGCCGGGCGCGGCGCCGTTTCTCACGGCGCAGGTCGACCTGCGGGCGTTACTGGAGGCGCATCACCAGCTGCAGGACATGGTTGCACCGCGGACCGGGCTTGCCCTGACCATGGCCGACTGGATGTTGGTGGTGGCGGCGACCGTGCTGAGGCGGCAGGTAGGGCCGGGAGTAAGGATGGGCCTGGCTATCCTGGGGCCGAAGGGCACGGTGTGGCCCGTGGCGGGTGCCATACAAGCGCGGGGCCTGGCACAGGTTGCGGGGCTGCGCCGGCGGGCGGTGGAGGGAGACGAGCGCCAGGCACCGGAGGCCCCACCAGGGGCGTGGGTGATCGTGCATGATCTGAGCGGGTCGGTGGCCCGGGTGTATGGCGGAGCGCCGCCGTGGCCGCGGTCGGCCCTGTTGACCTTGGGACGGGCTCGGCGTGACCAGGAGCGCTGGCCGAGCGTGTTGAGCCTTTCTTGGGATGGGGGGGTGTGGTCGCGGGAGGTGGCGTTGGGATTCTTGGAGGAGGTAGTTGGGATGCTGGAGGAGCCGTTTGCGCTGCTGTGACGGCGGCTGGTGGGGCGGGGAAGGGGGTATGGAGGAGAGCGAAGGGCAGTGCCTGGCGTCCGTACCAACCTATGCCGTCCTCCGGCCCGCTATCCAACATGCATGGTCGTTGCCCGTATCGGCGTAGATACAATGCAGGACAGCGCGCTAGCAGGCGCGCTTGAAAAAAAGAGGGCCGCTGCGTGTAAGCTTCCAGATATCAATTCCGAAAGGAGGAAGACATGGACACGACAGCGACCTGTACAGGTCATTCTACCACAGGACGGCGGCTCTACCTAGCGCTGGAGCTGAGCAACACGAAGTGGAAGCTGGGCTTCACGGTAGGGATGGTGAAGTGCACCCCTTTCATCGCCCTGCACCAGACAGATCCCGATGAGCGATCGATCGCGAGCACCATCATGGAGTGACGCCCCCGGAAACGGTAAAGTTGCCAACTTTTCGGAAAAGTTGGCAACTTTACCGGGACCGCAGTCATCCTACGGAGCGATCCTCGCGGAGCGGCCAACGCGTATCCTGTGCGATGACGTGCTGGCCTGGTTCGGCGGCCGCGTCCCTTTCATCGCCCTGTACCAGGCAGATCCCGATGAGCGATCGATCGCGAGCACCATCATGGAGTGACGCCCCCGGTAAAGTTGCCAACTTTTCGGAAAAGTTGGCA
>JAULUH010000285.1:0-46025 GCA_032111745.1 Anaerolineae bacterium | reverse complement strand
TGGGTATCATCGATTTCGAGCGGGGCGTTAAGCTCTCGGGCACCCGCTTCTACGTGCTCAAGGGGTTGGGGGCCCGGCTGCAGCGGGCGCTGATCAGCTGGATGCTGGACGTGCACATCTACGACCAGGGCTATGAGGAGGTCTATCCACCCTTCATGGTGCGCGCCCAGTGCCTGTTCGGCACCGGCAACCTGCCCAAGTTCGCCGACACCCTGTACCGGGATGTGGAGGATGACCTGTGGCTGATCCCCACGGCCGAGGTGCCGGTGACCAACCTGTACCGGGATGAGATCCTGCCTCCCGGCAGCCTGCCCATCAACCACGTGGCCTTCACCCCCTGCTTTCGCCGCGAGCGGATGTCGGCGGGCCGGGACGTGCGCGGGATCAAGCGGGGGCACCAGTTCGACAAGGTAGAGATGGTCAAGTTCGTGGAGCCGGAGCAGGGCGAGGCGGCCCTGGCCGAGCTGCTCGACAACGCCGAGGAGATCTGCCGGCGGCTGGAGATTCCGTACCGGGTGGTGCAGATGTGCACCGGCGATCTCAGCTTCTCGGCGGCTGCCAAGCTCGACCTGGAGATGTGGGCCCCGGGCGTGCAGGAATGGTTGGAGGTTAGCTCCTGTTCGTTGTTCACCGACTTCCAGGCCCGGCGGGCCAACATCCGCTACCGGGCAGAAGAAGGTGCGCGGCCACGTTATGTCTATACATTGAACGGCTCGGGCCTGGCACTCCCCCGCACAGTGATCGCCGTGCTGGAGAACTACCAGCAGAAGGACGGCAGCGTGGTGGTGCCAGAGGTGCTGCGGCCGTACATGGGCACCGATGTGATCCGCTGAGCGGACGGCTTTGACTAGCCAGGCGCTTTGTGCTACAATGCCAGGTGTCCTGAGGGATAGGGACTGACCCCGGAGGGATGGCCGAGTGGACGATGGCGGCTGTCTTGAAAACAGCTGTGGCAGTGATGTCACCGGGGGTTCGAATCCCTCTCCCTCCGCCTGGTTGGCACAATTGCATACGGGGAGGTCGCATAGTTGGTCTAGTGCGCCCGCCTGCTAAGTGGGTAGGGGCAGCAATGTCCCTCGAGGGTTCAAATCCCTCCCTCCCCGCCTGAGAGGCAACCGTCTGTGGTTGCCTCTCCTTAGGCCCCAGTAGCTCAGTGGATTAGAGCGCTTCCCTGCGGAGGAAGAGGCCACAGGTTCGAGTCCTGTCTGGGGTACCAAAGAGCCCTCCGGCTTCTCACCGGAGGGCTCTTTTCTTTGGCTGTCCAGGATCAGGCTATAGCCGCGCCGCAGCGGGCACAGAAGCGATCACCGGCCTTGACGCCCTCCCCGCACTGGGGACAGAAGCCGTGGCCGGCGGCGCCAGGCCCGGCCACGGCGTGGCCGTTGCGGCGCAGGGCGGCGATCTCGGCCTCCAGGCGGGCGTCCAGGTTCGGATCGGCCTCGGCCGCCTGTAAGGTGTCGATCTCCCTCAGGACGGCCACCGCCTGCTCCTTCAGCTGACTATCAAAAGCCTGGTAGTCCGCCTCCGACACCTTGCCCACCTGGTAATCGAATTCCAGCTCCTTGATGGCCTGGTAAAGCGAGTCGCGCTGCGCCTGTAGCTCCACCAGGGGGTCGGCTGGAGCCATCTCAGGCGAGAGCAGCTCGGGCGCCGCCTGCTCCGGCTCCGGCCGCTCCCGCAGCAGGGGCCAAACGATGGCCAGCAAGGACAGGGCCAGGAGGATCAAACCGCCGACGATGACGAGAACGGTCATAGTTTTCCTGTGCCAGCCAGGCTCAGACTGGTTGGACGCCGGCGGGTATCGGGGCCTCGGACCTGACCGGCTCGGTCTCCCGATGGTGCGGCCAGATGGCAGCCAGGGTACCGAGAACCATTACCAGGCCGCCGATCCACATCCAGGTCATCAGGGGGTTGACGTACACCTTGAAGGACGCAGTCTCGCCCACCCCTTCCCAGCCGGCCAGCACCACATACAAATCCTCGCCCAGGCCCATGCGGATCGCAATCTCGTTGGTGGGTTGATCCTGCCCGGCCACCGTGCGATAGAAGTTCATGGCCGGCGCGATGGTGCCGGCCACCCGGCCATTGCGCTTGACCTCCAGCAGGGCCTCTACCTGGTCGTAGGTCGGCCCTTCGTTCTGGCGCAGGTTCAGGAAGGTCAGCTCGTAGTTCTCGACCACCAGGGACTCGCCCTGCTGCAAGTTGGCCTGGGCCTCGGACTGGTAGGCGTTGGCGCCAATGATCGCCACCATGATCAGGATGACGCCCAGGTGCACGATATAGCCACCGTAGCGGCGCTGGTTACGGCGGATCAGCTGGTAGATGGCTACGGGCCAGCTCTCGCCCTTGTTCAGCCGGCGCACCCTGGCCCCGCGGTAGAACTCCTGGATGATACCGCCGACCACGAAGCCGACCACGGCGAAGGATAGCAGGGGGTAGGGCTTCCGGATTCCCAGCACAAACACCAGGAGCGCTGTGCCCAGCCCGAACAGGATGGGGAAGGTGAAGTTCTGGCGCAGGGTGGCGGTGCTGGTCCGGCGCCAGGCCAGCAGCGGCGCGCTGCCCATCAGGGCGATGAGAGTCAGGAAGAGCGGACCCGTGACCTTGTTGAACCAGGGTGCCGCAAACGACATCTTGTCGATGGGCAGCACCTGGCTCAGCCCATCGGAGATGATGGGGTAGAGGGTGCCGAACAGGGTGACAAAGGCGATACCCACCAGGATGAGGTTGTTGAACAGAAATGCCGACTCACGGCTGAGCATGCTATCCAGCTGGTTGGCACTGCGCAGCTGGGGTAGCCGGGTGCCCAGCAGCACCAGGTAGCCGAACATGACCAGCACGATGAAGGCCAGAAACAGCGGCCCAATGTTAGACAGGGCAAAGGAATGCACCGATTCGATAACCCCACTACGGGTGATGAAGGTCCCTACAATGGTCAGGATGAAGGTAATAAAGACCAGGGCCAGGTTCCACACCTTGAGCATGCCCCGGCGTTCCTGGATCATGATGGAGTGGAGGAAGGCCGTGGCGGTGAGCCAGGGCAAGAAGCTGGCGTTCTCCACCGGGTCCCAGGCCCAGTAGCCACCCCAGCCGAGCTCGACGTAGGCCCACTGGGAGCCCATCAGGATGCCAACGGTGAGGAACATCCAGGGGATTAAGGTCCAGCGGCGGATGCTGCGCACCCACTCGTTGCCCAGCTGGCCGGTGACCAGGGCGGCCACGGCAAAGGCAAAGGGCACGGACATGCCGATCCAGCCCAGGTAGAGCATGATGGGATGGATGACCATCCAATAGTTCTGCAGGATCGGGTTCAGCCCCTGCCCATCCATCACATCCGGCTGCACCGCTCCAGCAGGTGCGAACACGGCGGGCTGGTTGCTGCCGTCCGGCATCACCCACAGGCGGGCGAAGGGATTGGCGGCAAAGAGCAGCACGATGAGGAAGAAGAGCTGGATCACCAGCAACACGGCGGTGATATAGGGCCGCAACACCGGCTGCTGCCGCCACTGGAAGAAGGTCACCGCGGCGGCATAACCCGACTGAACCAGGAGCCAAAAGAGCAGCGACCCCGCTTGCCCGCCCCAGAACGAGGCAATGGTATAGAACAGGGGCAGGTCATTGCTGGTGTAGCTGACCACATAGGCAATGCTGTAGTCACGGCGAATCAGCGCGGCGATCAGGATCAGGCTGGCCAGCAGCACCAGGCCACTGACGACGTAAAGGGCGTTGCGGCCGGCGGTAACCAGGGCCGGGCGACCCTGGCCGGCGCCGATGAGATTGGCGGCAATGCCGAATACAGCCACTACGGCGGCAACGATCAAAGCGATCAACCCTAGATCTGCCATAGATACCTCGAATCTATCAGGTGCTAACCCTGGCCCAGCAAGCGCTCAATCTCGGCCGACAGCTCGGCCTGCGAGACGGCGCCGATGTAGACCTTGGCGACATTGCCCTTCTGGTCGATGACGAACGTCTCAGGTAGGCCCTGGACGCCGTACGCGTTGTAGATACGGCCCTGGATGTCGGGCCCGTTGGGATAGGTGATGTCATAGCGCTGCAGGTATTCCAGGTTCAGCGGCTCCTGATCCAGGTAATCGATGCCGACGAAGCGAACACCATCGTCCTGGTGGCTGCGCCAGGCCGACTCCAGGTCGCTGGCCTCCTTTTCGCACTCCAGGCACCAGGTGGCCCAGAAATTAAGCACGACCACATCGCCCCGCATGTCGGCGAGGCGCAATGTATCGCCGTCGAAGGTGGTCAGAGTGAAATCGGGCGCGATGCCAGACTCGATCCGATTATCGCCAGCGTTGATAAGGCCGTAGGCCAGCACGGCGACAAAGAGCGCCGCCAGCGCCAGGATCAGCAGCGGGGCCAGCCGCCGGCGCGGTGCCACGGGCTCTTCTGCGGGAGATGTGGTGCCGCTAACAGTGGTCATGGGATACACTCACTATGCACAGTACAGGTCACTAATCAAGTCTGGCCAGGTCCGCCTCGACCTGGGCCAGGTAGGGATCGACCTCGCCCTGGGGCGCCGGCTGGCCGGCAGCCGGCGTAGCGGAGGACCCAGTGGCCGCGGGCTGGCGCGTCCAGCGCCAGGCCGTGTAGAAGAGCCAGCCAGCGCCGGAAAGCAGGGCCGCCACGGGCAGAACCCATGCCAGCAGGCTGAGGCCCTGCCGCGGGGGCTCGCCCAGCACGATAGGCCCGTATTGGGCCACGAATTCGTCCTTGATCTGTTGCTTGGACACGCCGGCCGCCAGACGATCGGAGATGACCTGGCGCATCTGTTCGCAGGCCTTGAGCTCGCAGGTGTCAAGGCGAACGCCGTTACACAGGGGGCAGTATAGCTCGCGGGCGACGGCGTTGATCTCGTCCAGCGTCGGCGGCTGTCCCTGTGCCGTAGCGGCCGGCACCAACAGCGTGGCCAGGACCACCAGGGCAGCCAGCCAGGCGAGCATGCGGGCGCCCCCTGATCCCCGCAGGTCGAACCTTGAAACGAACCTCGAAGCCATGGCGGTAACCTTTGCTCCTGGAGCAGCCCTGGTGGCCGGCGCTGCAGCGCCAGCCAAGCATTCGCAGGGCCAATCCTTACACGCTGTCAGAGAACCAAATTATACCACACGCGCCAGCCTTGGCGAATTGGCAGAGGCCGGCAAACACCAGTAGATTATAGCTACTTCCAGCCAGGCGGGCAAGCTGGGCGATGCCGCAGCCCGGGCTATAGTCCATTGTTATGTAACACAGCATAAATTTGCAGCCCGCGCGCGATCGGTGTACAATAGGGCATCGTTTTCATCGATCGTCTACGAAACTGCCGTTGTATAGGACCGCGATGGAGGTGTTATGCGCAGACGTGCTGGATGGATGCTATTATCGCTGGCAATCATGATCACAGGAGTCCTGGTGGCGGCTGGTCCAGCCCTGGCGGCCCCGGCCAGTGCTCCTCAGCAACAGTCCGGCGGCGTGCACGTGGTGCGCGCCGGCGAGACTCTCAGCGGCATCGCCCGCCTTTACGGGGTGAGCGCGCCGGCCCTCGCAGAAGCCAACAGCCTGCAGAATGAGAACTTCATCTACGTAGGCCAGCGGCTGGTGGTCCCGGGCCTGGGGGGGAGCGGCGTTGCGGCCGGCGCCTCCAGCTCGGGTGCACACGTAGTGGCCCGGGGCGAGAGCCTGGGCTCCATCGCCGCCCGGTACGGCACCACGGTGGCGGCGCTGACTCAGGCCAACGGCATCTCAGACCCCAACCTGGTGTACGTGGGCCAGCGCCTGGTAATCCCGGGCACCGGCGCCGCTGCGGTGGCAGCCCCTCCACCGGCCCCGGTGGCTGGCGGCAGCAGTGGGCGCTGGATCGCCATCAACCTGAGCACCCAGACCCTGACGGCCTATGAGGGCAGCCGGGCACTGCTGAGCACGGCGGTCAGTACGGGCCTGCCGGACACGCCCACCCCGGAAGGCATCTACGCCATCGGTTACAAGACGCAGTCGCAGCGCATGACCGGTCCCGACTATGATCTGCCCAACGTGCCCTGGGTCATGTACTTCACCAACCGCGGCCACGCCATCCATGGCGCCTACTGGCACAACAACTTCGGCATCCCCATGAGTCACGGCTGCGTCAACACGTCGGTGGCGGATGCCCAGTGGCTGTACGACTTCGCGCCGCAAGGTACCCGCATCGTAGTGCACTACTAGGGTCCCGGCGCGGCAGCCGGCCTGGCAACCAAAGTGCGCCTGGGTAATCTGCCCCGGGCGCACTTTTTACGTGATGGTGAAGTGCCTCAGCGCAGCACAGTCCGGCCCTGGGCCAGTCGGCCATCCCTGGCCATCAGCATGCGCAGGCCATCCACCAGCATGACCCGCGGTGCATAGCCCAGCAGCTGGCCCGCCAGGGTCAGGTCGGCCACCAACCTCTGGACCCCGCCATGCTGCACCTCGTTGTAGATCACGTCGGGGGTTTTATTGGTGACTGCGGCCACATAGCGCACCAGGTCGTTGACGCTGGTCTCGACGCCGGAGCCGACGTTAATGATGCGGCCGTGAAGGTCGGGCGTGGTGGCGGCCGCGGCCATGGCTCGCACCACGTCGTCGATGTACACCAGGTCCCGAGTCTGGCGGCCATCGCCAAAGATCACCAGGGAGCCTCCGCCCAATGCCCGGCGCAGGAAGAGAGGCACCACGGGCGCGTGGGCTGGCGGCACCCGCTGTCCGGGGCCGTAAGCGTTGAAGATACGTAGCACGACGGTCTCGCAGCCGTACAGCTGGCCCAGGGTGGTCACGTAATGCTCAGCGGCAACCTTGGTGACAGCGTAGGGCGATAGCGGATGGGGTGACAGGGCCTCGTGCACCGGCTGCCGGGGCTGGTTGCCGTACACCGCGGCTGAGGAGGCGAGCACGACTCGGGGCACGCCCACATCGCGGACGGCAGTCAACAGGGCCACGGTGCCGCCGACATTAACGTCGTTGTACTCCTGGGGGTAGAGCACCGACTCCTGGACCAGCACGCGCGCCGCCAGGTGGACGACGCACTCCACATCTTGCAGCTGGGTCCACAGGGTGGGCACATTGCGCACATCGCCGCGCGTGAAGAGCACGCGGGAGTCCAGCCGGGTGGGATCGCCGGCACTCAGGTCGTCGAGCACCCTGACGTCGTGTTCGGCAGCTACCAGGGTATTGGCCAGGGCGGTGCCGATGAACCCGGCACCGCCGGTGATCAGGAAGCGCATAACATGCCCATTCGCCAGAGAGAGTTGTGGATCGATTATAGCATAACGTTCGGAGCGTCCCTATTCTGGCAGCGTGTTTAGCCCGTGGAGGCTATCTTCTTTGCCTAACCTGCGATCTGTGTTACCATGCTACCACAGACCCTTATGAGACCGGCTGCCTGCGGCGGCCGGCACCGTCGAGGTTATGGCGACATTACCGGGCAACGCTACGCGACAGTCCCTGCTGCAGGGGGCCGACCCCTTTCTGCCCGATGGCCCGCCGGCGCAGCCCCCGTTGTGGATCGAGGAAGGGCGGCCGTGGACTCCTGCCCTGGCCGAGCACTACCTCCACCGATACAGCGCGGCCGGCGATCTCGTGCTCGACCCGTTTGCCGTGCAGGCCGCCCTCCCGGGAGCGGTGGCCGCGATGCAACGCCGGGCCGTGCTGAGTCACTACAGCCCGGCGGCCATCGTGGCCTTGCGTATGGCCGCGGCGCCCCCAGCCCCAGGGGTGCTCGATACGGCGTTCAGCGCCGTAGCCGATGCACCGCGACGGGGCCGGACCCTGGCCGAGTATATTCAGTCACTATACGAGACCTTCTGTCCCGAGTGCGCGCGGCCCCTGCAGGCCGCCTACTTCGTGTGGGACCAGGTCGCCGGCGAGCCCGTGGAGAAGGGCTACGCCTGCCCCCATTGTCAGAGCACCGGCCAGGCACGGGTCGACATGGCCGACGGCGACCTGGCCGCCGGCCTGGAGATGCGTGGCGCGGCCTACTGGGGACTCCTCAGCCGGCTGGTGGCGCCGGGGGATCCCTTGACGGGCGATGCCCGCCGCCTCTTGGAGCTTTATAGCCCACGGGCGCTGATTGCCATTAGCGAACTGCTGGCGGCAAGTGAGCAACGATTGGACGACCCGGAGGAACGCCAGGCCGCCCTGGCCATGGTCCTGCATGCCTTGCAGCGTTGCATATCCATCTACGACCGGCCGCTGGCCCTGGAGGAGCCCCTGGCCCGCCACTTGACGGGACAGTTGTACCTGCCCAGCCGGTTTGTGGAGCACAACGTGTGGCAGGCGTTCGAGTATGCCCATCGCGTGTTGCGCAGCCGCCAGCCGCTTGTGCTGCGGCGCACAGAGTATGTGCCCGCGCTGACGGCCGAGACGGGCCGCGGCAGCACGCTGTTTCTCAGTGCGCCGGTCCAGGTCCTGCGCCAGCAGCTGCCGGCAGAGAGCATAGCCCTGATCCTCACCGATCCACCACCCCTGTCCCCGATGGCCTACGCGCTGAGCTTCTTGTGGAGCGGCTGGCTTTTCGGCCGCAAGGCCGTGGACCACCTGCGGCCCATGTTGGAGGCACGCAACGTCACCTGGGAGTGGTACAGCCGGGTCATGGCCGTGGCCTTCCGCAGCTTGAGCCGCCTGCTACGCGTCGACGGCACGGTGGTGTTGGCTTTTGGCGGCCAGTCTGCCCGGCGACCTCTGGCGCTGATGGCCGCGGCCAGCCAGGCCGGGCTCACCCTGGTATCCCAGTCTACCCAGGCCCCGCTCCTGGCTCAAGACGAGTGGACCACATGGCGCCTGGCCTTTGCCAGGGATGAGCGGCCGCGGCCAGCGATCAGCGTGCCAGCAACGCCTGCGCGCCTGCGCCAACTGGCCATCGAGGCCACCGGGGACCTGGTACAGCTGAGGGCTGAGCCGGTTCCCCTGTCCCTGGTCCATACCGCGGTGGCAGCCCGTTGGGAGGCGGAGGGATGGCTGGCGGCGCCTGCCGGCGGCGATGATCCGGCCACCGGGCCAGTGGCCTACCTGAGCCAACAGTTGCGGCTGGCCCTGGCCCCGGATTTGCCGCCGGCGGGCCTGCGCTACGTGGCTGTCCAGGGGACTATGCCCCAATGGGCACCGGAAGTGGCCATGGAGAGTCTACCCCTGGCTGACCGCGTAGAGCTGGCCGTGATAGACCTGCTGGCAGAGGGGGGGCAGCCGGCAGAACGGCTGGCCCCAGAGATTTACGCCAGGTTTCCCGGCTTCGAGACCCCGGACCCCGAGCTTATGGCAGCCTGCCTGGAGTCCTATGGCACGGAGGAGCAAGGTGTGATCCGCCTGCGCGCGGAGGACAGCCCTGTCCACCGGCCGCGGGAGCGCGGGGAGATGCTGATGCGCCTCCACGAACTTGGCCATCGGCTGGGCTACCAGGTGTGGGTGGCCGGCTCCGAGCAGGCAGCCGCGCTGGGCCTGGTTCCTGTCAGCCGCGGTGGCCCGGCCGACCAGGAGGCATGGGCACCGGCCGGACTGGTGTGGCACGAGGAGGGCCGGCCCGCCCATGCCTTCGTCCTGTCCACCATGGCCCTGGTTCACCCGTGGCTGCAGCCGTCTCCCATGGCCCTGGGCGGGTGCCCGCGTTACGCCGTGGTGCCGGGGGGCAGGGCTGGGCTGTTATCGTTTAAGCTGCAGCGCACGCCGGCCTGGCGTGATCGCCTGGCCGAGACCGGTTGGGAGTTCGTCAAGTTTCGCCACCTGCGGCAGCTGTCCGCCTTGCCCGACCTGACCCGGGCCGGTTTCCGCGCGCGTATTGGACTTGACCCCATCTTAAGCCTCCAGGGCGCGCAGATGGCCCTGTTCGAGGAGAACCAAGGCGATGCTAACGACCTTACGTGACGACCTGCCGCGCTTTCCGCTGGCCCACCTGCCGACGCCCTTGGAGGAGCTCCCGCGCCTGCGAGATGCCCTCCAGAGGGGAACTGCCGGCCGGGCGGTGCCTCCGCTGCTGGTCAAGCGCGATGACCAGACCGGTCTCGCCGGCGGGGGCAACAAGACGCGCAAGTTGGAATACCTGGTGGCCGATGCCCTCCACCAGGGAGCTGACACCCTGGTGACAGCCGGCGCGCCGCAGTCCAACCACTGCCGGCAGACTGCGGCCGCGGCGGCAAGAGCCGGGCTGGCCGCAGTGCTGGTCCTCGGCGGCCGCGCGCCGATGCTGGCCGGAGGCAATCTCCTGCTGGACCGGCTGTTGGGTGCCGGGCTGATCTGGGCTGGGGAAAGGGATCGTACCGAAGTGATGGCCGAGGTAGCCGAGAAGGAGGTGGCAGCGGGCCACCGCCCCTACATCATTCCCTATGGCGGGTCGAACGCCGTGGGAGCCTGGGGCTATGCCGTGGCCCTGGCCGAGCTTCTGGAGCAGCTGGAGGCTGCTGGCCGCGTGGCCGGCCACCTGGTCATCGCCACCAGCAGCGGCGGCACGCAGGCCGGGCTGGTGGTAGGAGCCCGCGCCCTGGGCTACACCGGCCTGATCCACGGCATCAGCATCGATCAGAGGGCTGAAACGTTTCGCCCACAGCTGGCGGCCCTGGCCCGGGCCACGGCACGCCACGCCAGCCTGGACATAGACTTCATCGCGGAGGATTTCATCGTCCACGACGGCTACCTCGGTGCCGGCTACGGGATTGTCGGCGAGCCGGAACGGGAGGCCATTGCGTTGGCGGCCCGCAGCGAGGGGCTGCTGGTGGATCCAGTCTACACCGGCCGCGCGCTGGCCGGCCTGGTGGACCTCCTCCGGCGCGGCGTAGTGGGTGGGGAAGAGGACGTGGTATTCTGGCACACGGGAGGGCTGCCAGCCATCTTCGCCTATGGCGCTGAGCTAGAGGCGGATACCCGCCGCGCCTAAGAGAGCGCCACCAGGGCCTGGCTGAAGCCCTTCCGAATTGGCGCCGGCTCGGGTATAATCAGGGTGTGGGGATGGCCGGTGGCCGCAAAGGAGCGCACGGGGCCGTCTTCACGTTGAGGAAAATCTTGTTGGAGGCACAATGCCCGTAGAAATCACCTGGTATGGACATGCCTGTTTTCGGCTCAAGGATCGGGACCTCACCGTGGTGTGCGATCCCTACGACAAGAGCGTGGGCCTGACGCTACCCCGGCTGCGCGCGGACGTGGTAACCGTCAGCCACGATGCGCCCGGGCACAACGCCGTGGATGCCGTGAAGGAATGGCGCACGGTAATCCGCGGGCCGGGCGAATACGAGCTCTCGGGGATATTCATCACCGGCATTCCCACCTATCACGGTGGCAAGGGGCCGGAGAACGAGCCCAATACCGTCTTCACCTTCGAATTCCCAGACGCCACCGTGTGTCACCTCGGCGACCTGGGGCACATGCTCTCCGAAACCCAGGTCGAGGCCCTGCCCAAGATCGACGTCCTGCTGGTGCCGGTGGGTGGCCGCAACACCCTGGACGCACCGAAGGCTGCCGAGGTAATCAGCTTTCTGGAGCCGAGCCTGGTTGTCCCGATGCACTATCGCATGGAGGAGACGCATCAGCATCTGGATCCGGTGGAGCGATTTCTCAAGGAGATGGGCTTCCCGGCCCCGGAGCCGGTCGGCATGGTCAAGGTAAGCCGCGACCAGCTGCCTGAGGAAACGCAGCTCATCCTGATGGAGGTGAAGTAGGCTTTGAAGCACCGGCACCAGGAAACGACGCTGGCGAATGGGCTCAGGGTGCTGACCTGTGCCCTACCCCATACCTATTCCGTGGGTGTAGGGTTCTATTTGTCGGTGGGCTCACGCTATGAGGAGGAAGGGGAGGCGGGTGCGTCCCACTTCATCGAGCACATGTTGTTCAAGGGCACGGACCAGCGTCCCTCGCCGCAGGCCATTGCCGCGGTGGTGGAGGGCCATGGCGGGGTCTTCAACGCCAGCACGGGCCAGGAGTCGACCGTGCTGTGGGCCAAGATGCCCAGGGTCCACCTGCCGCTAGCTCTGGATGTGCTAGCAGACATGTTGCAGCACAGCCTGCTGGAGGCCGCCGAGGTTGACAAAGAGCGGCGGGTGATCCTGGAGGAGATCGCAGCCTCCCAGGATGTGCCGGAGGAGTTGGTGGGGCTGGTAATCCAGGAGATCACCTGGCCCGGGCATCCCCTGGGCCGGGACGTAGCGGGCACGCCCGAGAGCGTGGCCGGGCTCCACCAGGAGGGCTTGCGAGACTTCCTCCAGAGCCACTTTGGACCGCAAAACACCGTGCTCAGCGTCACGGGCGACGTAGAACACGCGCACGTGGTGGAGATGGCGCAGGCTCTGCTGGACGGCTGGCAAGCCGCGCCGGCCCGGACCTACCAGCCCGCACCCCAGAACGGTGCTGCGCTGCAGGTGACTGGCGTCCAGCGCCCCATCGAGCAGGCGCACTTCATCCTGCACCTGCCCGGCCTGCCGCGCCAGGACGAGGATCGCTATGCCCTGGGCATCCTGAACGTGATCCTGGGTGAGGGCATGAGCTCGCGGCTGTTCCTTGAGATCCGGGAGCGGCTGGGCCTGGCCTATGCCGTGGATTCCTACACCAGTATGCTGGGTGACGCCGGCGTGATCGGCGTCTATGCCGCGGTGGATCCGGACCAGACCCGGCTGGCGCTGGGGGCGGTGTTGGGAGAGCTGGCGCGGCTGCGGGACGAGCCTGTAGATGCTGAGTCGCTGCACATCGCCCGTGAGTACGCTAAGGGCCGGCTGCTCTTGGGACTTGAGGACACGCTGGCAGTTGCCAGTTGGTTCGGTCGCCAGGCGGCAATGCGGGAACGCATCCAGACCGCCGAGGAGGTCATCGAGCGCATCGACGCCGTGACCGCCGAGGACCTCCATCGAGTAGCGCAGCGCCTGGTCCGGCCCGAAGGTGCCCGCCTGGCCGTGGTAGGCCCGCAGAGCGAGCACGAGGTCGCGGAGCTGGGAGAGCTCATCTCCGAGGGCCCTCTGGCAGCGCAGCCCCACTAAGCCAAAACGAACAGAGTCTAGGCTTCAGCCGCTCCGGGGAACGGAGTCGAGGCTTTAGGCAGGCCTGCGCTGAGCATCCGGCCAAAGCCCGACTCCGAACTGCGGACGACTTCCTCCCGCGATCCTGGTCGCTGGATTACTCCTCGCTCCCCTCCGCCGGCCGCGGCCCCACCAATCGGCCCAATGGCCCCAGGCGCGCCTTGAGCCAGTAGCGCCTTAGCACCGGCTCCAGCCCGGTCCATTCCACCACTACCTGCTGGGCCAGGCGCTCATCCGGCCCGCGGGGGCTGTACTGCTCCTGGACATAGAGGTCGGTGATGGCGGAGAAAGCCTGTTGCCCTTCGGGCACCGCCCGCGACAGCACTGCGGCGTGCTCGGTCGGCGTCTGGCTCGCCAGCAGCGGCAGCCGTAGCCTTCCGGCCCACTGCAAGAGCCGGCCGTAGAGCCGGTCCACCATCTGGGGATCCGGCCGTAGCTGCCGCCTGCGCTGGGCCGAAGGCCGCAGGAGGTAGAACGCGGCCGCGCCTACTACCGCCAGCATGGCGGCGATGCCGAGCCACCAGCCGCGCGTTTCGGCGGAGCTAACGGCTCCCTCGCCGAGGCCCTCATCCAGGTCGGGCTCGCGACCGAAGCGCTCAGGGTCGTCCAGAGAGCTCGGCACGTTGGTCGGTAAGGGGCCCAGCTGGTCCTGCTCGGCGTCGCGGCGGGGCCGGGTGATGGTTAGCTCGCTGGCTGTAGGCTCGAATTCGATCCACCCGTAGCCGGGGAAATACGCCTCGGGCCAGGAGTGGCCGTTGCTTTCCAGGACGCGATAGGCGCCCACGTCGGCGTCATATGTGCCCTGGGCATAGCCGGCCGATACCCGGGCCGGAATGCCGAGGCTGCGGGCCATCACCGCGAAGGCGCTGGCGTAATAGTCGCAGTAGCCGGCCTGGGACTCAAACAGGAAGTAATCGACGCCATCCACACCCGGTGGCGGGGCTTCGATCTGGTCATCGTACCTGTAGGTTCGCAGGAAGGACTCCAGGGCTGCAGCCTGGTCAAAGGGGTTCGTGGCCCCGGCCGTGACCTGCTGGGCCAACTCGCGCACGCGGTCGGGCACCGTCGGCGGCACCTCGAGGTAGGTCCGCCGCACCCACTGGGGATAGTCGGTGCCCGCCTCCTGCAGGTCCTCGACGTTGGCCGTAGACAGCTCCGATACCACCAGGTAGGACTGGCCGTCTCGCAGATCAGGGCCGCGACGCCGCAGCATAGTGATCTCGGCCACGGGCGGGCTGTCGCCGCCGCTCTCCTCGACCACCTCCAGGTCAGCGGTAGCGCCCAGGCTCACCCGCACCGGCTGGGGGGCAGCAAAGATCACGCCTCCGGCAGGGTAATAGGTGGTAATGGTCTGGGTCACCTCCTCACGCGCCTGGAACTCGGGCGTACGGACATGGGTGCCGAAGTCCACAGGCTGGGACAGGTTAGAGGTGCTGAGCCAACGCCGGCCGGTGTAGGTGTCATAGGCCACGGCCCGCCAGTAGCGGCCGGAAGGGCTTTTCACGTCCATGATCACCGTGTCGCCCAGGTTGCGAGGACCGCCGAGGGTGAGGGAATTGCCAAAGGCTGGACGCCCCCCCACCGCAGCCTGGTAGTTGAGAGAGCCAAAGAGCCGGCCCCATTCCTTCTCCACCCGTTGCCAGGACTCGCCGAGGCGTCCCAGGTCATGGGCCAGGTTCTCGCTGTCCGCGACGGTAGGTAACAAGGTCGCCAGGGCGACGACCACTACCGCAAAGATGAGGCCGTCGCGCAGGAAATCGACCTGAATCCCCTCTGCATAACGTACCCGCAGCTGGCGCCACAGCAGCTCCTGTTCGGCCAGGTAGGTCCGCACAGCCAACAGCAAGGCACAGATGACGAAGATCACAAAATAGATCTTCAGATCACTCGGCCCGTAGTACATGTTCACGGTGAGAATCAGGCCGATGGGGATGATGGCCCGCCAGGGCCGCCCATCGCAGAAGACGGCCCAGGCGGCCAGGTAGGCCAGCCACCACAGGAGGAAGCTCAGCTGGAGCAGAAAGATGAGGTTGCTACGCGCGGGCGTATCGCCAAACAGCCTGGCAAACCACTCCACGAAGCTCTGGAGCACGTAGCCCACCCGGTCGGCTCCGGCCAGATCTATGGGCACCTGGGGCGCGCGGCTAACCCAGTACAGCACCCAGGCCGAGCCAACCAACAGGCTGTACACGATTGGCCACAGCCCAGACCAGCGGCTGAAGCTGACCAGCATGCCCAGGGCGAAGCCACCCAGCACCACCGGGGCCAGGAGGCCCAGCCCGTCGGTCCAGTCCGCAGTCACCAGGGACATGACCAGGGCCAGCAGCATGATCACCATCAGCATAGCGCTGGTCCACGTGCCGGGCAACACGAAGCGTTGGGGCGATGGCGGCGCGGACGCCTGCATAGATCAGATCCTTTCTACCTGGTCTTCCTCACATCCAGCCCGGTCCGTCCACACACAATCGGTAGCGTTGCCAGGTTCAACGCAGCATCATCTTATCTCAGACAGATTGTAAGAGTTCACTCACGCCCTGTCAAATCTGCCCGGCACAGCCGGGAGCGAGCCGGCGCTGGCGACTGGTGCGTGAACTTGTCGAATCGGCCTGGACCTGGTATGCTATGGGCTATGGGCCGCCACGTTGGTGGCCAAGGAGACGAGGCCAATGATGATGAAGCTCCTGATGAGCTGGGACATAAAGACCGGGCGCGAGCAGGCCTATTTCGAGTTCATCGTGCGCGAGTTTGCCCCGGGCCTGATGCGCCTGGGCCTGCAACCCACGGAGGCCTGGTACACGGTTTTTGGCGATGGGCCCCAGATCCTCACGGGCGGCGTCACCACGGACATGGAAAGCATGCAGCGGATCCTCTCCAGCGATGACTGGGGTGCCCTGCGGGACAAGCTATTGGGCTACGTCACCAACTTCGCCTACAAGGTAGTCCCTGCCAACGGAAGTTTCCAGCTGTAGGGTCTGCCCCCTACCCTGAAACGAAGCCACCAGAAAGCCCCATCGCAGGATGGGGCTTTTGAATCCGGGCGGGGCAGGCCACTTCGTTGGACCTGGCGCGCACAGTTAGTCGCTGGCGGGAGCGCTGGAAGTGCTGGGTGTTGCCGATTCGCTGCTGGTGCTGGGTGAGCTATCGCCGGCCTTGTCGCCCTCGCGCTTCGTCGGCGGCATGGTGGAGGATTTGCTGCGATTGTCGGTCACGTAGAAGCCCGAGCCCTTGAAGATCACGCCAACTGGCTGGATGACCCGGTGCACAGGCCCGCCGCAGTTGGGACACTCCTCTAGCGGGGCATCCTTGAAGCTCTGCATCTTGTCGAAGCGCAGCCCGCAATCGTCGCAGAGGTATTCGTAAATTGGCATGCCTGTCTGTCCTGCTATCCCACAAATCTTCGTCATAGATCGATAAAATTATACTCACCGGCAGTGAAATGCCAAACCCTCCCCGGACGCTGGCCCAACGAAAAACGCCCAGAGCGGCGGCCTAGGCCAAAGCACGGGCGTTTGGGGCTCTGGCTGGGCCGGGGTCTACAGATACCAGGTCCACTTGGAGCCGCGCATCTCGCGCACGATATCGGTGGTAGACAACACCCCCACGGGCATCAGGTGGCCGTCCTGGGACTCGGTAACCACCAGGCGGTGAATGCGCCTGTCGATCATAACCTGCACCGCGTCCAGGATGGGAGTCTCGGGGTCGACGCCGATGACATTCTTGGTCATGACCTGCTCCGCAGTATACGCGGACAGGTCCTCACTGTGCAAGGGGATCACGTCCATATGGGAGATGACGCCGATCACCTCGCCATGTTCGCCGGTGACCACCAGGGCATGGATGTCGGTGTCGCTGAGGATGCGCACGACCTCGGACATCGGTGTGTCAGCCTTGCACCCGATAACGCCATGGTGCATGATGTGCTTGACCAGCTTCTGTGCCATTTCTTCCTCCGGGGTGAGAATGCTCTGGCGATCAGTGCCAGGAGAAGATTGCGCGGCCTACCACAGATTATACGGGCCAACCTTGACCCTTGTCAAGGTAGGGCTAGCGGTAGTCAGTTTCCGTAGCCCCTTTGTGCATCCACCAGTCGGTGACCCCACCGGCAAGGCTGGCAGCCTTGAAGCCATTGTAGATCAGGAAGCCGGCCACGGCGTAGGAGCGGTTGCCGTGCGCACACACGACGACCCATTCCTGGTTCTGGTCTAGCTCGGCCAGACGGCCGGGGATCTCATTCATGGGAATGTGCCGGCTGCCCGGGATGCGCAACTGATGCCACTCAAAGGGCTCGCGGCAGTCCAGCAACAGCGGTGCCGTCCCGCTCTCAACCTGGGACATCAGCTCGCTGGCGCTTATCTCCGGCACCTTGATCGGTGCCGGCTCCTGCTGGCGCGGCGGCGGAGGGGAAGCCGGCGGTTGCGGCTGGGCTGGCGTGCGCCGCCAAGAATCGAACAGTCCCATGGTGAAGATCTCCTATCGCATCTTAGTGGTCGTCTGAACCCGGTGTCAGTATCCGCTACCAGTCGCTCCCGGTCAAGTGCGGGCACTCACAGTCAGCGTTTAGATGCGCTGTTCACGGCATGGTTACGCGCGGGATAGGGGGCGTGGCGCACCTCCACCTTTAGTTGGCGCAGCTGCAGGCCCATATCCCGCTCCACCACCTCCCTGGTCACGGCCATGACCTCCTCACTCTTCAGGGGGATATCCACCTCCGGCGCTGTCTCCAAGACCATCAGGATGTCGACGCTGGTACCGCGCGTGCGCACCTCCGGAGCCGCCGTGATCACATCGGCCAGCTGGTCGACATGCCAGGCCAGGCGTCGCGCCACGGATTCCGCCGTGACCGTGGCCTCGGCCCCGGATGGCAGCTGCACGCGCACGACCGGCACCCTGCGCCGGCGCAGCTCGAGCCACAGAAAGACCAGCTGGGCCGCCGTGGCCAGCACCAGGGTCACGACGCGGCCGATGGGGTAGATCCAGGCCGGCGACAGGGCCTCCAGCCCGTCCAGGGCCTGTCCCACCCAGTCCACAGCCCCCTGCGCCCAGGCCAGGGCCTGCGCCGGCGCGCCGGCTACCAGCACCACGGCCAGGTAGAGCATGATCACCAGGGCGATAGTAACGATGCGATTGAAACGATTCATGGACTTCTCCAGGCTACACGCCAGGGCAGAATCTCACCTATCACGCCAGAGCCGAGGCTTCAGCCGGGGGGCTGCCGCCCTATCTTTTCTACGCACTACGCACCCGCTTAGTTGCGCGCCCCCGCCGCCAGCCGGCCACGGCCAGGCCACCCACCAGGGCCAAGCCCACGACCATAGCCGCTACCCCCAGACTCAGGCTGCGAGGCGCGAATTCAAACACAACCTCATGGGAGCCGGCAGGCAGCGCCACGGCCCGGAAGAGCAGATTGGCGCGCAGGATCGGTGCTGCCACGCCGTCTACCGTGGCCTGCCAGCCCTCGTACCAGGTGTCGCTGAGCACCAGGAACCCGGGCCCCGGAAGCTCCGCGCGCAACACAACCCGCTCAGGTGTGTACGCCTCCACCTGCACCTCTACCCCGGCCGCATCCGCGGCGGCGGTGGCCGCCAGGCCGTACGCGGCCAGGTCCTCCGCCAACAGCACCACCTCAGCCGCGGCATCGAAGCCCGGGTCGGCCAGGGCGGCCAGGGCCGCGGGCTCATCGGCGACCACGCGCGCCTGCCCTACAATGTAGGCTCGCGGCAGCGCAGCCTGCTCCTGGTACACTTTGACGTCTCCGGAGTGGACGCGGCGCCATGCGCCATCCGCGGGGACAGTCAGGGCGGCGTGGGTACCTGTACGCTCGTCGATCAGGGTGGCGGCCCGTAGCACGAGCGTGCCTGCAGGCAGCAGGCTGCGCACGACAACTTGTTCCGGGCTCACCGGGGCAGGCAACGGAAGCTGACTCAGGTAATCCCACCCGGCGCCCCCCCCGGGCCATGGCTGCCGCCGCGCGGGCTGCCCGTGCGCGGCGGCCTCCGTCCACAGCCCCTCGGCGGTGTCCTCTCCGGCCAGCAGCTGAAAGCGCAGGGATTGGCCACCCGGCTGCGCCACCAGGACCTCGGCGACCGGGGTGCCGGCGGCCAGGCCCGCGGCGCCCTCCAAGTGGGTGAACAGGCCGACGGCCGTGGACTCGAGCCGGCCGGCGCTGTCCACGGACACCGCCTCGCCGGGCGCCAGGCGGGACCTCAGCTGGAGGTCGTAATAGATGCCATCTTGCCAGACGTCGAAGACCTTGTCGGTGATCACGTGCTCCACGTTCAGCAGGCGCAGCAGGCGGCTGGCCGGGACCTCCTCCAGCTGCTCCCGCAGGCGGCCGTCGGGCTCCAGGTGCTCCGGCGGCACGAACAGGCCCTGCAGGTCCACATAGCGCTGCAGAGGTAGGACGCCCCCGTCATAGCCGTCGACAGCCGGCAGGCGCCACAGCAGGGGCAGGTTGGGCGCCACGATTTCCTGCAGCTTGCTGGCGATCACCAGGTCGTAGATGGCGGCTGGAGGTAGCTGGCCGGCGAACATCTGCGCTATATCGGCCAGGTCGCCGGGGTCGTAGGTGATGCCCGAGAGGCTCAAGAAACGCCCGGGGATACGGCCGGCGGCCTCCTCGTCCGCGGCCACGGCCAGGAGGTGGGCCGGCGCGGTGCGCAGGCTGGTGATGGCCTCGGGCGCGGTGGGCCGCGTGTGGTCCAGGGCCAAGCTGGCCGCGGCCAGCTCCAACACCAACAGGGCGACGATGGCGGGGGCGGCCCATGGCCGTCCTCGCCATCGGGCCAGCAGCAGCATCGCGCCGCCGGCCGCCAGCCACAGGGCGATGGTCAGCGGGCCGGGCCACTGCTGCCACAGCAGGAAGGCGAGGAGGAGGGCCAACAGCCCGAGCCAAATCAGGCGCGCCGGGCGGCGATTCCCAAACCAGCGGGGGACAGACCACAGGCGAAGAGGGCCCGCTGCGCTGCGCAGGCTGTGCAGGCCGATCCCGGCCAGGAGGCTCACCCCAAGGGTGTAGAGGGCCATCCAGCGGGCCGGGGCGCGGAACAGGTCGAAGCCGGGGACCAGCTGGTACATCAGGAAGGTTAGGGGGTTGTAGGCGCCAAGGGCCAGGAAGAAGCCCGCCACGGCCAGCAGCAGGCCGATGCCGAGGTAGGGATTGGGCCTGGCCCCCTGTACACGGCGCGCTCTTTCCAGGACTAGGGCCAGGGCAGCCAGCACCAGGGCGACCACGCCCACATAGGCCACGAACTCGGCGAAGGCCGGCGTGCCAAAACGGCCGGCAAGGTTCTCCCCGTAGGTTGGCAACAGGGTTAGCAGCAAGGCCCGCGGGCGCAAGGAGAAGGAGACCACCTCCCGGTAGGAGAGGCCGCCACTGCGCACGGACTGGTCGGCCAGCTCCCAGGTGGGCACCAGCTGGACAGCCGCCACCAATGCCCCCAGGGCCACGGCGGCCAGGGTCAGCGCCAGGCGGGCGGCGGCCTCGGCCAGCTCTTTCCGTTCCAAAGGCCGGGGCTGGCGGCGCCGCCGGCCCCCTGCCCAGGCGAGCAGGGCAGAGAGGGCCGGGTAGCAGGCCACCATCATGAGCCCGACCAGGTTGATGTAGGAGGTCTGGGTGTGGCCGGCCAGCAGCTGCAGGGCCACCACCAGGGCCAGCCCGGCCAGGGCAAGCAGGTTGGCCGCGGCCAGACAGGCCCGGAAGCCCGGCGGGCGAGCGGGTTGCCCGGAGGTCGCCGGGCGGTAGGTGCCCGTGGCCTCCTCCAGCAGCACCAGCAGCCAGGGCAGCCAGGCCGCGGCGCTGACCTGGTTGACCTGGCCGGCGTGAGCGCCCAGGTAGCCGCTAAGGCTGAAGATCAGGCCGGTGGCGAGGGAGGGGAGGAAGCCCAGGCCGGCGTTGCGGCGGGCCAGCAGATAGGCGCCGAGCCCGGCGATCACCAGATGCAGGGCCAGGGAGGCGGCCAGGCTCTTGCCGGTGGACAGCCAGATGAAGGGCCAGTGTAGGGGGTAGAGCACTGCGGTCTGCGGGTTGGCCAGGAAGGGCACGCCGAGGAAGAGGTAGGGGTTCCACAGGGGCAGCCGGCCGCCGCGCAGCGCGGCGTTGGCGTAGTCGCGGTAGGGGGTGAAATAGGTGAAGGCATCGCCCGAGGCCAACACCAGGTTGGTCAGCAGCAGCCGCCAGTAGACCAGCAGGACTGCTGCCGCCAGCAGGCCCACCGCGGCCAGCGCCAGCACGGCAGGGCGAAGGCTCCTACCAACCATGGGAAGCGGTGGCGTGGCCGGGCGCCAGGGTGTAAAGGGTCGCCGAGAGGGTGCCGTCGGCGTGCCAGACCTGGCGGTAAGGCACCAGCCGCAGGCCGGCCTGGCCCAGGGCCGCAGCCGCGGCGCCCGGATCACGGCCGGCCGGGAAGGCGATCCACTGGGGGCCGGTGGCGGCGGCGGCCAGAGCGGCCAGGTCCGCGGGAGACTCGTACCAGCGTAGTTCGACGGGCTCGTCCGCCAGGTAGAAGCCGTAGTGCCAGCCCAGCCAGTGATGGTAGAGCACTGTGCCAGGTGCCAGCTCGGCCCGGATGGCCGCGGTAATCTCTGGCACGGCGTCGTAGGCCCGGTTGTTGGCGACCGGCAGGGTGGGGCTCCCGGCCAGGACCGCGCTGTGGGTCAGGCCGGCGGCGATGGCCAGGGTCAGCACCATGGTTGGCAGCCGGCCCAGCCCTGGCCTGCCTCCCTGGAGCCCAGCTGGCCGGCCCAGGCCGCGGGCCAGCAGCATCAGGTGGCGCAGGCCGGAGGCCAGCAGCAAAGCCAGCAGGGGTGCCAGGGGCAGCGCGTAGCGATCCCAGGCCGCGAAGCTCAGGGCCAGGTGTAGGGCCAGGTAGGCGCCGGTGTAGGACACCAGCAGTAGGTCAAGGCGGCCGGGAAGGGTGTGGCGGCCCCGCCAGGCGGAGCGTACCATCAGCGGCAGGCTGGCCGCCAGCGTGACCGCCAGCAGGGGAGAGCCTACGACATAGCCCAGGAGCTCGCCCCACTGCCCGGCGCGGCCCGCTACCGCGCCGAGAGGGCCTATAGCCACGCCGCCGTAGGTGGTCAGGCTGCGCTCCCAGTAGCTGGGCATCCACTGCCAGCGCAGGCTGTCCCACCACAGGACGAGGACAACGACGAGGAGAAAGCCGCTGGCCAGGCGCAACAGCTGGCGCGGCCACCGCGGCGCCTCGGGCCGGGCCGGCGTGGCCGGCGGCCGGAAGAGCAGGAAGGCCACGACCACCAGTGGGATCAGCAACAGGGCCTGCTGCTTAGTGGCATAAGCCAGGCCGCAGGCGATGCCGGCTATCCAGGGCCGCTGGCGCAGGGCGGCCCACAGGCCCAATAGCAGCCACATCACCAGCAGCGCGTCGGTGAAGAGGGTGGGGGACAGCCGCACGGCCAGGGGCGAGACGGCCAGGAGGGCGAGAGCGATGAGGGCGGTACTCCGCCCGTGGACGTGGCGGGCGATGGCCGCCAGCAACACCAGGCTCACCATGCCGGCCACGAGGCCGGGCAGGCGGCCGGCGGTCACTAACAGGGGATAATCCAGGGGGGTATTCGTGCCGGCGGCACGAAACACGCCGGCCAGGATCCACAGCCAGAGGGGCGGCTTGTCGACATAGACCCCCAGGAGAGCCGGGTCGGTGCCGTTGCCCATGCGCAGGGCCCAGCCGGCGTAAAGGGCCTCGTCGGGATGCAGGCCCGGGCTCCCCAGTCGGCCGGCCCGCAGCAGGAAGCCCAAGACCACCAGACCCAGCGGCACGGCAGTCGCCGCTACCACTGGCCAGGCGAGGCTGACGGCCGACACCCCAGGGGCCCTGGCCGGTGCGGAACCCAGCGCGCGCTGCACGTCCGTTCCCTCAGTCGACGAAACGGTACTTCAATAGGGCCCAGACGGCCTCGAAGGCATCCGCGAGCCCAATCTTCTTGCCCTCGTGGTATTCCCGGCCGGTGTAGGAGATGGGCACCTCGTAAATACGATAGCCGCGCTTCAGGATCTTGGCCGTGATCTCGGGCTCGATCTCAAAGCGCCGCGAGCGCAGGGGCATGCCCCGAAGCACCTCGGCGCGCATCACCTTGTAGCAGGTCTCCAGGTCGGACAGGATGGCGTCGTAGAGCACGTTGGCCAGCAAGGTGATCATCTTGTTGGCTAGCATGTGCCAGAAGAGCATCGCCTTGCGAGGACCACCGAGGAAGCGCGAGCCGTACACCACATCGGCGCGGCACTCGAGAATAGGCAGCAACAGGGCTGGATAATCGCGCGGATCGTACTCCAAGTCGGCATCCTGGATCAGTAGGATGTCGCCCGTAGCCGCCTCGATGGCAGTACGCACGGCCGCGCCCTTGCCCCGGTTGCGATCGTGGAACACCACCTTGAGATCTCCCGCCGCGGCCTCCTGGCGCAGGATCTCCCGGGAGCCGTCGGTGGAGCCGTCGTCCACGACCACGATTTCCTTCTCCAGGGGCGTGGGGTTCTTGACGTAGACCGGTCTGGTCCCATTTGGCGTCAAGTTGACCATGCGCACCCGCTCAAGGATCACGGGCAGGGTATCGCGCTCGTTATAGACCGGAATCAGGATCGAGACTTTCACCTTTCCTCCGCGTGGGCCAGCCGGCAGCCGGCTGACAGATGATGCGCTGGCCCGGGGAGGGAGCCCGCGCACGGCCCCCATTATAGCCCATCGCGACCGGATTGGCAAAGGTCGCTGTCGGTGAGGAGTCGAAAGCGCCTCGCCAGCATAGGCGAGGCGCTTCGCTAATGCCTCCACGTCACGATGAAAGCCGGATTGAGCGGGCTTTAGGAGGCCACGCTCATCTGGTGGGCCAGGATGATGGCTTCGGCGACCTCCCGCATGGACTTGCGGCTGTTCATGCTCATGCGCTGGATGTTGCGGAAGGCCTCTTGCTCGGTCATGCCCCGGGTGTCCATGAGAATGCCCTTGGCGCGGTCGACGGCGACCCGGGTCTCCAGGCGCTCCTCCAGGCGATCAGCCTCCTCGACGATGGCCTGGTACTCCTGGAAGCGGGCCAGGACGACCTCAATGGCCGGCAGGAGGTTGGCCTCGTCGAAGGGCTTGATGACGTAGCCGGACACGCCGGCATCGGCGGCGCGCTCGACCAGCTCCCGCTGGCTGTAGGCCGACAGCAGCAGCACGGGACAGATGTTGTCGCGGGTCAGCAGCTTGGCGGCCTCGATGCCATCCATGTCGGGCATGCGGATATCCATGATGACCAGGTCAGGCCTGAGCTCGCGGGCCAGGTTGACGGCGCTGCGGCCGTCGCCCACCGCGCCCACCACCAGGTAGCCCAGGTTGGTGAGCATTTCCCGCAGGTCCTGCCGGATGATCGCCTCGTCGTCGGCGATTACGACACGTTTGCGTTCCACAAGATCACCTCTTTCATAGAGAGTATAAGGGGCATCAGGCGCCGTCGAGCTGGCCCTTGCGAAAGGTGACGATGGCTCGGGTGCCGGGCTGGCCCGGCTCCAGCACCAGCTGGCCCTTGAGGTCGCCCTCGACCAGGGTGCGCACGATGCTCAAGCCCAGGCTGTCGGACGCGCCGAGGTCGAAGCTGGCAGGCAGGCCGATCCCATCGTCCGCCACCTGAAGGACGACCTGGTCGCCCTGGTCCTGGAGAGTCATGCTGACCGAGCCGCGGCTGCGGTTCATAAATGCGTGCTCCAGGGCGTTCAAGAGCAGCTCGTTGGCCACCAGGGCGCAGGCGGTGGCCTGCTGCGAGGGCAGGTAGATGGATGGCCCGTCGACGTGCAGGGCAACGGCCTTCTCGGGCTGCATGGCGGCACGCTGGGTCTGGGTCACGATGCGCTGGCACACGTCGCGGATGTTGATGACCTGCTGCTCGTCGCGCGACAGGAACTCGTGGATGACCGACACCGCCAGCACGCGGTTGACCGCCTCCTGCAACAGGAGACGGGCCTCGTCGCCCTCCGCGCGGCGGGCCTGCATGCGCAGGATCGAGGCCACGGTCTGCAGGTTGTTCTTGACCCGGTGGTGGACCTCCTGCACCATGGTGGTCAGGACCTTGAGCTCCTGGGCCTTGCGGATGGCCTCGGTGTTGTCGTGCACCATCACCAGGGCGCCGCGCAGCACCGGCTTGGACACACCATTGCGCCCGAAAGACAACCAACCCGGCGGATAGCTCCAGATGGGGACCACCACCCGGGTCCAATTCAGGCTGCCTTCCATGACCTGGTGGTGCTGGCAGCTATGGCTGGCAAAGGCCTCGCGCACCAGCAGCTCGTCGCGCGTCTGCAGGTCGCCGATATGGCGGCCGTGCAGCTCGTCCAGGTAGCCCAGCCGGCGATAGAGGTTGTTGGCGATGCCGCTGAGGTACCGGATGTGCAGGTCGTCGTCGACGAAGAAGATGCCATCCCATTCGGTGAACGGAGGCAGGCTGGCGGCATCGGCCAGGTCGCCGTGCAACACCATGGCCCGCAGATAATCCACGGCTTGCCGGAAGCTCTTGTGGCGCCGGCGCTGGCGTTCCGAGGCAATCAGGCTGGTCTCGATCTGCAGCACGGCCGGAATCGGCCGGCCCTGGTGGAGGACGGGAAAGACCTGCTGGATGATGGTGGCGCCTTGCTCCAGCAGCTTGAGCTGGCGCTTGTCAGGACGTCCGTGCAGCAGGCCATCGGCTACCAGCTCGGACTCGGTCACCGGGGTCCGGCGGCCGACCCACGGCTGGCGGTAGACGGAGGCTATGGAGCGGGGCTGGGCCTGGGCGATCACCACGGCCTGGCCCCGATCTCGCGCAATCAGGCTGACATCAGCGCGGCTGATATCGGCCAGCAGGGGCATGCCGCCTTCGATCCGCCTCAACAGGGCGATGTCGTCTGCCGACAGCTCGCTGCTCCATGCAGACTCAGGTTGCAGCACGATCGCCTTCCTACCAGGCCGCGGCCTCGCCGGCACAGGGAATACGCAAAGGCCGATGGCGTCCTTGCCATCGGCCAACTGGTATGTGCAGGTCACGCCATTGACCCCAGCCTCTAGTCGGGGCGAGAGGACTTGAACCTCCGACCTCTTGAACCCCATTCAAGCGCGCTACCAAACTGCGCCACGCCCCGAGAACCATGGAATTATAGCACGGCGGTAAGTTTTTTGCCAAATGTCACGCCTCCGCGCCCAGCACGTTGCCGACAAAGCCGCGCTGGCCGCGGGCGAAATCGACGGCAGATATAGCGCCGCGGCCGGCCAGCTGCACCTGCTGCAGCTCCAGCAGGTCCTCACCGGTGGCAACCATGACCCGGCCCTCCTGCTGCAGCACGGTGCCGGACTGGGCCGCGGCCGGTAGGGGGATAGTGGCGGGAGCGGCGGCCAGCACCTTGAGGGGCACGCCGTGCCAGGTCGTGGTGGCCGCAGGCCAGGGGTGATAGGCGCGCACCTGGCGGCTGATCTCGCGAGCCGGGCGGGTCCAGTCGATACGCCCCTGCTCCTTGCGGATTGGGCGGCAGATGGTGGCCAGGCGCTCATCCTGGAGCTGCGGGGCGATGTGGCCCGCCAGGTAGGCAGGCAGGGTGGCCATGAGGAGCCCGGCGCCCTGCTGCGCCAGCCGTTCCGTGAGTGCGCCGCCCGTGTCATCAGGCTCGATCAAAAGCGCGGCCTGGGCCAGGATGGGGCCGGTGTCCATTCCCTGGTCCATGAGCATGATGGTGCTGCCGGTGACCTGGTCGCCGGCCAGAATGGCCGCCTGCACCGGGGCCGCGCCTCGCCAGCGGGGCAGCAGGGAGGCGTGCACGTTGAGGCAGCCGCGGGGCGGCAGGCTGAGCACCGCGGGCCGCAGGATCTGTCCAAAGGCGGCCACCACGATCAGGTCCGGCCGCAGTGCGGCCAGGGCAGCCACAGCCTCCGGCGCGCGCAGGGTCTCGGGCTGCAGCACCGGGAGGGCATGGGCCGCGGCGAACTGCTTGACCGGGGAGGTGGCCATCTGGCGGCCGCGACCGCTGGGCCGGTCCGGCTGGGTGACGACGGCAGCGACGTCGTAGCCGCCGGCCACCAGGGCTGCCAGGGACGGCACGGCGAAATCGGGCGTGCCCATGAAGACGATGCGAGCCATGGGCTGGATTGTAGCACAGGCCCACCGAAGGCAGGAATCACGGCGATTGGGCGGTGAAAGTGGGGGGATATCGTGCAACCTTCAGCCGAGTGGAGCGTATAGTGGTGTAGAAGAGACGGGAGCCCGCAGCGTGCCCATGGGCCGGTGCGAGCCTGGAAGACCTGATCAAGGAGGACCACGTGCCGAAGAAGAAGAAGGACGAGGGCACGGAGCAGCCGGTGGAAGCCGCTGCCGAGCAGGCGACTGAGAGCGTCGAGGCGGCACTCCCTGAGCTGGAGCCACCGCAGATAGAGGCACCGGAGGCGACGGGCCAGGAGAGCGACGATCAGCGCCGGACGATCACGGACCATTTGACCACGGACAACGAGTACGATCCGCTGGCGACCAGCGACGACAAGCTCCTGGCGGCCATCGCCTACGGCAGCCAGCTGATCTTCCCCCTGGGGTTCGTGGTGCCGGTCATCCTGCTGATCTCGGAGACCAGCAAGCAGCGGGCGTTCCAGCGCTACCATGCGGTGCAATCGCTGGCCCTGGGGATTTCGATCTGGCTGTTGCTGGGTGCCCTGAGCATCATGGCGACCATAGCCGGCGTGTCGATCATCGGCATTCTCTGCCTGTGCTTCATTGTCCCGGCGATGATCCTGATCTGGTTGCTGCCCCTGTACTATGCCCTGCTGGCGCTCAACGGCAAGCGCTTCCGCATCCCGGGGCTGACCCAGTTCCTGGAGGACCAGCGCTGGCTGTAGGCCATCGAGAGGTTGGTGCGGGGCATGAACAGCGGGGTGGGACTGGGGGGTGGGGGTGGGCTGCGGCTGCCCCGCCCCACCCCGCTGTTCATGCCCCTACGCGTCGCCAGGCAGCGCGACAACCCTCCAGGGGGTTTCTCGTGGCGGGCCAGGTCTGGTATAATCCTTCCCTATGGAACAGCGACCCGTCTCCGCGCAGCGGCGTCCCGAGGAGGTCGTCCTGGACGCGGCCCTGCGGCCCCGGCACCTGGAGGACATGATCGGCCAGGACCGTCTGCGCGCCAACCTGAACATCCTGATCACGGCGGCGCGGCAGCGGGAAGAGACCCTGGACCACATCCTGCTCTACGGCCCCCCCGGCCTCGGCAAGACCAGCATGGCCCACGTCCTGGCCAACGAGATGGGCGTCAACATGAAGGTGACCGCAGGTCCAGCCATCGAGCGGGCCGGCGACCTGGCAGCCATTCTCACCAACCTGCGCAAGGGGGATATCCTCTTCATCGACGAGGTGCACCGTTTGGGACGGGCCGTGGAAGAGATCCTGTACCCGGCCATGGAGGACTTTGCGCTGGACATCGTCATCGGCAAGGGGCCTAGCGCCAAGTCCATCCGCCTCAAACTGCCGCGCTTTACAGTAATCGGCGCCACCACCCGCCTGGCCCTGCTCACCGCCCCCCTGCGCTCCCGCTTCGGCGCGGTCTACCGCTTCGACTTCTACGACCAGGCTGCGCTGGAACAGATCGTGCAGCGGGCCGCGGCCATGCTGCAGGTACAGATCACCGAGGACGGTGCGCAGGAGATTGCCCGCCGGGCCCGGGGCACGCCACGCGTGGGGCTGCGCCTGCTGCGCCGGGTGCGCGACTATGCCCAGGTCCGCGGCGACGGGACCATCAACGCCGCGGTAGCGGACGCCGCACTGGACCTGATGGAGGTCGACCACCTGGGGCTGGACGAGCTGGACCGCAAGGTGCTGGCCACGGTGATCGAGAAGTTCGGCGGCGGGCCGGTGGGCCTCGATACCATCGCCGCGGCCCTCAGCGAGGACCCCGGCACCATCATGGACGTGGTCGAGCCGTATCTGCTGCAGCTAGGCTTCCTCGACCGCACACCCCGGGGCCGCGTGGCGACCCGTCGCGCCTACGATCACCTGGGCCTGGCCTTCAGCGGTGAGCCGCCCCCGGCCGGGGAGGCGCTGCGGGGCAGGGACCAGCCGGGGCTGTTCGACGACCAGGAGCTATGACCGACAACACCAAGCCTCGCATCGGGATCACGGCCAAGAGCCGCGACAAGGACTACTTCGACCGCTGGATACGCAACTACTGGTGGGCGGTGCTGTGGGCCGGCGGCGAGCCAGTGCTGCTGACGCCCGAGACGGCCGTGCTGCCCCCCGGGGAGCAGCTGGCGGAGCTGGACGGCCTGCTGCTGTCGGGCGGCGGCGACGTGCATCCGCGCTACTACGGCCGGCCCCTGGAGGGGACAGAGAAGCGGGCCATCCACATCAGCCGCGACGAGCTGGAGCTGGGCCTGGCCCGGGCCGCCCTGCACACGGATGTGCCTGTGCTGGCCGTGTGCAGGGGGCTGCAAGTGCTCAACGTGGCCGCGGGCGGCGGGCTGGTGCAGCACGTGGACGGCCATCGCTCGCCCCCCGGCAGCGTGCTGCGCCACGACGTGGAGGTGCGGCCGGGAACCCTCCTGGCCGAGGTGCTCGGCACGGACGGCCGGCTGTCCACCAACACCTATCACCACCAGGCTGTGACCCTGGAATTGCTGGCCCCGGGCCTGCAGCCGGCCGCCACCACCGTGGCTGGCCCGCCCATCCTGGAGGGGATCACCGGGGAGGACCACCGCTGGATGCTAGGGGTGCAGTGGCATCCCGAGCGCTTCTACGAGCTGGACGCGGCGCACCGGCGGCTGTTCACGGCCTTCGTGGCTGCGGCCCGCGATGGGGCGGGGCCCTAGGCCCCAGCCATGGAGACGGCCGAGTTCGACTACCACCTGCCGGCGGAGCGGGTGGCCCAGACCCCCGTGGAGCCGCGGGATGCAGCGCGGCTGCTGGTGGTCCATCGCGACCGCGGCAGCCTGGAACACCGCATCTTTCGCGATATCGGAGCCTATTTGCGGCCGGGCGACCTGCTGGTGGGAAACGATAGCCGGGTGCTCCCGGCCCGGCTTTTCGGGCACAAGAGTACCGGGGGCCAGGTGGAGCTCCTGCTGTTGCACCCCGTGGCCGGCGGCGACTGGCAGTGTCTGGTAGGTGGCAAGGGCCTGCGACCGGGGATCGCCGTGCTCGTCGACACGCCGGAGGAGCTGGGTCTCGCCGTCACCGCCACCATCGTCGCCGAGACAGAAGGCGGGGGACGCATCGTGCGCTTCGATCCACCCGCCAGCCAGTGGCTGCACGAGGTGGGCCAGGTACCCCTGCCGCCCTACATCCACGAGCCGCTGGCCGATCCCGAGCGCTACCAGACGGTGTACAGCCGGGTCGAGGGCTCGGTGGCCTCCTCCACGGCCGGCCTGCACTTCACGCCGGAGCTGCTGCTGGCGCTGCGGCGGCAGGGGGTGGGCATGGCCCTGGTCACCCTGCACATCGGCCTGGACACCTTCCAGCCGGTGCGCACAGAGCGCATCGAGGACCACCCCATGCACGCCGAATGGGCCTCCCTGTCGCCGGAGGTGGCCCGCCAGGTCAACGACACCACCCTCGCCGGGGGCCGCATCGTAGCCGTGGGCACCACGGCCGTGCGCACCCTGGAGTGGGCGGCCACCGGGGCCCAGGGGTTGGACCCCTACGACACCAGCGCCTGCCCCTGGCAGCGGGTGGCGGCCTTCAACGGGGACATCAACCTGTTCATCCGCCCCGGCTATCGCTTCCGGGCCGTGGATGCCATGATCACCAACTTCCACCTGCCGCGCAGCACCCTGCTCATGCTGGTCAGCGCGTTCGCCGGCAAAGCCTTGATCGACCGCGCATATCGAGAGGCCATCGATGAGGGGTATCGGTTTTACTCGTTTGGCGATGCGATGATGATTCTTGATGATACACAACCCCTGCGCAGGTAACCGAAAGATGTCAACTCCTCAGCTGCAAACGTCAGGGGCGACTGATCCGTATTCGAGGCGCTCTCTGGTTCTCATCTGCATAGCCATTTTCGTGCTGGCTCTGGCTCTTCGGATGGTTGCGCTTGCTGTCGTTGGGGTGAGCTCCAACGCGCCGAACTACTGGTCCGAAAGCGGCACGGTTGCGCAAAACCTGATCTCGGGGCGGGGCTACACCTTCAATTTCTACGGCCTGCGCCAGGCCCAGCCTTTGCAGTCGTTCATGCCGCCCCTGTTCATCTGGCTGCTCTACGCCTGCCTGCACTTCAGCACACAGCCAGCGTTGGCACTCGCTGCAGTCCATGCGGTGCTGTCAAGCCTGACGGCCGTGGCGATATTTCTACTGGCCGCTCAGCTTTCCGGGCGCAAGTCCGTGGCGCTGCTATCCGGCTTGGCTGCTGCGGGTTACCCGGTAATGGTGCTGATGATTACGATACCCATCAGCCTGACCCTGCACCTGGCCGTGCTGGCATGGGCCCTGGTCTTTACAGCCCTGTTGGCGCCGAGGCCCAACTGGCTGCTCGCCCTGGTTACTGGCACCACCTGGGGGGTGCTGGCCCTGGGGCGGCCAGCGATCGTGGCGTTTCTGCCACTGGTGCTGCTCTGGCTCTGGTGGAACCGCCGTACCCGGCAGGATTGGCTCCAGGAGGAGGTCGCAACCATCTCCGAGGTCGACCTGGATCGCCGGCAGTTTCAGGCCGGCCTGGCGTTCATCCGCCAGCAGCCGAAGGAGTGGCTGGCCCTCATGAGCGAAAAGGCCGTCGGCTTCCTGTGGTTTCGGCAAGGTATCGGCGCTTTGTACGATGCCAAGTGGACGGCCTACTACAGGCCGCTCTACGTGATCCTGCTGATCCTGACCATCGCCGGCCTTGCCATCTCAACCCGGCGCTGGCGGCAGTATAGCCTGCTCTATCTGCTTTTCGTCTTCTACACGGCGATCCACGTTTTCTACAACGTCCAGACGCGGTTCCGATGGGAGATCGAGCCGTTCTTTCTGATCTTTGCAGCGCTGTGCCTGGTAGAGGTCTACGACAGGGTATCAAGCGCCGTCCTCGCCGACGCCGATCGCCTCGACCCGCACGCGCCGGATCGGGTATGATCTCTTTAGACACCTACCCAGAGCACGAAGAAAGGCCAGCGCCTCTGGTCGATCCGCGCTCTCTTCACGAGTAACTCTATGCCATCAATCTTCACCCAGGCCGTCCACGCTGGCGAGCGGCAGCCAGCGCCCGCCGAGATTCCCGTCACGACGCCCATCTATCACAGCGTCGGCTACCTGGAACCGTCAGCCGCGGCCATGGAGGCCGTGTTTGCCGGCGAGGAGCACGGCTACGTCTACCGCCGCTACGAGAGCCCCACGGTGGAGGCGTTCGAGCGGGCCATGGCGATATTGGAGGGCGGGGAGGCTGCCTTTGCCTTCGCCTCCGGCATGGCCGCGATCCACGGCGCCCTGCTGGCGGCCGGGGTGCGCAGTGGCACGGCGGTGGTGGCGGCCCAGGACTGCTACGGCGCCACCTACAGCCTGCTCAGCACCCTGATGAGCCAGCAGGGGGTGCGGGTGGCCTTCGTGGACACCACCGACCTCCAGCAAGTAGAGCAGGCCATTGCGGCGGAGCGGCCGGTGGCGGTGGTGGTGGAGACGGTGTCGAACCCCTTGCTGAAGCTGGCCGATCTCGAGAGCCTGGCCTGCCTGGCCCACGCCGTAGGCGCGGCCCTCATCGTGGACAACACCTTTGCCACGCCCTACCTGTGCCCGCCGCTGGCGCTGGGCGCGGACTACGTGGTGCACTCGGCCAGCAAGTACATCGGCGGCCACGGCGATGTGCTGGCGGGGGTAGTGATCACGACGGCCGCCAACCGCCAGCGCCTGCTGGCCCTGGAGAAGCTGCTGGGCGCGGTGCTGGCGCCGGAGGGGGCCTGGCTGGCCCTGCGCGGGCTGAAGACCCTGCCCCTGCGCATGCGCCAGCACTGCGCCAACGCGCTGCAGGTGGCCGCGGCCCTGGCCCAACACCCCGCCGTGGCCCGGGTCCACTACCCCGGCCTCCCCGGCCACCCCCAACACCACCTGGCCTCGCACCTCTTCGGCGATCGCGGCTTCGGCGGTATGGTGGCCTTCGAGCTGCAGGACGCCCGGCAAGAGGCAGCCTTCCGCTTCCTCGACCGCCTGCAGCTGGTGCTGCCGGCGACCACCCTGGGAGACGTCTATTCGCTGGCCCTCTACCCCATCATGGCCAGCCACCGGGCCCTACCGCCGGCCGAGCGCGCCCGCCTCGGCATCGGCGAGGGATTGCTCCGGCTATCCATCGGCATCGAGGACCCGGCCGACATCATCGCCGACCTGGACCAGGCCCTGACCTGAACCAGAGGAGGCCGGAACCGGAATTGGATTGCGGTTCCCTCTGGCCTCCTCCGGTCCCATTTCCCCTTTGCGCCCTCCGCGCCTCTGCGGTAGAAGCAGCGCGGCCCCCTTCGACGAGCCAACGATCGAAGGGGGCCGCTGCACAGGCAGGTGATAGAGTGGGTGGTGGCTAAGGCCGTCTCGCTCTAGTAGACCTGCTTGCCTGTGCCCGGCTGTGGTCGCTGTCTGCGCAGCCACAGATAACCGGCGACGATGGCTGCGACCACGAACAGGATGGCCAGCAGCGGGCTCCACGGGATGCGGATGCCGAAGCCGCGTGCAGCTTCGACGTCCCCCGATAGGGACACCGGGGTCGGTAGCGGCTGCGGCGGCGGGATGACCACCTGCACCTGCAGCGGCTGGCGAGGGCCGGCGGCCTCGGAGCTGATGGAGGTAAAGAGGGCTACCTCCTCCGGCGTGTAGCCCATGGCCGCGAAGTCCATGCGGCCGTCGGGCACATGGCAGTCCTGGCAGTAGAGGGCATTCTCCTTGCCAACCACGCCATGGCTGATCTGGAGCGGGGCGGTGACCTCCTTGGACTCCCACGCGCCGCTATAATCCATGCCGGACTCGGCGGCGCCCTCGGCGATGGCCCGTTCCAGGGTACCGGTGGTGTAGAAGGGATCCAGCTTGAGCGGAATGGGCTCTCCGCTCTCGGCGTCCGCGGGCACCACGGCCTCGAACTGCTTGAAGGGCTGGATGCGGGAGCTGAGATCGGAGCGGCTGCCGGGCCACGGTTCATCCGGGAGCGCCGGCTGCCCGTTGTGCCATAGATAAACTGGGTCTACGGCATTCGGCCCCTCGACCACGTCCACGGGGGCGTAGAGCTCGGTGACGGGATCGTAGACCGGCGGGGCCGTCCAGTCCCGCGAGACCAGCCCGCCGGTGCCCAGCACATGGCAGGTGCGGCAGTCCAGCCGCACGTGCTGGTTGATCAGCGGGTCCTGGTGCGGCGCGTCCGTATGGCAGCCCTCGCAGGTCAGGCGCTGGTCGGGCAGGTCCCGGCTCCAGATGTCCGGGCTGAAGCCCATGATCTTGTGGTCCTCGGAGCGATGGCAGTCCACGCAGGCCATGCCGGCGTCGGCATGCACGTCACCCTTGCTGTCCTCGCCGTGCTTGTCCGCGACGGGTGCAAAGTCGACCCCGCGCTTGAGCATGGGCCCGCCGCCCACGTTCTGGTGGCATTGCAGGCAGTTCTCCGCCGTTGGCCGCTGGGCCTGGCGCGCGGCCAGCAGGCCGCGATCCTGGGTTAGCGTCCACTCCCCGTCCCCGCCCTGCACCGGAAAACGTTGGCCCATGTCGTAGACCGGCGAGTGGCAGATCAGGCAGTCGATGCCCGCCTTGTCCTCGGCCGTGATCTCGGCCGGGGGCTTGGGCAGGGCGCCGCTGCCCACGTGACAGCGAGCGCAGCCGCCCGGGATGTTGAGCTCCTCGTTGAGCATGCCCAGCCAGTTGATGGCGGCGATGGTGCCGGCGATGGGGCTGTAATGGTCCATCTTCTGCTCCCACGTGTAGTGGACAGCGTGGACCACCTCCTCGGCCACGTCGCCGTGGCAGGTGGCGCAGGTGGCGGGGCCGGCATACTCCTCGATATGCTGGTGGGGCTCAGGTGGCTGGGCCAGGGCCGAGGCCGGCCACAGCAACAGCACGGCCCCTAGCAGCGCGGCGACGACCAAGGCGACGGGAAGCTCCAGCCGGTGTGGCAAGCCTTGTGGCCGTCTCATGGCTAATCTCCCTCGGCCTGTTGATGGCAGGACACGCAGAGTGTGTCGGCGAAGCTGGCATGATCGGCTGGCGCCGGCCGCATACCACTGCCGACGGCGTGGCAGGTGCTGCACTGGGCCTGGGCGCCGGTTATGGGATGCGGGATGGTGGGCGGCCCGGCCGCCGGTGCCGGGGTGGCGGCGGCAGTGGCCGTTGGGACTTTCGTCGGTGCCGGCGTCGCCGCCGCAGCGGTAGCGGTGGGAGCGGTCGCAGGCGGCGACGACGACGCCGCGGTCGCGGTAGGTGTGGCAGTGGGCTCAGCAGTCGCCGCCGGGCCTGGCTGGTGACAGGTCACGCAGAGCGTGTCGGCGAAAGCGGCGTGGTCCGGCGGCGCCGGGCGGACCTGGCCGTCGACGGCGTGACAGGCCGTGCACTTGGCTGCGGTGATGGGATGGGGGATGGTGGGTGCCCCGGCCGCCGGTGTCGGCGCCTCGGATGTCCCGGTCGCTGCGGGAGCAGCGCCGGGCTCTGCCGTTGCGACGGCGGCAGGCTGGTGGCAGGACATACAAAGCGTGTCGTCGAAAGCGGCGTGGTCCGGCGGCGCCGGCTGCACCACACTGTCCACGGCGTGGCATGTTATGCACTGGGCCTGGGCACCGGTAATGGGATGGGGGATGGACGGCGGTCCGGCTGCCGGCGTCTCGGCGGTATCGGTCTCAGCGGGAGCGGCACCAGGCTGGTGGCAGGACGTGCACAGCGTCTCGTCGAAAGCGGCGTGGTCGGGTGGCGCTGGCTGCAATGCGCTATCCACGGCATGACACGTGCTGCACTGGGCCTGAGCGCCCGTAATGGGATGGGGAATGGACGGTGGCCCGGCCGCCGGCGCCGGAGTCTCTCCGGCCACGGTGGCGATGACCAGCACGGAGGGCGGGGTAGGCAGGGGAGTGGGTGTCTCGGCGATAGGCAGAGGCTCCAGGCCCACCGGCTGGTAGGCCTGTTCCTCGGCCGAGACCCGCGGCACAGTGGTGATGGCGGTCTGTTCCGCAGTCAGCCAGCGCCAGGTAGCCAGCACCGTGACGACCACAAACAGGGTGGCCAGCGGCGCATACAGGCGTAGCCGGTTGTAGGATACCTGGGGCGCCGGCGGCCGCCACACCTGGCCGGTCAGCCGCTGCTCCAGCTCCGTCGCATGGTCCTCCTCCATCTCGTGCTCGCTCAGATAGCCCGTGAAGATGCTCTTGTTGAACACCGCCACGTGCACGAAATAGAAATGCCACAGCAGGATCGAGAGCACCGCCAGGATGGCCTCCATGCCGTGCGCAATCTTGGCCGCCGGCACAAACTCGCCGGGTAGATAGGTCGTGACCAGAATGGGATTCCACAGCACGTAGCCCGTAACGGTCATCAGCACCGTGCCCCACACCACCGCCCAGTACTCCACCTTCTCGATGAAGTTGTAGCGTGGATAGCGGGGGGGCTCCTTGGTCAGGCCCAGGTTGTAGCGGATGGCGTGAAAGAAGTCGGTGACATCCTTGAACGTGGGCAACATGGTCAGCGGTTTGCGCTGCACGTACATCCGGTAGCCCACCTGCACGGCATGCGCGATAGAGGTCAGGATCAGGATCACGGCCGCAGTGTGGTGGAACACCCGGGTCTGCTCGATGCCGCCCATGGCCTGGATCATGAACACGGCGATCCGATTGTCGGGCCATTTCTGGGGCAAGCCGGTGATGGCGAGCACGGTGAACGAGATCAGGAGCAGCAGGTGCAGCACCCGATCGCTGAGGAGGAAGCGCAGATAGCGTCGTGTGGTTTCAGTCATGCTGTGGCCTCCCGCCGGCTCGCCCGCCGCTCGCGGATGCGCCGCCATACGTCGAGGGCGATGTAGGCGATGAAGAACAGCAGCAGCGCCGGGATCAGGATGGCATAGAACCAGGTCACCGCGGTCACCAAGGGGGCTGTCTCCCAGGTGGGGATATAGTGCCCCAGCCAGCTGTCTGCGAAGTTAGTGGTGGCGTCCGGGTGGCACTCCTGGCAGGTGACCAACAGGTTCTCCTTGAGCTGGGCACCCTCTGCGTTGGGATCGCGGATGTCGTGGGCGTGGTGGCAGTCGATGCACACGGCCTTGTTGGTGGGCTGGTCAGGGGTCGTCTTGTCGAACAGCATCACCGTGGTGCCGTGGAAGTCCGACACGTAGGTGTCGAACACCTGGGTGGAGATGCCGTACTTGGCCATCAGCTCTTCGTCGGCATGGCAGCTGCCGCAGATCTGCGGCGACTGCAGGCGAAACTCCAGGGTCCGCGGATCCTCGGCCGTGTGGGCCGGGTGGCAGTAGATGCAGTTGGGCACGTCCTCACTGCCCTCGTAGAGGGGCACACCGTGGACGCTGTCTTTGAACTTCTCGTAGATGGTGCTGTGGCACTGGCTACAGGCCTCCACGGACATAGTGCCCGCAACCTCAGGATGCTTCTCCTGGCTGATGGGCCGGATGTCGTGGCTGCCGTGGCAGTCGGCACAGACCGCGGCCTCGTCGACCCCGGCGGCGCGCACGCGGGCGTGGACGCTGTCCACCTGCTCCATGGCCTGCTCGGTGTGGCAGTTGCTGCAGCTCTGGCTGTAGTGCACCTGCAGGTCGCGGTGACTCTGCACCGGGATCTCGCCATGGGGATAGCCCGCGATGTCGGAGTGGCAGCTCTGGCAGGCCACCCCGGCGTGCACCGAGCCGGCCAGGGTGTCGGGGTTAACGGTGATCGGCAGCTGCTCGCCCGAGGGCAGAACCACATGCCCGCCTTCCCGCGCATGGCAGGAGAGGCAGGTCTCGTTGGGGATTTGAACCACTGGCTCCGGAGGCGCTGCGGCGGGCAAGGCCGTCGGCGTGGGCTCCTGGGCATGGACCAGTGACACCAGGCTGATGAGCACGGCCACCACCACCACCACGGCGACGGCGACCAGATCCCGCCAGCGGTGCCTGCGTATGGGTTGCATCACAGGCTTGGCTCCTTCCCATGATGACATTGTCTACCTTGCGAGTCACGCCCAACGCGGGCGCTTCTCCTATTCTACAGGAGATCGCTATTTCATCTTATGATCTAGATCATGTTTTTTATTGGATTTTCTGATACTCTATTATTCGTGATCTATATCACAGGAGGAACCCGGTGTTGAATCTGGATAACCTGCGAATTTTCGTGGTAGCAGCCGAAACCGAGAACTTCTCGCGCGCGGCGGAGCAGTTGCACATGAGCCAGCCGGCGGTGAGCCAGCACATGGCCACCTTGGAGCAGCAGTTGGGGGTCGAGCTGTTCGACCGCAGCGGCCGGCACGTGGCCATCAGCGCAGCCGGACAGGCCCTGTTGCCGCTGGCCCGGGATCTGATCAACCGCTCGAAGCAGGTAGAGGAGGCGGCTTTGGTCTTGAAAGGGGAGGTGAGTGGGCGCCTGACCATTGGCTGCTCCACCACCTCGGGCAAGTACGTCTTGCCGCGGCTGCTGGCCCGCTACCGGGAGCACTACCCCCTGGTGCGGGCCACGGTGAAGGTCGGCGCCCGGCAGCAGATGATCGACTGGCTGGTGGAAGGGGACGTGGACGTCGGCGTGGCCAGCGAGCGGGTGGCGCGGGGCGGCCTGAGCTACCAGCGCTTCTTCGAGGACGAGATTGTACTGTTGGTGCCGGGCAGCCACCGGTGGGCGAGCCGGGGCAGCGTCAGCCCGGCCGAGCTGCAGGGCGAACGCTTCGTGATGCGCGAGGCCGTGGCGGGCACCAACCTGACCGTGCTGGAGGCCCTGACCCTGGCCGGCGTCGACGTGCAGTGCCTGGAGGTGGTACTGACCCTGGAGAACTCCGAGGCCATCGTCATGGCTGTAGAGGAGGAGATCGGGCTGGGCTTCGTGCCGCGGGTAGCCGTGGAGCGCTTTGTGGCCCTCGGCCGGGTGGCCGCGCTGCAGGTGGACGGGCTCGACCTGCGGCGTTGGCTGTACATGATCGACAACCTGCACCGGCCGCAGACCCCGGCCCTGCAGACCTTTTGGGAGTACATGGCCGGGGAATACGGCAAGGCCCAGTGGCCCAGCCTGCTGCCCATCCCGGCCCAGCCCTGGACCGAGCGCCGGCCGGTGGGCGTGGGGAAGGGGTGCGATTGAGTGCAGCGCTGGGCTGGGCGAGGACATACCGTTATGGTGTAAGGGCAGGACGTCGGTGCGAGAACCCCGCACTGGGGGCGGCATGCCTGAAGACGTAAGGCGCCCCGAGACTGGTCCAGTCTCCGAAGACTGGACCAGTCTTTGACCTTGGCCCCGCACACATTTGACGCCCAGTCCCGGATATGCTATACGGTAGGCAACGCTTGTGACAACTCGCGCAACCCCTGGCACCGCCCACAAGGAGCCTGCGCCATGCGAACGCTCCCTGGCCTGAAGGCCATCATCCTCATCACCCTGCTGGCCGTCGCGCTGCTGGCCGGCTGCTATCCACCCCAGGCGGCCACCGGGTCGCCCATAGCGGCTCGCGACGTGTGGGCCAGGGCCGCGGTGCCCATGCCGGGCGCCGCGCCGGCCGGCGACCAGATGCCGCCGGGCATGGCCGAGGGCCAGATGGCCCACGGCGGCGGCGCCAACAGCGCCATCTTCCTCACCCTCTCCAACCGCGGCCCGGCCGCCGATCGCCTGGTGGCCGCACAGGCCGCCGTGTCAGAAGCCGTGGAGATCCACGAGACCCGCATGGAGGGCGACGTGATGATGATGCGGCAGGTCACCGGCGGCATCGAGATCCCGGCCGGCGGCCAGGTGGACCTGAAGCCCGGCGGCTACCACATCATGCTCATCGGCCTCACCCAGGACCTGGTAGCCGGCGAGCGCTTCCCCGTCACCCTCCAATTCGCCAACGCCGCCCCGCTCACCGTCGAAGCCGAGGTGCGCCAGCCCTAGGGCACAACGGAGTCAACACTCCATTCCGCTCCGGCTCCTCCGGTCCTTTTTCTCCTCTGCGCTCTTTGCGCCTTTGCGGTAAGCCTCGGGAGTCCGTGTTCGTCCGTGTTCCGCCCCGCCTTGACTTCTGCCCGCCCCGCGCTATACTGGGCGCATGGCCTCCAGCTGCCAGGAAACTCCATTGCCTACCAGGCGGCCTGACTACCAGGCCGCCTGCTTGTTGGCCCGGGCCGCGCCGCGCCGGGGCTTCAGCCCATGAAAATCGCCATCCTGGCCGACATCCACGCCAACCTGCCGGCCCTGCTGGCCGTGACTGCGCATGTGGACGCCTGGCAGCCCGACCTGGTGATCGTGGCCGGCGACGTCGTCAACCGCGGTCCGCGGCCCGCCGAGTGCTGGCGCTTCGTGGCCGAGCGCCAGTGGCCCACGGTGCGCGGCAACCACGAGGACTACGTGCTGGCCCATGCCGTGCCCGGCGCCCCGCGCTCCGGGCCGCTCTTCGAGATCTTCCGCAGCTCCTTCTGGACCTACGAAGCCCTCAACGGCGCCGTGCCGGCCCTGGCCGTCATGCCCTTCCAGCACAGCTTCCTGGCCCCCGACGGCAGCGAGGCCCGCGTGGTCCACGCCTCCATGCGCGGCACCCGCGATGGCATCTTCCCCGATACCCCCGACGAGGTCCTGCACACCCAGATCGGCCGTCCCGTCGTGCCCCTGTTCGTCGTCGGCCACACCCACTGGCCCCTGGTGCGCCGCCTGGGCCACACCCTGGTGGTCAACGTCGGCGCCGTGGGCATGCCCTTCGACGGCGACCCCCGGGCCAGCTACGGCCAGCTGACCTGGCAGGATGCGCAAGGCTGGCACGCTCGCATCGCCCGCGTGCCCTACGACCGCGACCAGACCGCCCGCGACTTCGTCGCCACGGGCTTCCTGGCCGAGGGCGGCCCCTTGGTGGAGCTGATGCTGATCGAGCTGCAGCGCGCCCGCTCCCAGCTCTACAGCTGGTCGGTAGCCTACGAAAAACCGGTACTGGCCGGCGAGCTGACCCTGGCCGAGTCCGTGCGCCTCTTCTGCGACCGTTAGCCGGTCCGGCACGCGGAGTCGAGGCTTCAGCCGGAGATAAACCCTCGAGACGATCCCACCAGGTGGAGTCGAGGCTCGAGCCGGAGATAGCGCGCCATCTCCGGCCAAAGCCTCGACTCCACACCCGGACGTACTTTGCCTTTGGAGGAAACCCTTTTGGACGACGACCCCCCCTACCTCGCCCCCTACGGCCGCCACGTGTTCATCTGCACCGGCGAATACAGCGACTCCTGCGACCCCGACCACACGGCCATGCGCCTGTCGTCCCGCCTCAGCCAGCGCCTGGGCGAGCTGGGCGACTACCTCAACCCCCAGCGCGTCAAGGTCAGCACCACCCCCTGTCTCGGCGTCTGTTTGCGCGGCCCCATCCTGGTGGTCTACCCCGACGGTGTCTGGTACCACCACGTTGACGACGAGCTCCTCAACCGCATCGTCGACGAGCACCTGCGCCAGGGGCGGCCGGTGATCGACCGGGCCTTCTACATCCCGGAGGGCAATAACCCCGAGCAGCCCTAGGGTAGGCCGGCCGGCTCCTGCACCGCCACGGCCACGGCCCGGTCCAGGTCCAGGCGCTGGCCGGTCTGCCAGGCCGCGGCCAGCACCGCAGGGTCCAGCTGCCGGCGCAGAGCCTGCACGTGCCCCTCGTACTCAGGTACCTCCCAGGGGGACATGGGGATGTTGTTCACCCGGCGCATAGTCTCGGCCGCGCCGTACAGGGTGGCCGCGCGGCGCAGTAGCGCCGCCGGCTCCGCCACATCGGCCGCCTGCCGGCCAGCGATGAAGCCCAGGCACTCCAGGCAGCGGGCGATGGCCCCCCGGTGGTCGGCCAGCCGCCACACCCGGATGACAGTCGGGTACAGCTCCAGGGCACTGGCGTAGTCCCCTTGCTGGCGGGCAATATCGGCCAGGCCACTGCGGCCAATGTTCGTCATCAACACGTAGTCCGCTTCGTCGAACAGTTGCGCCGACTGCTCGAAGTGCCCCCGGGCCGCCGCCAGGTCGCCGCTGCGCAGGAAGGCGTTGCCGGCAACCATGTGCCCCATGGCCTCTCCCCAGCCATCGTTCAACTCCCGCATGATCGCCATGCCTTCCTCCCACTTCGGTGACGTGCCACCGGCACCGTCCGTGCCCCAGGCATCGATCTGGCCAAAGCTCAGAAGTTGCATGGCCTCCATCCAGCGATCCCCCGCCTGCTGCGCCAGGACCAGCGCCTTCTGCCCGTAGGCCACGCTGGCCTCCATGTCACCGCTAAAGAACGCCCCCAGGCCGGCAAAGCCATAGGCCGGCGCCAACCGCTCGACAGCCCCCAGCGGACGCAACAGCTCGATCGCCTTTTCCATGGCGCGCCGCGTGTCCGCGCCAAACCCGTTGGAGAAGGCCAGGAAGCCATCGGCGAACCAGGCCCCGGCCAGCAACAGCTGGCGCCGGGGGTCGGCATCCTCCCCGGTT
Organism: Anaerolineae bacterium; assembly: GCA_032111745.1. GTDB lineage: Bacteria > Chloroflexota > Anaerolineae > JAAEKA01 > JAAEKA01 > JAULUH01. The sequence continues at coordinate 3,559 of JAULUH010000285.1, read as the reverse complement.
GAGCCGCCTGGCTGCGCTTGGGCCTCGGCCAGGGCCCGCGCCACGAAGCGCCGGCCCTCGGTCACCGAGCCCGCGTGCGGCCAGTACGGGCTTAAGTCGTAGACCACGGCCAGGGCGGCCTCCGGGTCGGTCTCCAGCGCCCAGGCCACGGCCGCGCGCAGGTTGTCCTGCTCCTGGCTGACCCACTTAGCCCAGCGCGTGCGCTGCACGGTGCGCCATTCTGGCCCGGCCTGCGCCAGCTGCGCTGCGAAATAGGCCAGGTGCCCGGTGCGCGCCTTCGTGGCCTCGCCCGCTGCCAGCAGCTTGTCCTGCGCGTATTGGCGGACGGTCTCCTGCATGCGATAGCGCAGCTGGTCTCCCGCATCGTCCGCGCTCACCAGCGATTTGTTCACCAGGTAGTCCAGTAGGTCCAGCACATCTACCGCGTCCACGTCGCCCCAGGCACAAACCCCTTCGGCAGCCTCCAGCGTCCAGCCGCCGGCGAACACCGCCAGCCGGCGCAGCAGGTTACACTCCGGCGGCGAGAGCAGGTCGTAGCTCCAGTCGATCAGGGCCTGCAGCGTCTGCTGGCGCTGCACCGCGGCCCGGCTGCCGCCGGTCAACAGCCGGAAGCGATCGTCCAGCCGGGCCGCGATTTGCTCCGGGGAGAGCGAGCGCACCCGCGCTGCGGCCAGCTCCAGGGCCAGGGGGATGCCGTCCAGCCGGCAGCTGATCTGGGCCACGGCAGGCGCGTTCTGCGGCGTCAGCTGGAAGCCCGGCTGCACGCTCGCCGCCCGCTCCGCGAAAAGCTGCACGGACGCGAAATGCGCCAGCTCGTCCAGCGGCGGCAGGGTCCGCAGATCAGGCACGGCCAGCGAGGGCACGCGCAGAACCCTCTCGCCGGCGATGCCCAAGGACTCGCGACTGCTGGCCAGGATCCGTAGCTCCGGGCAGGCGCGCAGCAGCAAGTTAGCGATGCGCGCACACTCGTCGATCAGGTGCTCACAGTTGTCCAGCACCAGCAGCAGGTGCTGGTCGCGCAGATAATCCGCCAGCATCGCGTCCAGCAGCCGGCCGGCCAGCTCCCGCAACCGCAGCACCGCGGTGATGCTTTGCGCCACAAGAGTTGGGTCGGAGACGGGCGCCAGCTCGACGAGCCAGACGCCGTCGGGGAAGTGCTGCAGTAGCTCCGCCGCCGCCTGCAGCGAGAGACGGGTCTTTCCGGTGCCGCCGGGTCCCGTGAGAGTCAGCAACCGCTCGCCCCGGCCCCCAGCCGGGAAGGTGGTGAGGAGCGAGACGATCTCTGCCACCTCGCGCTGGCGGCCCACAAAGCTGGTCAACTGCGCCGGCAGGTTGTTGGGGATATCATCCAGGGACCTCAGCGGTGGAAAGCTGGCGGACACACCGGCCATCACCAGCTGAAAGATGCGGTCGGGACGGCTCAGGTCGCGGAAGCGGTGCTGGCCCAGGTCCAGCAGGCTGGCGCCGGCCGGCAGGTGGTCGCGCACCAGTTGCTCGGTTGCCTGGCTCAACAGGGTCTGGCCGCCATGGCAGGCCGCCAGCAGCCGGCCCAGGCGGTTCAGGCCGCCGCCGATGTAGTCGCCGTCCCGTGGCTCGGCCGCCGTGGAATGCAGCACGATGCGCACCGCCAGGGGCTGGTGGAGGGGCCAGGACTCGGCGGCCAGCGCCTGCTGGGCCGCGGCCGCCGCCACCACCGCCGGCCCCGCGGTGGCGAAGGCCGCGCACAGTCCGTCGCCGGCCGTGCGAAAGACCTGCCCGCCGTGGGTCTCGATGGCTGCCCGCACGATGGCGTCGTGCCGCGCCATGGCATCGCCCATCGCCGCGGGCTGTTCCTCCCACAGCCGCGTGCTGCCCTCCACGTCGGTGTACAGAAAGGTGACGGTGCCGGCGGGCAGGCTGGCCATGGCCTCAGCTCAGCGCGCGGCGCACGGCCGCCTCGGCCAGCAGCTGGGTGGGGTTGACCATATCCGGCGCGTCGTCCTGCCCCCACAACAATACCGGGAGCTCGGTACAGCCCAGGATCACGGCGTCCGCTCCCGCCTGGCGCAGATGATCGACTGCGGCGAGCACGGCGGCCACGTCTTCCTTGCCGTCCCGGCCCTCCCACACAGCCCAGACCGCGCGGTCCAGCCCCTGCTGCAGATCGTCCGGGAGCGTCACGCAGGGGACGCCCAGGGCCGCCAGCGGCTGGGCGTAGATCATGGGCGGGCCGAAGGTGAGCAGGCCGGCGCAGCGGGGAGCGCGGCGCTGCACCTCCCGCAACGTGCCGTCAATCATGCTGAGCACGGGCTTGCCGCTGGCCTGCTCCACCAGGGGCTGCACCAGGTGTGGGCCATTGGCGGTGATCACCAGGAAATCGGCCAGGCGGCCCAGCTCGGCGGCTGCCTGGAGCAGCGCGGGATGCGGTTGCAGCGGCAGCACCGGCCGCATGTCCTCGTCCAGGATGAAAGGGGGTTGTCGCAGGTAGAAAACCACCAACGGCGGATAGCCGCCTGCGGCAAGCTGCGGGATGAGCCGTTGGGACACGCGATGGATGCGCTCCTCGAAGTCCATGGTAGCCTGGGGACCCAGGCCGCCCAACACGCCGATAGTCTGCATACCTGGTCTCCCTAGGAGAGAGTCTGAGCGAGAGCTGGCCCTCACAGGTAGTCACCACCCCTGCGTGTCACGCGGCCGGCTGGCATTGCTGTACCCCCTGTTAAACGCAAGGAGCGCCGGAATTCGGCGCTACCTGGAAAAGTCGCGGAGACGCGACGCAAGCCAGCCGCCGAACGCTCCTATCAGCAAATGGAGTCGAGGCTTTGGCCGGAATTGACGCGCACGCTCCGGCTTAAGCCTCGACTCCGCTTCCCAGACCTCGTCCCCCCCACCGCCACCAACATACACTCCGCCAGGCTACGCGTCTTCCGGCTGCCGTAGCACCCGCCGCGCGGCCTCGGTGCCGGCCTTGGAGGCCTCCTTGGTTACCGCATACGTCGCCTCCGCGCCGGCATCCGTGGCCTGCTTCAGCCCAGTCACCGAGCCCGCGGTCACGCCCTTCGCACCACCCGTCACCGCGCCCACCGCGGTGGCCGCGCCGCCCAGCGCGCCCAGTGAGGCGTTGGTGGTGGCGTCAAAGGTCTCCTGGGCAAAATCCTTCGCCGCCTGCTTGACGTAGGCCGCGCCCTGCTCCTCGTCCTCCAGCGCCAGCAGGAAGCCTTCGGCCAGTCGCGTTGCCATCTTCAAATAGCTGCCGGTGATACTCCTGGCCGCGTCCCAGGCCGCGCTGCCGCTGATCTGCCCGGCCAGCAGCAGGCTGCCCGTGGTGCCGGCCAGCCCGCCGGCCACCGCACCCGAGCCATAAGCGGCGGCCTGCACCGACTTCGTCACCGCGCTGCCCAGCGTCTCGGCCATGGCCTCCGTGGCCGCCACCGTGCTGGCCGCGGTAGCGCTGGCCTGCTCCGCCACAGCGTCCGCGGTGCTGCTGGCCGTCACCCGCGCGCCGCCGACCGTCATCGTGGTCAGCTCCCGGGCCTTCTGCAGCCGCTCCGACATCCCGGCCTCCTCAGCCCTAGCCATT
>JAULUH010000284.1:0-4941 GCA_032111745.1 Anaerolineae bacterium | reverse complement strand
AAGCAGCGGGCAAGCGGTCGACCACCTGGCACGCCTGCCCCTGCCGCCGACGCCTCTCGTGGGGCGGGAGGAGGAACTGGCGCAGATAGGCGCGCTCTTGGCCGACCCGGCCCGCCGCCTGATCACCATCCACGGTTCTGGCGGCATTGGCAAGACGCGGTTGGCACTGGCCGCGGCCGCTCAACACGCCGACGCCTTCGAACACGGGGTGGCCTTCGTGGGCCTGGAGTCGACCCCTTCCGCTGAGTTCCTGGCCTCAGCGATCCTGACCGCGCTGGACGTTCCCTTGCAGGGCCAGCACTCCCCGCAGGAGCAGCTTTTCGCCTGCCTGCGCGGGCAGGAGGTTCTGCTGGTGTTGGACAACTTCGAGCACCTGGCGGCAGGTGCCAGGCTACTGGCCGAGCTGTTGCAGCGCGCGCCCCGGCTGACGCTGCTGGTGACCTCGCAGGCCCGGCTGGGGCTCCAAGCGGAGTGGCTGTTCGAGCTGGGCGGCCTGAGCTGTCCGCCGGCGGCTGAATCCCATGACCTGGCCAAGTTCAGCGCCAGCCGGCTGCTGATGCAGCGCATCCAGCAGGAGCATCCCATGCCGGCCCTGACCGCAGAGGATACTCAGGCCGTGGCCACCATCTGCCAGCTGCTGGCGGGCATGCCTCTGGCCATCGAGTTGGCGGCGGCAGCCATTCACGGCCGCTCAATTCAGGAGGTGGCGGTGGCGCTGGCAGAGAACATGCACATCCTGGAAACCCGGTGGCAAGATGCCCCCCGCCGTCACGCCAGCATGCAGGCCAGCCTGGAACACGCCTGGCAGTTGCTCTCGCCCGACGAGCATCATGTCTTCATGCGGTTGGCGGTGTTTCGCGGCGGATTCCAGGCTGACGCCGCGTCCGAGGTAGCAGGCGCCACGCTGTCCGTGTTGCGGGCGTTGCTCGACGAGTCGCTCTTGCAGCGGGACGCGACCGGCCGCTACAGGATCCACAAAGCGGTGCGGCCGTTTGCGGCCGAAAAGCTGCGCGCTGCCGGGCACGCCGAGGAAGTCGGGCACCGGCACCTGGCCTATTTTGTCGCCCTGGCCGAGGCGGCCGAACCTCAGTTGCGGGGCACAGGGTATGGCCTCTGGTCGCAGCGGCTCGACATGGAGCAGGGCAACCTGCGGGCTGCCCTGAATTGGGCTCTTGCGAGCGAGGCGTACGAGATGGCGGCTCGGCTCGGGGGCGCGCTGTGGCTGTTCTGGCTGCGCGGCGGGCAATTCGCCGAAGGTCGCGCCTGGCTGGAGGCGGTGCTGGTGCAGCAAGCCGCTTTATCGCCTGCCGTGCAGGCCCAGGCGCTCTACGCCCTGGGCACCCTGCTCTGGCACCAAGGGTCCTACGAGGCCGGGCGCTCGGTTGTGGAGCAAAGCGTGGCACTCTGGCGCAGCCAGGACCACCGGCCTGGCCTGGCCTACGCTCTGACGATGCTGGGCATGGCGGTGGAATACCAGGGCGATCACCGGCTGGCGCTCGTGCACCTCGAGGAAAGCGTGGCACTCTTCCGCCGGCTGGAAGACCCGTGGGGATTGGCGTTGTCCCTCTTTCACCTGGGTTTCGCGCGGGCAATGGCCGGGCGATCCGATGGGCGTGAGCCGCTGGCAGAGAGCCTGGCTCGGTTTCAGGCAGCGGGGGATCAGTGGGGGGCTGCGTTGGCGCTCTATGGCCTGGGAGTGTGGGCCTACAATCAAGAGCAGTTCGGTCTGGCCCGCGTGCACCTGGATCGGGCCCTGGCCATGCAGCGCGAGATAGGCGACAACTTGCCATTGGCTCGCATACTCAACTATCTCGGCGAGCTGGCACGCTGCGACGGGGCATACGAGCAAGCCGAGCGGTACTACGACGAAAGCCTTGCGCTTCTGCACCTGCTTGGCACCCGGGGACGGATTGCCATCGCCCGGCACAACCTGGGCCACACAGCCTGTGCCCTGGGAAACACCGAGAAGGCCCTGTCATGGTTCCGGCAGGCGATTGACTTCTACCGCGAGACGGGGCACACCTGGGGGCTCACGGCATGCCTGGAAGGCGTTGCTGGCGTATTGGCCGTGCTCGGCCAGGCGGTGCCGGCTGTTCGCCTCCTGGCGCTGGCGACAGCCATGCATGAGGAGGCAGGCGCCAGGATCGCGCCGGCCGACCAGCTGGCCCATGAATGCTATCTGTCGAGTCTGCGGGCCCAGCTCGACGATCTGGCCTTTGCCACGGCCTGGGGCGAGGGGCAACAGTTGACGTTGCAGCAGGCCGTCGACTATGTTGTGGATCGCTATGCTGTCTTTGGGGATAGCTGGCCGGCGAGCTGACCAGCTCGAACCGATGCAGATGGGGTGCTGATGGTGGGAGGCTGATACCGTGGCGCTAGGCGGTGCCAACGAGGTTGACTGGTGGTGAGGCGACCTCGCTCTTTCAACGCCGCGGCCAACATAGCCAGCGACCATCTTTCAAGCCGGCTAGGCCTGATCACCTGAGCATTCTTGCGTACCATGACATCCAGTTGCTGGCGCAAGATCAGGTTCTCGAGATCCCTTTCGCGCCGGCACAAACCTGGTGTTGCTCGACCCCGATGTGGCCAAGGCCTTCCCGGATGAAGCCGCAGTGAATGAAGTGCTACGTAAGGTCATTCGATTGAGCGAGATCCAGCGCGGTGAAAAGCCTGGATTGGGCAGCGTATAGCCGCTATCGATCCGCAGTGTTGGATATCAAAGAGAATGACCCATGCAGCAGATAGGGGGCGACACATCGATGAAGGTCCTGGGGTACCTGTGGCTGACGAAGAACTGATGCCGCGGTAGGCACCGACGCGCTGGCACCGGCCGGCGAAGTGCGAGTTTGACAACGATGTGTCGGCGGGCACAATCACGGGCTCAGTAGGTTTCAGGTTCGAGTCCTGAGTGAGTCACCAAGTAGACAATAATGCCGTATTGCGACTAGCAGACTCCCAGTCTGCTGGTCGCTTTTTCAAGTCCGACACCCAGGCTTCTTCCCTCCGTGACACACAGACTCCTGAAATTCCTCAGGAGCAATTACCCCCAGAAGGAGGCCTACAATGGCTAGTGAGTCCGGTGCGAAGACACGAGGGAAAAAGGCTGACGTAACCGCCCAGACCCTCATTGACCTCTCTATCTTGTCCCAGCAGATCGAGGGAAAGAGCGTTCGAACTCTGGGCTGGTACCGAGCGAATTTGGTCAGTTTTGCGAGGTTCGCAACTATGGAGAACCACCCAGGTTGGGCGACCTGACCCTCGAAGCGGGACGAGCCTTAAAGTGCGCGGCAAGGGCGGCAAGGAGCGTATCGTGCCAATCGGCGGCGCAACGAAGAAGTCCCTGTTGCGATACATGCAGATGTACCGACCGCAGCCGGCTGTGGACAATACCGATGAGGTATTCCTCACATCAGATGCGCAGCCGCTCACGTACTCCGGCTTGTCCCAGGTATTCAGGCGGCTTGGAAAGGCGGCCGCTGTACCGCGGCTGCACGCTCATCTACTGCGGCATACCTTCGCCGTGCATTATCTCATGTGTACAACCAACCTTCTTGTCTAGCACTACGAATTCGTGTATAGTGCAGACAAGATTTTGTTGGCGAAATCACGAGCTGGCCAAGGCAGCAAAGGGGGATGGTTTGGTGTGACGGAGGCAGGTGCCCCGAAAGGAGGATTGCCTATCAGAACAAGAGATAACGTGTTCGCTCAGACGGTAGTCACCAGTCGTTTGTACACCTCGCTTTGAGCCAACATCCGATGAAAGGAGAAATGACCATGCATAGCAATCGAGAAGGTATCCCCATAGTGTTTCAGGCCGGCTCTTACTATAGCCGCCAAATTGAATGGGGAGACATGGATGGGGGTTTTTGGGGCTTCCCAGCAGGGTTTGACAGCGTCCCGTTATTCAAAGGGTTGCCCAACGGTTGCGAGTGTCCCCATTGGGGCTACCTGCTCAAGGGCAGAATGCGGGTGAAATATGCCGACCACGAAGAAGTCATCACGGCAGGGGAAGCCTATTATCTGGCCCCTGGTCACAACGTGGTGATGGAAGAAGATTGTGAGATGGTCGAATTCAGCCCTAAAGACCTAAGTCGGAAGATGCTGGAGGTCGCAAGTCGTGGTATGGCGTCGAAGTAACCAGGCGGTCCAAACACTCACTGTCAAGGTAGGAGGACACCCGTCCACTCAAATCAATCAGGGACGCAGGTAAGCGTACCATGGGCTTCTCGCTGGGTGCCGCGACGAGCAGACGCCGACCCAGTTCCAGTGCCGCTTTGATGCGCGCTGTGATCGTTGGGCCTATGCCGGGCTGGTGGCACAACTGTCATACCGCGGGCTATACTGAGCCAGGCGATCGCGGCAAGCGGAGCCAGCTGGCAGCGGCTGGTTGGCGACCATGGTTTTGAGGGCTCCTACGATGCCGTCTGGCGGTACATCCGCAAGTTGGAGCCTGAGGTCCCAGAGGCCACCGTGCGCATAGAGGTCGAGCCAGGCGAGGAGGTCCAGGTAGACTTCGGTTACGCAGGCTTGATGTGGGACCCGATCACGGCCAGGCAGCGCAAGACCTGGGCCTGCTTGAGCACGCTGTTGACCGTGCTCAAGCAGGCCAGCTAGCCAAGCCCAAAGCCGAACAGGGTGAATGAGATGCATCGCTTCTTGGTCGTCATCGAAAAAGCGGATGGCAACTACTCGGCGTACTCGCCGGATCTGCCCGGCTGCGTCGCGACCGGTAGGACCCGCGATCAGGTCGCACGTAACATGCACGAAGCGATCGATATGCACGTACGAGGACTGCTGGAAGACGGGCTCCCAGTACCTGAGGCGCGTTCGTTTGCTGAGTACATCACCGTACCTGCATAGACCTGCCAGTTGTATTAGGCCAAAGACGGGTGATCGTCGCAGGCCGAGACCGTGGATGGGCAGTGCGAGGCGACCACGGGC
>JAULUH010000283.1:0-16630 GCA_032111745.1 Anaerolineae bacterium | reverse complement strand
TGCCCGAAGGCCGCTTTCACCTCTCCCAGGCCACGCTCTACCTGGCTACTGCCCCCAAGTCCAACTCTACCATGGGCTTCTTCGATGCCCTGGCTGCGGTGGAGCAGGAGCGCGAGGCCGAGGTGCCTACCCACCTGCGAGACGCCAACCGGGACAAGGAGGGCTTCGGCCACGGCGAGGGCTATATGTATCCCCACGCCTACCGCGACCACTGGGTGCCCCAACAGTACCTGCCCAGTTTCCTGCAGGGCAAGGTGTTCTACCAGCCGGGCGAGTTGGGCTACGAGTCCGGCGTGAGAGTCGAGGTGCAGCGGCATCGTGAGGCCCAGCTGGCGGCCATGGTGGAGGGCGAAGGCCTCGGCCCACCTGAGGTGCTCACCTTTACCGGAGACCTGGCCGGGCGAGCCCGCGACCAGTGGCTGCAACGCGCCGTCAGTGGCGCAGGACAGCGCCTCGCTGCGCAGCGCGATCGTGTTCTGGCCGCTGCGGGGCTCCGGCGACATCACCTGGCATTGGATCTGAATGCCAGCAGCGGATTGCTGGCCTGGGAAGCGCTGCGCCGGACCCCCGAGGGCGGCGTCTACGCCCTGGCCCGCACCCCACAGGATGCCCAGGCCCTGGCCGAACAGGCCGCCCGGTTGCCCGACCCCGAGCGTCCCATGGTGCTCCAGGGCGAGATCGAGGACGTGCCGTCCGCCGTAGGTGATCTGCGCTTCGATGCCATCGTCGGCCGCAATGCCCTCACCAGGGTGCCTGACAAGCTCGCCGCCGCTCGCCTACTGGCCGCGCTTCTGGTGCCAGAGGGCGTCATCAGCCTGGCCGAGGCCGTGCCGCGCCACACCCAGCGCCTGTACGCCTTGATCGACCTGGCTCCCCTGGGCCAGCCCCTGGCCAGCCAGCTCGTGGCCGCCGAGGAGGTGATCTACAGGGAGGCCGGCGATCCGATGGTCAATTGGGACGAGGAGGATCTACGTGCCGCCTTCGAGTCGGCCGGCCTGGCACCCACGCTGGCGCTCGAGCACACCAGGTCCGACCTCTACGTCACCCCCGCCCACCTGGCGCGTTGGTTTGCGCTGTCCGCCGAATCTGGCCGGCCCAGCTATGCCGGCCACCTCCAGCGGCACCTGGATCCAGCGGGGCTGGCGGCCGTGGAACAGGCCATGGCCCAACAACTGGCCAATCGCACCGTGCCCTGGGCGTCCACCACGGCCTATCTCGTGGCTCGCCTACGCCAGGCAGCGGCGTGAGTTAGCGGTCCCCCACCGCCATCCGGCTCTCGGTGTAGCGCACCAACAGCGCCAGGCCGATGGTCATGACCAGGTATAGAAACCCCACCACGTTGTAGGTCTCGAAGAACTTGAAGGTGCTGGCCGCGTACACCCGTCCCTGGTAGGTGATGTCGGCAATGCCCATCACCGATACCAGCGACGAGTCCTTGAGCATGGCGATGAAGTCGTTGCCCAACGGGGGGAGCACACGCCGGATGGCCTGGGGGAGGATGACGTGCCGCATGGCTTGCCCATAGCTCATGCCCAGGGACCGCGCTGCCTCCATCTGGCCCCGCTCGATAGACTGGATGCCGCCGCGAAAGATCTCGGCCAGGAACGCGCTGTAGCCGACGCTCAGGGCGATGATGACCCGCACGGTGAAGTCCACCTGGCGCACACTCATGCCGGCCATGCTCTCGCCCAGGCCCGGCAGCACACCGGCATTGCGCAGCTGCATCCCCACCCAGTTGACCGCGCTGACGAAACCCGGCGCGCCCGCGAACACGATGTAGTAGAGCAGCACCAGCATCGGCACCCCACGGATGATCTCTACGTAGAACGACGAGACCTCGTGGGTGAGCCGCCGGCTCGACACGCGGCCGAGGCCGACGATTAGCCCTAAAAACACCGCTATGGCATAGGCGATCACTGAAACCCGGATGGTGACGCCGACGCCGGTGATGACGGCATCGAAGATCACCCGGTAGTCGGGGCTGGTCAGGATGATCCATAGAAAAAACACCCCCAGGATGGTGGCAGCCACCAGCCATAGGGGCAGCCTGGCCACCATGCTGCCCGCAGATTTGGCCCCGCCAGGGGGCGGAACGCTAGAGCTCAACTCGACATCACTCATGCTGATCATCCTCGTCTGACAGAGGCCAGGCTGCGCAGGCCCATGACCCCATCGCTACCATCGCAAAAGTGCCGGGGACCTGGCAGATCCCCGGCACTTGATGGCACTTGACTCGACGGCACCAAACCCCGGTGCCCGGGACACCCAAATGGTTTCTACCGCCCCGCCTCTACGTGCCGGGATCGTAAAGGAAGAACCACAGGGTGTTCAGGTGGTCGATATAGCCGTCCTCGATCATCGACTCGATCGCGGCATCGAAGGGCGCCACCAGGTCGCTGCCCGGGGTGAAGATGAAGCCGAAGTCCTCGCTGGCCAGCGGGTCGCCCACTACCTTGAGCGCGTCGGGGTTGGCTCCGATATAGCCCTTGGTGGATGTAGCATCCATGGTGACCATGTCCACGTCGCCGTTGAGCAGGGCCTGCACTGCCGCGCCAAAGGTCTCGAATAGCCGGATGCGCGGGTTGGCTTCGTCGCCGTCCAGCACCTCGTACACCGCCGTGTAGAAGTTGGTCGTCCCGGCCTGGGTGCCGATCAGCAGCTCCGCGTTGGCCGCGAACTCCTCGGGGGTCGTGAAGCGCTCCTCGTCGGCCCGCACCAGCATGAACTGCTCTGCCCGCAGGTAGGGCACTGAGAAGTCGACCTGTTGCTTGCGCTCGTCGGTAATGGTGATGCCGTCCATGCCCACGTCGAACTGGCCCTCGCGCACGGCCGAGATCATGGTGTCCCAGGCCGTCACGTTCCAGTTGACCTGGCAGTTGAGCCGGCGGCAGATCTCGTTGACTGCATCGTACTCCCAGCCCACCGCCTCGCCGGTGGCCGGATCCACGAAGTTCAACGGCGTGTACGCGTTCTCCGTCACCGCCTCGACGGTGCGTCCACCCATGTCGGGCAGCTGGTCATAGAGGTCCTCACCCATGGGGTTGGTGACGAAGAACCATTTGAGGTTCAGGTGGCCCAGGTAGCCATCCTCGCGCATGGCGGCGATTGCCGCATTGAAGGGTACCACCAGGTCGCTGTCCGGGGTAAAGATGAAGCCGAATTCCTCAGTGCCCAGGGGCTCGCCGATAGATTTCAACTTATCGGGGTTGGCGCCGATATAGCCCCGGGTCGACGTGGCATCCATCAGCACCATGTCCACGTCGCCGTTGAGCAGGGCCTGCACCGCAGCGCCAAAGGTCTCGAACAGCCGGATGCGTGGGTTGCCCTCATCGCCGTCCAACACTTCGTACACGGCTGTATAGAAGTTGGTGGTACCGGCCTGCGAGCCGATGAGCAGATCCTCGTTGGCCGCGAACTCCTCGGCATTCGTGAAGCGATCCTCGTCGGCCCGCACCAGCATGAACTGCTGGGAAAGCATGTATGGCACCGAGAAGTCGACCTGTTGCTTGCGCTCGTCGGTAATGGTGATGCCATCCATGCCCACGTCAAACTGGCCCTCGCGCACGGCCGAGATCATGGTGTCCCAGGCCGTCACGTTCCAGTTGACCTGGCAGTTGAGTCGGCGACAGATCTCGTTGACCGCATCGTACTCCCAGCCCACCGCATCGCCGGTGGCCGGATCCACGAAGTTCAACGGCGTGTACGCGTTCTCCGTCACCGCCTCGATGGTGCGCCCGCTTAGGTCTGGCAGGCCATCGGCCGAGGGCTTGGTGGGGGAGACGGCGGGCTCAGCCATCACCGTTGGCTCGGCCGGCGCAGGGGCCTCAGGCGTCTGGCCGGACGGGGCCGGAGCTGGCGCAGGTGCGGCGCAGGCCGTCACGATCAGGGCCAGCATCAGAAATGCACTCAAAACAATCACTCGCACGCGCATAGCGATACCTCCTTTGGCAAAGAACAGGGCGGCCAAACGGATCTACGGAGCTTCTTGCTTCGGGATAACCACAGCAGTCGTAGCATAGGCCGGCGCCGGCCGGCGCAGGCCGGCCCATTCCAGGGCCTTGCGCAAGGTAGCCAGCTGCACAACGCCCAGCCAGAAGAACAACAAGGTTACCAGCAGGGGCACGACCGCAGTAAGCCAGGGGATCAGGCGCTGGATCGTCAGTACAATCCCCTGGTAGCGGCCCACCAGGTCGCGGTAAGCCTGGACGCTTTGCCGCGCGCTGGCCACTGTTCCGGTTACGCCCACGATGGAGTCGCCCAGGGCTCCCATGCTGTTGCTCAGTGTAGGCAGATTGGCAGCCGATGCGGACAGCTGCGTCCCGATCGATTCCAGCTGTGCCGGTACATCCTCCAGGCTGGTATTGATGTTGCCCAGGGCCTGGGCCAGGGGCACCTCGGGATTGTAGTCGATGTTGACCAGGGGGATCTGGTTGAGCAAGCCCAGGGCGCCGTCCACCAGTTCGGCGCTCTTCTGCGCCGCGCCCACGGTGACACCGGCGGCCTTCAACGAAGCAGCCAGCCCATCGCCTACGAAGAAGGCTATTGCCTGTACAGCGGGCGTGGTGTTGTCCAGGGTATCAGCCAGGGATGTGGTGGCGTCACGCGCGACGGCGACGGCCTGCTCGGCCTGGATCAGCCCTTCGTCCACCACCGCCAGGGCCTGGTCGGTGACCGTCAGGGTGGTGCCTGCCAGGCCGGCGAAGGCTACCAGGGAGTCTGACACTGGTTTGCGCACGATCCATACCCCGGCGATGCCGGCCAGTCCCAGCAGCAGGCTCGCTATGGAGATGACGATGAGCAGCAACCCGCCGACACGCTTCCAAGGGGACATGCGCTGACCTCTTCTCCTGTCAAAGAATACCGTGGCCGAGCTAGAACCCCGTCCGGTGTTGATTGTACCGCAACTTGCGCCTCAGCCCAAGCGCCAAGTACGCGTCGCAGGGATCACCCCCGTGCATTCGCGGTTCGTAGTGAGCGCTTCCGCATTGGCTGTGCTATAATCAGGAGCGAACTCGCAAGCACGTCCTCCTTGCTGGTAGAAGCGACCAGTCAGGTGGCCAAGCTGGTTGCCGCCTGCTCAACCCTCACTGACCAGTCCAGGTCAGCTTCAGAAAGTCATGCCGACTAACCTGCCTCCCGAATACTACGATATCGAGGCCCGGTTCCGTGCGGCAATCACGGCCGAGGAGAAAGCCCCGCTGCTGGAGGAGATGCTCAGCGTCATCCCCAAGCATAAGGGCACCGACCACCTGCGCGCCGACCTGCGCCGCAAGCTGTCGAAGCTTAAGGAAGAGGCCCAGGCCCACAAGGGAGGCGGCAAACGCACGTCGACCTTCTACGTCGAGCGTGAGGGCGCTGGCCAGGTAGTGCTCGCCGGCGCCGTCAATGTGGGCAAGTCCGCCCTGGTGGCGGCCCTCTCCAATGCCACCCCCGAGGTGGCCGAATACCCCTTCACCACCTGGACGCCGGTCTCGGGCATGATGCCCGTGGAGAACGTGCAGATCCAGCTCGTGGACGCGCCCCCCCTGAGCCGCATTCACGTCGAGCCCGAGCAGTTCAACCTCTTCGTGCGCGCCGATCTGATCCTGGTGGTGGTCGACCTGCAGGACGACCCTCTGCAGCAACTGGAAGACACGGTGGCCATACTGGCCGAGCACCGTATCGTGCCCGACCACCTGGCTCACCGCTGTGGCGAGCCGTCCCGTGCACTGCGCAAGCCCTTCCTGGTCGTGGTCAACAAGTGCGACGACGAGTCCCTGGACGAAGACTTCGCGGCGCTTTGCGAGCTCCTGGGAAACGATTGGTCCCTGGTGCCGGTTTCGGCCGCCACCGGGCGCAACCTTGAGCAACTGAAGCACACGTTGTTCGAACGGTTGGACATTATGCGCATCTATGCCAAGCCACCGGGTCGCGAGCCCGACTTCACCGCGCCCTACATCCTCCCTCGGGATAGCACCGTGGGGGAGTTCGCCGGCAAGGTACACAAGGACTTCGCAGAAAACCTCAAGTCTGCCCGCGTATGGGGTGAGGGCGTGTTCGATGGCCAGCTGGTCGCCCGAGACCACGTACTGCACGACGGCGACGTGGTCGAGCTGCGCACCTGATGGCGCCTGGCCACACTGTGGACCTGGATAACAACCGTGGCTGCGGCCATTGTTCTGACGTACCGAGATTTGCCAGCCCTTCCCGGCCGTGCTATACTCCCTCTATCAACTGCCAGAAAGGAGGCGCATCGCGCTATGGCTAAAGTCTATACGATTGCCAGCGACGTTCAGTTTAGCGCGCGCGCCTCGTGCCGGAGGAAGTAAGAGCCTCTCCCCAGGCCAACTACGTCTTTCACGGCCACGGGCGCGCCAGCAACCCCGCGGCCGTTTTGATTCGGCGCTGCATGACCCGCGCGCCTGCCCCAGCGAAAGTCTCGCCCGGTCAGGCCGCCGGCGTGCCGGCCAATCGCACATCCTCCACGGCCACGGGTGATCCGACAACCCGTGGCCGTTTTCGTTGGCGGCCCGGGCGATCGCCAGCGGAGCACAATACCTGAAATGGACTTTGACAACTACGACGACTACGAGGAGTACTCACACTACTTCGTGCCCGACCGCCAGGCCCACCGCGCCTCCAGCGCTCTGCGCAAGCCCGCGCTGAAGCGGCGACCTGCCATTGCCTTGCCGGAGGTGGTGGAACAGCTGGACCGCGAGGATAGATTCGTCACGACTCTGGGTCTCGGCGAGAACGAACAGGTTCTCCTGCAAGAGTCGTTGGGCGACTTCTTTCATGATCAGATCATTTCCGATGTCCTGGCTCGGGTGAAGGGCGGCAAGGAGGCCAATGTCTACTGCTGTCAGGCCCATCCTAACACCGGCATGGAACTGATCGCGGCCAAGATCTACCGGCCCGAGGCTCATCGTACCATGCGCAACGACGCCATCTACAAGGAGGGGCGCCTGATGCTGGACGAGGAGGGCAAAGGCATCGTGCGTGCAGCCCGCGTCAAGCGGGCCATCGCCAAGAAGACTGACTTCGGCCGGGAGATCATCACCTTCTCCTGGATCGAACACGAGTATGATATGATGCAGATGCTGCATGCCGCCGGTGCTGATGTACCCCGCCCGGTGGCTCACGTGGGCAACACCATCCTGATGGAGTACCTAGGCGACGTCAATCGGCCGGCGCCTACCCTGAGCAGCGTTCAGGTCGACCCCATGCAAGCGCGGTCCATGTTCGACCGCCTGATCTGGCATGTAGAGCTCATGTTGAGCCGCAATCGCGTACACGGAGACCTCTCCGCATACAATGTATTGCTGTGGGAAGATCGGGCGGTAGTCATCGACTTTCCCCAGGCCGTGGTCGCGCTTAATAACCCCTACGCCTTCAGGCTGCTGCAACGCGACCTCGACAGGCTATGCCAGTACTTCGTCCGATACGGCGTCGTCGCCGATGGCAAGGCCCTGGCCACCAACATGTGGACGAGCTTCATCACCGCAGAGCTGTGATGGTGCGCGGGGTGCCTGGCAGCTGTGCCACAGGAATCGAGACGCGGCCGGAGTAGGATCATCCGGCCGTGTCTCGTTATGTGTCACAGAGTCTCGCCGGCGGGAGCTGAGGCTATAGGCGGGAAGCCCAGTCACTTTGCTCCCCCTCTGGCCGTGTGGTACAATATCTTGTCTCCGCCGGCCCGCCCCGGCCCCAACCGCCCATGGATCAATTCATTCTCTCACCGGTAGGCCCCGCTCTGCTGCTCTTGGTCACTGGGGTGCTTCTCAGGGTAATGCCGCAGATTCGGCGATCCTCTGTACTGGCCGTCTTTGTCCTGGTGCCCCTGGCCGCTGCGCTGCTCCTCCTCATCCGGCTACGGGTGACGAGCGTACCCGATCTGCAGGCCATTTGGTGGCCTTTGGTGATCATGCCCCTGCGGGTGCGCTGGATTCTCGATGGCTGGAACTGGCTGATGACCTTCCTGCTGCTGGTTTCTGGCATTTGCGCCGTGCTGCTCACCTGGCGGCTTCCCGGCGCGCGCGCCAGCGCCTATCACGGACTCAGCCTCCTGCTGCTGGCCACTGCGGCGTTCACCGTGATCTCCGGTAACCTGCTGGTCCTCAGCGGCGTATGGGTGGCAACGGACGTGCTCCTGGTGGCTCGATCGCGCGGCAGCCAGTTCCAGAAGCGCGTCATCGCCGGAGGCCTGGTGGCCATAGGTAGCCTGTTACTGTTTCTGGCCATCGGGATCACGAACCTGGGCGCAGCCACTGCGTCCCTGGGATCGGCCCGGCTACCCGCCGAATCTGTGGCGCTCCTCCTGGTGGTGGCTGCGCTGCGTATGGCGGCCTATCCGTTCCACACCTGGTTGATGCCGGGCCAAGGCGGCAGAGACCGGGGCACTCAATTGCTGCTGGGGGCGGTTGGGCTCATCACGGGCGGATGGTTACTGGGCCAGGTCTATGCATCAGGCGCAGCCTATTGGTTTACCAATCCCATCTGGCAGTCCCTGCTAGTGGCCTGTGTATTGGGCGCAGGCATCGCAGCCTGGGCCAGCACGGGCGTAGAGCGCTTTGCCTTCCTCACCAGTAGCCGGTCCTCGTGGATCTGGCTCAGCATGGTGCTGGCCGGCCCTGTGCTCGGTCGCAGCGTGTTGGCCTGGTCCCTGGTGACGGTAGTCTTTGGCCTGGCCCTGGTTGCAGTTGGCATCGCAATTCGTGACATGTGGCGCTGGCGGGTGCCTCTGCTCCTGGCTATCGGCTTGTTGGCCGGCGTGCCGCTGCTGGCCGGATTTACCGTTCGTGCCTTGGCCGCGCCCACCAATCTGCTGACCTGGCTTCTGGTGGTGTTGGCTGAGGCCCTGGCACTCTCCTCCGTCATCGCCGATGGCTGGTGGCCCGGTGCCCAGCCGGCCAGGGCTGATGCTGCCAAGCTCACCCAGGCCGCAGGCTTTCTGGGGGCCCGGCTAAACTGGCCCATGATACGTATGATGCTGGCTTTCGGCTTGCTCAGCGTGCCCGTGCTCCTGTGGGGTATCCAGCCAGGAGCGCTTTCGTCGCTGGCTGGGTTTCCCCTCGCCCCGAGTCTGGGTGAGCTGCTGGCCGCCATCCGGCCCTCCCAGTGGCTGGCGCTGGTGCTCAGCCTGGCCCTTGCTGTTGGCCTGGCCTGGACCTCCGGCCACGCCCAGGGCCCCTTGCTGCGCTGGCGCCCGCAGCTCGCCCATGCCACGGGGCTGAGTTGGGCACTGGACGGACTCCTGTGGGCGTGGTCATGGGTGGGCGAGGCGGCCCGGCCTGTGTTTGCCATCGTGGAGGGGGAGGGCTATTGGGGTTGGGTACTCTTGATTCTGCTATTGGCCTGGGCCGTCACCCGTCCCTGATATGCAGCCGATTCCCCCCTTCCCCACCGTTGCAGAGGCCCTGGTACAGCTCAGCCCTGTCTCCGGGCTGCCTGTGCTCATCCTGGCTGCCCTCTGCGTGTTTGTCATGGTGGCTCTGCGCGATTGGCGCGCAATCGTGGCTGCCTTCATGGGGCTCAGCATTTGCCTGGCGCTGCTGGTCGCCCGCGTCTTGCCACCGGAGTGGGCTGCGCTGCGGGTGATCGTCGGAGGCTTGATCGCCATCATGTGGTACCTATCGGCCCAGCGCGCCGGTTGGGGTGGGGGATTCCTCCCCTTCCACACCCGTACGGGTGTCAATACCCGGCCGCTTTCCTCAACCACGGCCTTTCGCGTGCTGGCGGCTCTTACCCTGGCCGCCCTTCTCCTGGGCCTGCAACCACGCCTCCCCCTGCCCCCCATCAGCGGCGATCTGCGCCTGATTACCACTTGGCTGATCGCTTACGCCCTTCTTGGCCTGGCCCTGGGCGACGAGGCATTGCAGGTCGGTGCTGCGCTTCTAATGGCGCTGGGTGCTAGCCAGCTGCTGATCAGTGCCCTGTTGCGTGATCCCTGGCTTATCTGGTTGCTGAGTGCCATAGAGCTGTTGATCGGCCTGGCCACCGCCTACTTGATGATCGCGCGCGGTCCCCTTGCTAGCCGCCAGCAGCCAGAGGACAACGTTTGATGTCGGCGGTGGTCCTGATTCTGGCTATTCCCCTGCTGGCGTCCGTGCTGGTATACCTGCTACGCCGCTGGCCGCTGCCCTCCACAGCCGTGGCCGGATTGGCAGCGCTGTTGCTGGGCGCCCTGATGTGGCGTTGGCCCAGCCAGGGCTCGCTGCTCTTCCTGGGGCGAGCCATTCGCATCACGCAGCCCGTGGTGATATTCGGTCAAGACCTTCAGTTGAATCCCGCCAGCCAATGGGTGATCGGCCTGATGGCCATCACCCTTGCTGCCGCCTACCTGGGCGCCTGGCAGGTGTCCCAGGGACGCAGCTTCTTCCCCTTTGGCCTGATCCTGCTGGCCCTGTTGAGCACCGTCCTGCTGATCCAGCCACCCTGGCGAGCCCCTGCGGTCCTGGCCGCGGCGCTGAGCTTTGGCGCTCTGGTGGTCCAGGCCGGGCGGCAGGGCAGCACCCGCGGCGCACTTCGCCTGCTGTGGCTGCCCGTGCTGGCGATTCCCCTGTTTCTGCTCGCGGCCTGGCACGCCGACCAGGCACCCCTGGATCCGGATGACCTGCTGCCGGTGCAGACCGCCGTCCAGCTGGCGAGCCTGGGGCTGGTGCTGCTGCTCGCCCCCTGGCCCCTGCATGGGCCATGGCTGAGCGTAGGTGAGGAAGCGCCCCCCCTGGTGGCGGCCTGGCTCCTGACCGCACTGGCAGCCATCGGCGTGACTCTGCTGCAGATCTTTCTGACCCGCTTTTCCTGGCTGCAGGACGCCAACATCACCCTCGGTCTACTCACTGCGCGCTTGCCTGAGATTTTGGTGTATGGCGGCCTGGCCGGAGCCCTCTGGGCCGGGCTGGCTGCGCTGGTGCAGCGCGATCTAAGCCGCCAGTGGAGCTATGCAGCGTTGTTTAGCTATAGCCTGGTGTTGATCGCCCTGGGCCTGGGCGCGCGGAGTTCCTGGGGATTGACCTGGCTGCTGCTGCTAGCGCGCGGCGCAGCCCTTACCGTCTCCGGGTTTGGCCTGGCCGTCATCCGCCAGCGCTCCGGCGGGGGCACCGATCACGGCAGCGTCCGCGGACTGGGCACCCGTCTGCCCTGGTCTTCGGCCGCCTTCCTGCTGGGCGGGCTTGGCCTCGCCGGGCTGCCCCTGACCATTGGCTTCGCCGGCCAATGGGCTCTGGTCCAGGCCCTGGGTAGTCAGGACTGGCTCCGATCGGTGATTGTGCTGGTAGGGGCGCTGGGCCTGGCCGGCGGTTTCTTGCGCAGCCAACGCGTATTGCTGGGTCAGCTGGATAACCTGTTGGTAGAGCGCGAGGGACGTCTGATGGCCCTATTGGCTGGCTTGGGCATCCTTGTCATCGTGTGGCCAGCGCTATTTCCCAGCGTATGGCGCGGCATTCTCAGCGCAGCTGTGGCTGCCTTCACCATCACGCCTACCGGTCCCTGATCCCAAATCCCTTACCACAACCACGGCCTGTGCTAAAGGCTGTCTCTGGTAGTGCCAGTCGTGTCATTGGCCGCGCCCGGGTTTGTTAGCTAGATGCCAATCCTGCACTGATTGAGCCGTTTGGAACGAAGCTGATAGCTTTTGGCAGTTGCTTTTTGATACAGTTAGCATCAAGACTCATAGTTAGCAGCGAAGCGCACCAGTACGTCCATTCGTGGGCCGGGTGCGCTTCATTGTGACAGGATTTCTTAGCCAGGAGCGCCTTAACCAGCCATGAGCCTGCGACCTTCGTCTCGCCTCCCTGGATTCTACCAGAAGACCTTGCCCGAACGGGTGCAAGCCGTGGCCGATTGGGCCGGCCTGGATCCGGCCGATCTGGCCCAGCTGCAAGCTGGCCTGAGTGTGGATCAGGCTGATCGCATGATCGAGAATGTCGTCGGTACCTACGCGCTCCCCCTGGGCATCGGAGCCAATTTTCTTATCAATGGTACGGACTACCTGGTCCCCATGGTTGTCGAGGAGCCCTCAGTGGTGGCGGCCGTGAGCAACGCAGCCCGGCTGGCTCGGGCCGGCGGCGGCTATACTGCCGGCAACAGCGATCCCGTGATGATCGGCCAGGTCCAGTTGCTGGATGTGCCCGACCCGCAGGGTGCAGCCCAGGCCGTCCTGGCTGCGACGGAAAACTTGGCGGCGCTAGTGGCACCGCTGCATCCGACCATCACCCGCATGGGCGGTGGCTTTCGCGGGGTCGAGGTCCGCCACCTACCCGACACGCCCGCCGGCCCCATGCTGATCGTCCACCTGTTGCTGGACTGCCGCGATGCCATGGGCGCCAACGCCGTCAACACCTCGGTGGAAGCGATCGCTCCTGCCCTGGAATCGCTCACAGGCGGACGAGCGAATCTGCGTATCTTGAGCAATCTGTCCGATCGCCGCACGGCCTGGGCGGAATGCCTGCTCCCGGCCGCCGCCTTCGCCAGCGATGACTTCGACGGTGCCGAGGTGGTCCAGCGCATCGCCGAGGCCAATGCCTTTGCCTGGGCTGACCCCTACCGGGCAGCCACTCACAACAAGGGCATCATGAACGGCATCGACCCGGTGGCCATCGCCACGGGCAACGATTGGCGGGCCATCGAGGCCGGGGCTCATGCCTACGCCGCCCGCGATGGTCAGTATCGCACCCTGACCGGCTGGCAGGTGGTCACCGGCTTTGATGGCTCCGCGCAGCTGGCCGGCCGCATCGAGTTGCCCCTGGCTGTAGGCATCGTCGGGGGTGCCACCAGGGTGCACCCCACGGCCCAGGTCGCGCTCAAGATCCTGGGCGTGGCCTCGGCCGGGGAGCTGGCCCAGGTGATGGCCGCCGTGGGCTTGGCTCAGAACCTGACCGCCCTGCGGGCCCTGGCTGCCGAGGGCATTCAGCGCGGGCATATGGCTCTCCACGCCCGCCAGGTCGCCCTGGCCGCTGGCGTGCCCGCGGACCAGGTCGACCGCGTGGCCGCGCAGATGGTCGCCGAGGGCCAGATCCGCTCTGCCCGTGCTGTGGAGCTGGCCGCCCCGGCGGCCGTTGTGCGATAGATCTGATCGAATCGGGAGTGTCTGCAATGCCTGCAAGCAATGAAACACGACTCTTGCGGCCGTTGCGAGCAGTCGGCCTGGTGGGCTACGGCGCCTACGTGCCCCGCTATCGACTACCTGCCCGCGAGGTCGCCCGCGTCTGGAGTGGCCGCCACGACAGCCTGCCCATTAAGGAAAAGGCGGTCGCCGGCCTGGATGAGGACACGGCCACCATGTCCATCGAGGCCGGCCGCAATGCCCTGGCCCGGGCCCGTATCGATCCCCATCGCATCCGGGCTGTGTGGGTTGGCAGCGAGTCCCATCCCTACGCCGTCAAGCCTACCTCCACCATTGTGGCTGAGGCCCTGGATATCGTGCCCCTGACCTCCGCAGCCGACTGGGAGTTCGCCTGTAAGGCCGGCACCGAGGCGCTGCAAGCGGCCATCGGCTTCGTCGGCTCCGGCATGGCCGCTTACGCCTTGAGCATCGGCATGGACACGGCGCAGGGCCGGCCTGGGGATGCCCTGGAGTACACCGCCGCCGCCGGCGGCGCCGCCATGCTGGTCGGTCCGGCCGAAGAAAGCCTGGCCGTTTTCGAGGGCTCCATCTCCTACGTCACCGATACACCCGACTTCTGGCGCCGCGCCCACGCCCATTATCCCAGCCATGGCCAGCGCTTTACCGGCGAACCGGCCTACTTCCAGCACGTCACCAGCGCTGCCCGCCTGCTGCTGGAGGAACTGGGTCGAAAGCCCTCCGACTATCGCTATGCCGTGCTGCACCAGCCCAACACCAAGTTTCCCCAGCGCGCGGCCAAGATGCTGGGCTTCAAGCCCGGCCAGATCGAGACCGGGCTCTTGGTGCCGGCCATTGGCAACACCTATGCCGGCTCGTCGCTGGTGGGCTTGACCGCGGTCCTGGACGAAGCCCAGCCTGGCGACCGTATCCTGGTCGTCTCCTTTGGTTCGGGCGCTGGCAGCGATGCCTTCTCCCTGGAGATGACCGCTCGCATCGACGAGGTACGGGACTTGGCCCCACACACCAGAGATTACATCGCCCGGCGTACCGAGATCGACTACGCCACCTACGCGCGCTTCCGCAGCAAACTGCTCATGAAATAGGCCGCCAGCTGGCGGCGTCGCCACGAAAAAGGATTTACCGTGAGACCTGTTTATATCATTGGCATCGGACAGACGCCCGTGGGCGAGCAATGGGAACGATCCCTGCGCCACATTGCCCATGATGCCATCATCCCCGCCATGCGAGATGCCGGCATCGAGCGCGCCGACGCCCTCTATGTTGGCAACATGCTCTCCGGCGAGCTGGTCGGGCAGGAGCACCTGGGCGCCCTGGTGGCGGATTTCGTGGGGCTGCACGGCATCGAGGCCGTCAAGGTGGAGGCCGCCTGTGGCTCCGGCGGCGCAGCCCTGCGCCTGGGCTACGCCACCGTCGCCGGTGGCCTGCACGATATGGTGATCGTGGCCGGCGTGGAGAAGATGACCGACACCATCAACAGCGTGACCACCGCAGCACTGGCCATGGCCTCCGACCAGGAGTATGAGGCCGCCGAGGGTGTCTCCTTCGTGGCTCTCAACGCGCTACTGATGCGGCGCTACATGTTTGAGCACCAGGTGCCCTACGGCGCGTTCGGCCACTTTGCCGTCAATGCCCACCGCAACGCCGCTGGCAACCCCAACGCCATGTTTCAGAGCGCCATCTCCCTGGATACCTATGCCCGGGCAGCCATGATCGCCGATCCCATCAACCTGATGGACAGCTCTCCCATCTGCGACGGCGCCGCTGCCGTGGTGCTGGCCTCAGAGGAGATGGCCCGGGCCTTCCACAACGGCCGGCGTCCAGTGCGCATCGCCGGCTCGGCCCTGGCCACCGACCGGCTGGCCGTGCACGACCGCCGCGATCCCCTGTGGCTGGAGGCCGCCTGGTTGAGCAGCCAACAGGCCTATGCCCAGGCCAGCATTACCGCCGCCGACGTCGATCTGTTCGAGTTGCATGATGCCTTCACCATCATGGCGGCCCTGTCTCTGGAAGCCAACGGCTTTGCCGAGCGCGGCCGCGGTGTGTACCTGGCTGAGGAGGGTGAGATCACCATCGAGGGCCGCATCCCCATCGCCACCATGGGTGGCCTCAAGGCCCGGGGTCACCCCGTGGGCGCCACGGGCGTTTACCAGGTCGTCGAGGCTGTGCAGCAGTTGCAGGGCCTGGGTGGGCCAAACCAGGTCCAGCACGCTGATATCGCCCTGACCCAGAACATCGGCGGCAGCGGCGCCACCATCGTCACTCACGTCCTGGTGGGCGCATGATGAGCAAAGCGGTCGTTAACAAAGGCTACCAAAAGCTATCAATGCGGCCGTAGGCGCCTGATTTCGCCAAAGCTGGTAGGTTTTGGCATGCGAAGAATGGTACAATCGGTCTCGAGTGTGACGCCCAGCGCGGGTGAACGCGACTGCGCAGGTAATAGAAGCGGAGAAAGGATAAAAGGAAAAATTCTATGACAGTTGCACGAATGTGGCGAACCCGGCGGCAGCGCTACAGCCTGGTGGGCGAGCGCTGTAGCCACTGCGATAATGCGATCTTTCCCCCGCGGGATGTGTGCCCCCATTGCGGCGAGCCTGCCCAGAAGCAGATGGCTCTAAGCGGCCGCGGCAAGGTTTACTCTTACACCACCGTGTACGATGCCCCGGCCGGCTTCGCCGAGTTTGCCCCCTACCCGGTAGCCCTGGTCCAGCTGGAGGAGGGCCCCATGGTGACCGCCCAGCTGACCGACGTGGCGCCCGACGAGGTCTCCATCGGTATGCCCGTGGAGATGGTCACCCGCAAGCTCAACGAGCAGGGCGACGAGGGCATCATCGTCTACAGCTATAAGTTCCGGCCCCAGCTGGCCCGGCAGGCAGTGCCGGCGTAGCATCCCGCTTTCCCCCGCGCTCTCGACGGACGGGCAGGCCCCCCCAGTGCCCTGCCCGTTTTCGCGTCCAGGCCTCTCGAGGCCCCTTCGCCCGGCTTCTTGCCCCTGTGCCCGTCTGGGTTCTGGCTCCCCTGGCTCCTCTGGCCCTGGTTGCCTCTGCGCACTTTGCGCCTCCGCGGTTCCCTCCGGTATCCGTGCCCCGCGCACCCAGGCCACAACCCTGCCGCCAGCCTTTGGAGCAGCCCCGGCCTTCGAGTCTGTCGCCATGGCACACAAAGGGTATAATAAGGAGGCCGGCGGGCCCACCCCCGGCTGGAGCACCAATGGCCGACGCGCAGTCCATTCACCACCTGGAACGAGACCTTGCCGCTCTGGACGGCAACCCCGAAGCGGGCGCTCTCAGCAGGATCGATCTCCTGAACGACCTGGCCTGGTCGCTCAGCGACACCGATCTGCATCGGGCGTACGAGCTCGGCGCCGCTGCCTATGCCCTGGCCAGCTACCCCCCCGCCGCCCCTTTGTCCCTGCTCCCCCCGTTGCAGCCTAGGCGAGGAAGCAGCTGCGGTGGAGGAGCATCTGCTCCCCCTTGCTGCTGCCGCCGGCCCCACTACCGCCATTCTCCTTCCCCTTCCCGCCCCCCGCGCCGCCGCCCGGCTCCGTCGCGAGCTTCGGGCGCGCCAGCG
>JAULUH010000282.1:0-7524 GCA_032111745.1 Anaerolineae bacterium | reverse complement strand
CGGCCCGGCCGGGGTAGGGGGCCGTGTTGACGATCGCCGCGCCGTCGATGGGGTTACCGGCGGCGTCGACCACGGTCACGTAGATGTTGCGCAGGCCGCCCTGCTCGATGCCGCCGTTGTTCTCGCCCAGGCCCAGGGCGCGCAGCTCGGCGATCACGAAGTCGACCTGGGGCGCGGGCGTGTTGGTGGGCGGGGGTGGCGTGGCGGTGGCCGCGGGGATGGTTGGGGCCGGTTGGGGTGGCGTCGCTGTGGCTGCGGGCGGGGGCGTCGGGATGTTGGACGGCGCGGCGGTGGGCACGGGTATATCGGTGGCCGCGGGCAGCGGGGTGGGCGTGAAGGTTGGCGTGGCCGTTGGTGTAGGCGGCAGGGGTGTGGTGGTGGGGGTAGCGGACGGAGCCAGCACGACCCGGGTGGGGGTCTTGGTGGGCGTCGGGGTGGCCGCGCTGCCGGCCGGCCCGCAGGCGGCCAATAGCGTAGTGAGTAGGGCCAGCAGTAGCAGGCTAGCGAACAAGGGTGAGTGCTTCATGGGCCATGCATTATAGCATGCTGGTGCCAAGAAGGCGACTAAGTATTGGAGACTGACAGGGCTTCTGAAAAGTCGCGATTCGGGGCTATGACCAGGTAGGCCGGAACACGGACACGAACCAGAACACGGACGAACACGGACAGACACGGACGCCGGAGCTTACCGCAGAGATCATGAAGGACGCAGAGGGGAACAAGGGCCGGAGGAGCCGGAGCGGAACACGGACGCCGGAGGTGACCTTGGAAGGACCTTTGAGAAGCCCTGTGGCGACTGATAAGCGGGGTAGCTGCGGCTGTGAGGAGGAATGGTTCGTAGTGACGGCTTCAGCCGTCCGGTAGCCCGGAGGCGACTGAAGTCGCCACTACGAACCTCGGAAGTCCTGGCCTCAGTTGAGGCCGTTGTAGATGGCGTTGGCGAGCAGCCGGAAGGTGTGCTCAGGATGGGCCCGGAAGGTGGGACTGATGCCCAGCAGGGTAATCTCGGCCGGGCCGTAGGGCCCGTGGATCACCGAGGGCTGGCCGGCAGCGCCGCTAATGTCCCAGCCGGGCCAGTAGCCCGAGACGAAGAAGTCGCCGCCGCCGTAGGCCGCCGACACCTGGACGTCGGGACCCCAGGACGTGAACCAGTAGGGCCGGTAAACGAAGGCGTGGCTGTCCATGGGGTACTGGGCCGCCACGGAGTCAGTGGGCATGTAGGTTGTGCGGACCACGCCGTTGTCGGAGCTGGTGCCCAGGTTGAAGGTGAAGGTCAACAGGCCGGCCTGCTGAGCCAGCGGGATGCCACGGCCGATGCCGATGTAGTCGCCGCCACCATTGACGAAGTTCAGGAAATTGGTCTTGCCTGCAGGGTTCAGGTTGCTCCACTGCCGGAGGTCGTTGATGTAGACATCGTAGCTGGCGAGAGCCCCGGCATTGATATCGGCCGGTGTCACCAGTGTGTAGTCGAAGCCCAGATCCTTGAGCACGAAGCGGGTGCCGGCGTCGACGTCATGCGCGATGCGCGGCAGGCGCAGTGTGGTCAGGCCGGTGGGCATCTTCTTCAGGGCGTAGATCTGCAGGCCATACTGGCTGGCCAGCTCGTTGGCCGTAGATTGGTTGGCGCCGATCACGAAGGTCCCGGCGCCTAACGTGCGGCCGTCGGTGGTGAAGGGCGTCTCGCTGCGGTAGACGGCCTCGCCGCGGCGTAACAGGTCGTTGGTGACCTTGATGGCGATGTTGCTCGTAGGCTCATAGGCATAGGCCCCGGCCTTGCCGCCCTCCCGGGAGCCCTGCACCGGGTCAGACTTGGTGATGCCATGGGTCTTGAGGTCCTGGGCTTCGTCCATGATGGCCCGGGTGGCGCCCCACAGCAGAGGGTGGCTCCAGCCCGAGATGTCGTACATGGTCAGGCCGGGATCATACGAGATGTCCCACCCAGCCCACAGGATCAATCTCCCCCCTGGAGTCTCGGGCCGCTGGTGGGGCGGCCTGGACGGCCAGCGGTACCAGCAGTGCGACGATGCAGAGCACTGCTAGCAGCACCACAGGCGTGCGGCGGGAGAGAAGCCGGTGTTTCATGGTTTACCTCCAAGCAAACTGAGCGCACGAACTTGAGGGACGATGGGCGATGGCCCGACTCCCATTATGGCCGACCTGGCACCCTGGAACCATGACTACCGTCATATCGTGATAATATTCACATAGAAATACGGCCTCTGGCGCGCGACTGGCGCCCAGAAAGGGTGCCCAATATGACGCTCGTCATAGCACGAGGCCGCAAGTTGGTGTATGCTAGGCATAATGCTGGTGGTTTGCGAGATCCCCATAGCGCGGGGCCGTAGCCAGGAGCACAGACACTCCCACTGTCATCCTGAGCGGGTCCTGCGGCTGACATGCATGGCGGCGAGTCGCCAGCGAAGGATCTCTCTGGGAGTTCTTGCATAGCCATAGGAGCGATCATGCGCGTAATGTCATATATCCTGGCCGCGGCCCTGGGCGTGCTGGGCCTGGTGTTCATCATCGGCAACCAGGGCCAGCCCTTGCGGTTCATCGTCGGCATCATCCTCCTGGTGGCGGCCGGCGTGGTGATCTACCTGACTCGCATGCGGCCCCAGGTGACCGAGACCACCGTGGTGCAGAAAATCGACCTCAGCGGCGATGTGAACCTGGAGGGGATGAAGTGCAAGGTCTGCGGCGCGCCGCTGAGCAAGGACTCCATCGACGTCAAGGCCGGCGCCATCTTCGTCAACTGCGAGCACTGCGGCTCCGCCTACCAGTTCGAAGAGCAACCTAAATGGTGAGCCTCGTCGATCGCCTGCCCAGGGGTGTGCGGCAGACCGCCGGGGTTGTCGCCGCTGCGCTGGCACCCCCGGAGCCGCCACAGCCCGACCTGTATACCTACCGGGTGGTGGGAGATGCGGGCCGTGCCATCCGGGTCCATCTGCGCGTGGCCGGGGATGGCTCGGGCGTGCTCTTCCGCGACGTCACCGACGTGGTGCATCTCAACGCCACCGCGGCGGAGATGGCCAAGCTGGCCCTGGACGGCGTGGCGCCGCCGGCCGCGGCCGCGGTGATGCGGGCGCGCTACCGCGGGGTCAGCCGGGAGCAGCTGGCCGAGGAGCTGGGCCGGATCTACGCCCTGGTGGAAGCCATGCGCAGCCCCGGCGAGTCTTGCCCCACCTGCGCCGTGCCCGACCTGCCCCGCGCCGCCCTGTTCAGCACCCCCGTGCAGGCGCCTTACAAGGCCGACCTGGCCCTGACCTACGGCTGCAACAACGCCTGCGCCCATTGCTACAACGAGCCCGGCCGCTACGATATGCCCTCGCTGCCGAAGGAGGGCTGGTTCCGGGTGATCGACGTGCTGCACCGGGCCGGCGTGCCCCACTTGATCCTGACCGGCGGGGAGGCCACCCTGCACCCGGAGCTCGTGAAGATCATCCGCTACGCCGATGGCCTGGGCCACGTGGTGGGCCTGAACACCAACGGCCGGCACCTGGCCCACCAGCCCTTCATGGAGGGCCTGGCTGCGGCGGGCCTCAACCACGTGCAGATCACCCTGGGCTCCTGCCGGCCGGAGGTCCACGATCGCATGATGGGCGCGCGGGCCTTCGCCCAGACCGTACGCGGGATCGAAAATGCTGTGGGCAGCCGGGTGCACGCCATCACCAACACCACCCTGGTGCGCTCCAACATGGACCACGCCGAGGCCATCGTCGACTTCCTGCACGACCTGGGCATTCGCACCTTTGCCATGAACGGCATCATCCACGCCGGTGGGGGCTTTGCCAACCCGGAGGCCATCGCCGAAGAGGCCATGCCCGGGTTGCTGGCCCGGGTGCGGGACCGGGCCGCAGACCGGGGCATGCGCTTCCTGTGGTATACCCCGACGGAGTACTGCCGCCTGTCGCCCGTGGCCTTGGAGCTGGGGGTCAAGCGCTGCAACGCCGGCGAGTATTCCCTGTGCGTGGAGCCCAACGGCGACGTGCTGCCTTGCCAGTCCTACTATGTGCCGGCCGGCAACCTGCTGCGCGATCCCTGGGAAGAGGTCTGGCACAGCCCCCTGTTCCAGTCCTTCAGGGGCCGGGTGGCCGACCCAGAGGGGTCAGGGCTGCCGGAGAAGTGCTGGGCCTGCCCTGACCTGCCCCTGTGTGGCGGGGGTTGCCCGCTGGAGCGGTTGGCCCGGGCGAGCAGCCACGTGGGTGGGGGATGCGCCGGGTGCAGCGTGGCTCCGCGGCGCCGGCCCCCGGAGGGAATGGCCTCCGTGCCCCTGGGCTTTGTGCCCGGATCATCCCTGGCCAGTGCGGCCGTGCGTGGCCGCGGCGCAGTGGCTGTGCCACTGCAGGAGAGGATGCCATGAGCCCGGATCTGCTTGAGAGGCTATTCGTGCCTCGCCTACGCCGCCCGTCCCCGCCTGTCGCACCGGGCCTGTACGAGTACACTCGGCTGCGCGAGGGCCAGACCACCCGCTTCCACCTGCGGGTCGATCCGGTGGGCAGCGGCTTGCTGGTGGCCAACGCCACGGCCATTGCCCTGCTGTCGGCCAGCGGCGTGGTGATCGCCCAGGGGCTGCTGGAGGGCAAGACCGAGGACCAGATTCTGCGGGCGTTGGACGAGCAATTCGCCGGCGCCTCGCTGGATCAGGTGCGGTCCGACGTCGCCCGGATGGCCGCGTTGATTGACGACCTGGCCGATCCCAACCCGCTGTACCCGGTGTTCAATCTCGAAGATCCCGCGGTCTCGCCCTTATTAGCCCGGCTGATCCCGCCGATCGAGGCCGACATCCCCATGACGGAGCTGGAGCGGCTATGGCCCGTGGTGGAACAACTGTGGAACGCGGCCATTCCCCACGTGACCGTCGTGGTAGGGGAGGCGCCCGACCCGGCCGCCCTGGTGCCGGTGGTGCAGCGGGCCAGCGAGCTGGGGCTGATCTGCGGGGTGAGCGGCCGGGCCAGCGACTTGCAGGCGGGCACGTTGGTCGAGGACCTGGTGCAGGCGGGCATCGACCACATCACGGCCTACTTTGCCTCGGCCGAGCCTGCCGTCCACGATGCCATCTTCGGCGATGGGGACCATGCCGCTGCCGTGGCGCTGTTCCAGCGCACTGAGGCGCTGGAGCTGGCCGACGTGGCCCATATCCCGCTGATCTACCCGACCCTGCGGGGGTTCGACACCACGTTGCGCACCCTCAGGGACCTCCGCGTGCCCAACGCCAAGTTCTACGCCGTCGCCACGGCCGGGGAGGTCGGGGATGGGGCGATTCCGGCCCAGGCCCTGCCCCAGGTAGCCAGCGACGTGGAGGACGAGGCTGACGCGGCCCAGGTGCGCTACCAGTGGGAGCCCCCGGTGTTGCGCGATCCCACCGTCTCCCTGGCCGAGCAGGTGCGCCGGGGGCCGCGCTGCTCCAGCGACCTGGCCGTGCGCGTCGAGCCGGACGGCGCGGTGATCCCGCCCCGGGGGCCGTACGTCGTGGCCGGCAACCTGCTGCTAGAGGAGTGGGCTACCATCTGGCAGCGGGATGCCTTCCTGCGCTACCGGCAACGGGTCGAGAGCCCTACCCGCTGCCGCACCTGCCCTGGCCTGGTCATCTGCGCTGCGGACTGCCCGCGCGAGCCGGCAGGCTGGTCCCAACCGGCTGGCCCCGCACAGGTCTAGCCCGATACGAGGTGTTGCATGATGTCACCATCCCACCTGACTCGCCGCCGTCGCGCTGAGCGCATCACGACCGCCCTGGCCCTGGTGGTGTTGTTGGGCCTGATGGCCCTGGTGGCCGGGCCGGCAAAGGCCCAGGACTACTACTTCGCAGTCCCCAATCTCGACCTGCAGGTGTACGTGCAGCCCGACGGCTCGGCCCGGCTGGTCTACGACATCACCTTCTTCAACACCCCGTCCGGCCGTCCCATCGACGTGGTGGACATCGGCATGCCGACGGGCGACTATAGCATCGGCAACATGTCGGCCGACCTGGACGGCGTGCCCCTGCGGGACATCCGGCCCTCGGAGTTCGTGACCCCGGGGGTCGAGGTGCACCTGGATGAGCAGGAGATCCAGCCCGGGGAGCAGGGCACGCTGCACGTCGAGGCTACTATCCCCGACCTGGTGTTCCAGGATGTGACCAACCGCGACCTGGCTTCCTTCCGCATCACGCCCACATGGTATGGCAGCGAGTTCCTGGAGGGCTCGACCGACGTGCGCATCGCCGTGCACCTGCCGGAGGGGATCAGCCCCGACGAGGTGCTGTATCAGAACACGCCGTTCACGCAGAAGGCGCTGTTTGAGGACCGTGCCGTGGCCATCTGGGAGTTCCCAGGCGTGCGGCTGACCGGCGAGCGGTTAGTAGGGCTGTCGTTCCCGCTGGCCGTGATGACCGGGGTGCAGCGCATGAGTGCGCTGGAGCTGGCCGCCATGTGGTTCGAGCAGCAGACCACCCTGCGCATGATCCTGGCCATCGTCGGGGCCGGGCTGTTCAGCATCTTCTTCTTCCGGGCCACCGGCGGCACCGGCGGTTGTCTGTGGGTGCTCCTGATGGGCGGCCTGGGCTTCCTTTTGCTGAACTTCCCGTTGTCGGTGCTGCCGGTCCTGATCGTGGGCATTCCGCTGTTGATCGTAGGCGAGCGGCGCCTGAAAACGCGCAAGCGGGACTACCTGCCGGCGATTGCCCAGGTGGAGGGTGGCGGCATCAAGCGCGGGCTTACCGCGCCGGAGGCGGCCGCGCTGCTGGAGTTGCCGCTGAACAAGGTGCTGACCCTGATCATCTTCGGCCTGCTGAAGAAGGGCGTGCTGGTGCAGACCAAGGCCGACCCGCTGCAGGTTGACGTGGCGGAGCCGTTTGAAGCCTGGGGCAAGCGCTCGAAGGTCGCGGAGCGCGCCAGCCTGCGCCAGGCCGCGGCGGGGGCGCAGGGAATCGTGTTGCAGGACTACGACCAGCGCTTCCTCGACGTGTTGGAGCAGGCCAAGAAGAAGCCGGTGAAGGACGTCGACTTCAAGGAGCCCATGGAGTGGTTCCTGCAGAACCTGGCGCGGCGCATGAAGGGCTTCGACCTGTCGGACACCCGGGAGTACTACCAGGCCATCGTCAAGAAGGCGGTCGAGCAGGCCAAGGCCATGGGGGAGATCCCGGAGCGGGAGAAGGCCCTGGACCGGGACATGGAGTGGATCCTGTTGGACGAGGGCTACCCCGAGGTGTTCGGGACGCCCACCTGGACCTATCAGCCAGTCTGGGTGCGGCCCATCTACACAGGTGGTGGGGGATCGACGGGCGGCGGGCTCAGCATCCCGAGCGCGCGGCCGTCGAGCTCCGGCAGCCCCAGCCTGGGCGACGTCACGGCGGGCTTTGCCGGGTGGACGGAGAACACCATGTCCTCGCTGGCCGGGTCTATCCTGCCAGGGTCGTTGGCCTCAGCCGGGAAGGGTGGCTTTGTGGACCTCAGCGGCTTCGACCGCACTGTGGGCAGTGTGTTCGAGGCTATGGGCAAGAGCAGCGGCTCCGGCCGGAGCGGTGGTGGTGGTGGCTGTGCCTGTGCC
>JAULUH010000281.1:0-3211 GCA_032111745.1 Anaerolineae bacterium | reverse complement strand
GTTGCCTGCACAAACGGCCGCCGGCAGCTTGCGCTCGTCGCGTGCGCCAACGACGATGGCCGCCAGACCCGCTCAGCGTGACACCCATGGGACCAATGGCCTCAGCACAGCCATAAGCAGCACAAAGCGCGCCAATCATCCTGTCACCCTGAGCGGCATGCGGTGCGCCAAAGGACATGCGGTGTGAGCCGCCAGCGAAGGGTCTCGCCGTCCATGAGGGGGAAACCCGCTCACCGTGACTCGGGCAAGATAAACCCTGGGCAACCTCAGCGCACCCCCCGAGCAGCACGAGCGCTTTTTCCCGTCACTCTGAGCGGCATACGGTGCGCCAGTAGCCCTGGAGCGCGAACTACCGGTCAATTGCGTTAAACATCTTGTGATTAGAGACAGCCCCTCCCAGGTCCCACCCGGGTTCCTGCGCCGAAACGGCCGTGCTGGAACTTTCCTCCCAATCTAGGAGCATCTTCATGAGCCAACCCACGATCATCGTCACCGGAGCATCCCAGGGCCTGGGTGCCGCCATCGCCTCATGCGCCGCGGACCACGGCGCCCAGGTTGTCCTGGCCGCGCGTTCCGAGCCTGCGCTGGAACTGCAGGTTACGAAGATTGGCCAGCGCGGCGGCACCGCGCTGGCGGTGGCCGGCGATGTCAGCCGCCCTGACGATTGCCAGCGCATCGTCGACCGCACCCTGCAGGCCTTCGGCAAGATCGACGCGCTGATCAACAACGCCGCCACCATCGAGCCCCTGGCACCCATCTCCGACATCCCCCCTGAAGCCTGGCTCCACCACCTGGCAGTGAACCTCCTGGGCCCCATCATGATGTGCCAGCTGGCCATCCCCCACCTGCGGCAGACGGAGGGCAGGGTGGTCAACGTCACCAGCCATGGCGCGGACCTCGCCATCGCCGGCGCCAGCGCCTACAGCACCTCCAAAGCCGCCCTGAATCGCTTCACCAAAGTCCTGGCCGTGGAAGAGCCGGCCATCACGGCCATCCTCTTCATCCCCGGCGAGATCGACACCCCCATGCAGGCCGTGATCCGCCACAAGGGCAAAGGGAAGACCTCGGACGAGGTCTATCAGTTCTTCGTGGACCTGCACGAACAGGGCAAGCTGCTGCCGCCGGAAACGCCGGCCCTGGCTGCCGTCACCCTGGCCCTGAAAGCGCCCCGTGCGTGGAGCGGCGAAACCCTGGAATGGCACGACGAACGAGTGCAGGAGCTGGTCAGCTCGCCATCCATGCCCGGCCATACCCATCACCCAAATAGCTGGAACCGATAGGTCTCCCCACCCCCGCCCACACAGGCTCCTCCGCTCCGGCTTCTCCGGTCCAAAGGTCCCTTCTGCGTCCTTCATGACCTTTGCGGTAAGCTCCGGGGTCCGGTTCCGGCTCCTCCGGTCCTCTGTCCCCTTTGCGTCCTTTGCGCCTTTGCGGTGAATCTCCGCTATCCGTGCTCGCCAGCAGCCGTCCCCGCCAGATTCCTATTGACCCCCACCCTCCCCTGTGTTACAATTCTCTCAGACAGGCCTCCAGCCATGGCACACCCAAACCCGCCTGCCACCCCCAACCCGGCCTATGCGGCCATCGACGCCTACGTCGCCCGCGAGATGCGGCGCCTGCGCATCCCCGGCGTGGCCCTGGCCATCGTCGAGGACGACCGCATCGTGCACATGCGCGGCATTGGCCAGGCCCGCCCCCACGGCGAGCCCCCCACCTCCCAGACCCCCTTCCTGGTCGGCTCGCTCACCAAGTCCTTCACGGCCCTGGCCATCCTGCAGCTGGCCGAGGCCGGGAAGATCGATCTGGATGCCCCCGTGCCGCGCTACCTGCCCTGGTTCCGGGTGGCCGGCCCCCAGGCCTCCGCCCGGGTCACCGTGCGCCACCTGCTCAACCAGACCAGCGGCCTGCCCGGCTCCGCCGGGGAGCTGATCCTGGCCGATTTCGACGCCCGCCCGGGCGCCACCGAGCGCCAGGCCCGCGCCCTGGCCACAGTCGCACTCAACCACCCGCCCGGCACAGCCTTCGAATACTCCAACTCGAACTACCAGCTGCTCGGCCTGATCCTCGAGGCCACCAGCGGCGAGACCTACGCGGGCTACGTGCACCAGCACATCTGCGCCCCCCTCCGCATGGACCACACCGCCGTCGCCCAGGTCACGCCGCAGGCGCCCGGCCTGGCCGTGGGCCACCGGCTCTGGTTCGGCTTCCCCGTCGCCGCCCCCCACGTGCCCTTCCCGCCCGGCGCCGTGCCCGGCGGCGGGCTCATTTCCACCGCCGAGGACATGGCCCGCTACATGATCGCCCTGCTCGACGGCGGCCGCTACGCCGGTGGACAGCTCCTCTCCAGCGCCGGCATCGCCGAGCTGCTCCGCGGCGTGGCCGATAACAAGGTATTCGGCATGGCGCTGGGGCAATACGGCATGGGCTGGTTCGTCGATACGCTGGGCCAGGCGAAGCTCGCCTGGCACGGCGGCACCCTCCCCAACTTCGGGGCCCACATGGCGCTGCTGCCCGAGCAGCAGCGGGGCATCGTCCTGCTCTTCAACGCATGCCATCACTGGTATAACCCCGTGCTGGCCGAGGTCGGGACGGCCGCGGCCGCGCTGCTGGCCGGCGAGCAGGCCACCCCGGTCCCCTTTGTGGGCCTGATCCCCACCCTGCTGCGCGGCCAGCTGCTCGTCCCAGCCCTGCCGGCGGCCGGCGTCGTCGCCACCCTGCGGCTGCTGGCTGGCTGGCGCCGCCATCCTGAGCGCCGCCTCGCTGGGGCAGGGGAGGCCGGGCGCACCGTGCTGCTGCCGCTGATCCCGAACCTGCTGGTCGCCCTTGCCCTGGTTCCCCTGCTGGGCAGGCGCCGCGGCTATCTGCGGCTGTACATGCCCGACTACACGGCCCTCGCCCTGGCCTGCGGCAGCTTTGCCCTGGCCTGGAGCCTCGTGCGCACCGGGCTGGTCCTGCGAGCCCTGCGCCAGCCCGCGCCGTCCCCAGCGCCCGCCGCCGAATCCTGACCGGCGGCCTTGCCCGGCTCACCTGGCGGGCATGTCGCCAGGCCTGCCCAGGTCAAAGACCTGCCTGGCCTGGGCCTTTGCTCCTGGCGGGCTCGTCGCCAGGCCCGACCTGGTCAACAGACTGCCTTGCACCCGGAGGGCACCCTGTCATGAACAAGGACGTCGGACCCTATCGCGTGGTCGCCCTCTCCCCGGGGCGGCGCGTG
>JAULUH010000280.1:9060-88634 GCA_032111745.1 Anaerolineae bacterium | reverse complement strand
AGGGCCGGGGCACCCAGGTGACTGCCTTGAACTTCGGGGCGCAGCCTGTGGACGAGGTGGTACGGCTGGCGGGGGTGCAGCCCGGACGGGCTGCCGACATGTTCGGTGCTGAACGCAAGGGGAAGGTGGTCGCCAGTGGCGACCTGAGGGTCTGTCTCGACGGTTATGCCGGGACGTCGCTACTGATCTCACCGGATTCTTGATCATCGATTTCATGAAGTGCCTACCAGTTCATGTGCCATGGCATGCCGCGATCATGAGAAATCTGGCATCATGAACGACCGGGCATGAACGGCAGTGCAGGCGGGGCTGCGGCAGCCCCGCCTGCACTGCCGTTCATGCCCCTACGCAAAGCGCACATGGAAGATGTTGCTTATTCGGCAGGCAGATGGCTCTCAGCGAGGGAAAGCCTGACCCAGATGGGGAAATGATCGCTGGCCTGAACGGCCTCCGCCTTGCCGGCCGCGATCGTGTTAAAGCCACGGGAGAAGATATGGTCGGCGGCTGACGGCTGGACGCCGAGCCGGACAACAGTTGGACCGATCCCGGCCGAGGATCGAGCCAGACCGACGGAGGCGAATTGGGCCTTAGCGCGATCGATGCTACGCCGGCTCACGGTATTGAAATCACCGCCGACGACCACTAGCCCGTCGCCGCTGCCAATATCGTCTACGATAGCCACAACCTGAGCCGCACGGTGGGCAGCAGGCACGCTATAAGTCTCCGTGTGCACGGAATAGGCCACCACCTCGCGATCACCGACGCGCACTGTTGCCCGGGCGGCGATGCGCAGCTGTTTACGGACGGGGTGGCGATGGGGTAACAGGACCTTGCGTTCGCCAGTCAGGGGCCACCGGGCCAGCACGGCATTGCCGAAGTTGCGGCCGTGGCGGCCGAACGTGGCCGGATAGTAGACAAAATTGGCCTGCAAGGCCCGGGCCATGCGCTCTGTGCCCTCCTCGTCCATCTCCTGCAGCAGAACGATATCGGCCGACTGCAATGGTTCGACAGCCTCAAAGCCCTTGATGGCCTCGTCAACCTGCAAGCCGAAGTCGATGTTGTACGTGACAACCGTAAGAGTCACTGGGGGATGCGCGGCCGGACCGGCGAATTGCCCGGAAAATACGGGCCCGTCGGAATCCTCGTAGGTGGGATCCCGCAGCGGCAACAGCTTTGGCATAGGCGCCATGCTACCACAGGTAGGCACGCCTGCCAAGCAGCGCTTGCCCATTGCCACCCCGACATGTAGAATGGCGTGGTCATGCTACCCGAGCTATCAGCAGGTAAGGAAATGCCATGAACCAACAAGGATCCGGCCGGCCATTTCGACTGCGCGACTTCACCGTCGAGGATATCCCCTACGAGGTGGCGATCCTCAATCGCACCTATCCCGACGAGCCTATGACAGTCGAGATGGTGGAGCACTGGGAACGCACCTATCCCCAGGATAACCCGAGGCTGCGCTACGTGGTCGAATGGGAGGACGGCCAGGTGGTGGCCTTCGGCTCCTGTATACACCCCATAGGCATGTCCACGCCGGGTGCCTATTGGGTGGAGGTCATGGTGCACCCCGACTTCCGGCATCGCGGCGTTGGGCAGGCGCTATTAGCAGCGGTGGAGCCCTTCGGCTGGGCGCAAGGTGCCGGGCGCCTGTGGGCCAATTGCCGGGAGGACTCGGCCGAGAGCATCAGGTTTGCCGAGTATGCCGGCTACAGCAATATCGGCATCCGCTTCGAGTCGGCGCTCGATCTGGAGACCTTCGACGAGACCCCGTTCGTCGGGGCCTTCGACCGCATGGCGCAGGCGGGCTACACCATCACGACCCACGCGGCCGAGCGCGGCCGGCACGCCGACGCCGACCAACGGCTCTTTGAGTTGTTTAGTCAGGCGATGGCCGACGTGCCATTTCCCGGTGGCGCGCGCATCGAGCCCGTGTTTGAGACCTGGCGTACCTTCATACTGGAGGGCCCCACCATCGACCCGGCGGCCATATTCCTGGCCAAGCGCGGGGACGAGCTGGTCGGCCTCACTGCGCTGGAGCTGCTGGTCGACGGGCCAGCTATCACCGGATCCACCGGGGTGCTGCGCGAGCACCGGGGGCAGGGCATCGCCATGGCGCTGAAGCTGGAATCCTTCCGTTTCATGAAGCAACGCGGCTACCGTGAGACGCGCGCCCACAACGACACCGCCAACCCCCCCATCCTGGAGCTCAATGCCAAGCTTGGCTATCGCCGGCTGCCGGGCTGGCTGGCCTGGGAAAAAATGCGAGCCGAAACAGTCTGACCAGATATCTGCCGGCAGGCGCTTTCCCTGGCATTTTGACCGGCCTCCCGCGGCAAGGTACAATAGGGGTGGCTTTCGGCAGTGAGAGCACTCAGCAGCGATGCAGTGTGAAAGGAGAACCAAGACGTGTTAAGCAGCAAGATGCAGCAGGCCCTGAACGACCAGATCCAGAAGGAGCTCTACTCCTCCTACATGTACCTATCCATGGCGGCTTACTTCCAGTCCAAGAACCTGCCCGGTGCAGCTAACTGGATGCGCATCCAGCAGGGGGAGGAGATGGAGCACGCCATGAAGTTTTTCGACTTTGTCCACGACCGCGGAGGACAGGTCATCCTGCAGGCCATTCCCCAACCGCCCAGCGACTTCAGCTCGCCCGTCGTAGCATTCAAGGAGGCGCTGGCCCACGAGCAGAAGGTCACCAAGTCGATTCACGACCTGTACGCCCTGGCCGTGCAGGAGAAGGACTACCCGACCCAGGTCATGCTGCAGTGGTTCATCGACGAGCAGGTCGAGGAGGAGCGCAACGCGACCGATGTGGTGGCCCAGCTTGAGCTGGTAGGCGATTCCCCAGCGGGCCTGTATATGGTAGATCGGGCGTTGGGCAGCCGCGAGGCGGAGTAAGCACCCCCAGGATTCGTGGCGGCGACTTCAGTCGCCTCTGAGGTTCGTCGTGGTGGCTTCTGTCGTCTCCAAGCGCAAAGGGGCTGCGAATGCAGCCCCTTTGCAGATCCCACCTGCGCGCAGCTGTGAGAATCGGGACAGCCAGGCTAGTTCTGGTCCTTTCTGATCTTCGGCTGCAAGTGGATCACGACGTCGGTTTGCGTACCTTGGGTGTCCCAGGTGAGGTGGTACGGCGAGTACTGTAAGAGCTGCCATACAGCCCGGTTGCTCGACTGAAACGTGGCTATTATCTTCTCTATGCCGGCGGCCTTGGCCTGGTCCAGCACGTAGACCAGCAGGTGCGATCCGATCCCCAGGCGCTGGACATCATCGCGCACGGCCACGGCGAGCTCGGCCACGCCGTCGGCTACGATGACATATCGTGCCCCGGCGATTGGCGCGTTGGGCCGGCCCGGAAGGTCGGCAAACGCGATCCAGGCCGCGCCGTCTGGTTCGCTAAGGCGGGCCATGCGCTGCGCCTCATGCAACACCCGCTGCGGATCAGGTTGCACCAACGACTCGTTGAAGCGCTGGTAGCGGCTATCCGGGCTCATATGCTCAAAAACATCCACCAGGTAAGGTGCATCCTCGGGGCACTCGCGCCGCACCCGCACCTCCAGGCCATCATCGGAGTGGAAGATGTACCAGCCTGGCATCTTGACCGATTTCAGCTTCCTGGTGGCTGTTGCGTTGCTCAAATTGTCTGAGCGCTTTCGGTTACCCTGCACAAGTCTCTCCTGATTCAGATGATCTTCTTTTGTGGATCTACGGATCGCCGGGATGCTGCCAGACTGAGATCAATCATGCACCGGTGCGACGGCTTGGACCGGCTGCGTGAGATCGACCTCCGCGTGGGCCATGGGGCCATCGAACCTGGTGTGCACCCGGTACGGCGAGTGTCGCAGCAATCCCAAGACGCCCTGGTTGGTGGCCTGGAAGTTGGCCACCAGGCGGCGCATGCCGTCGGCACGGGCCTGTTCCAATAAGAACTTGAGCATCTGGCCGCCTATACCCCGGCGTTGCATGTCGTCCCGCACGCTGATGGCCAGCTCACCGGTGTCTTCCTCACCAGCCAGCCGCATGTAGCGGGCCGCCGCCAGCACGGCATCCGGCTCCCCGGGCAGGTCGGCAAAGGCCAGCCACGCCATGTCGTGCGGTGGCTCCTGCCGGGCCAGCTCCTCGGCCCGGTGCTGGATCGCCGCCGGGTCCGCGTGGGTAGCATCTTTGCTGAACCGGCTGTACCGGCTGGCCGGGCCCAGGTTCTGGAACAACTGCACCAGGTGGCCGGCATCCCCGGCCTGTTCCTGGCGCACCCGGACCTCCAGGCCATCGCGAGTGCGAAATGAAGTCTGTCCTTGGTCGTTGGTCATAGCATTATGACGCGCTGCGTCATCTAGAGTATAACATACATCGGCCGCCCTGGCAAGCGCCACAGGCGGTTTTTGTCCCTATGTGCGCAAACGTTAACACACTTTTTCCCGGAAAAGGGCGAATCGATCGCCATGTCCCTGTGGCAGCAAGCGAGGTTCTATCCTGTGGCGACTTTCCATCATGGCCTGGGCGGACCAGCCGGCGGGGCCTTGACCGTGCCCGCCGCGCTCTATGAGGCCTACATCTTCGACCTGGACGGCACGGTGTACCTGGGCGACGCCCTGTTGCCCACGGCGGGCGAGACCATCACTGCCTTGCGGCGCCTGGGCAAGCGCACGGTGTTTCTCTCCAACAACCCCACCCACACCCGGGAGGAACAGGCCGGCAAGCTGAACCGGCTGGGCCTGCCGACACCGGTAGGGGATGTGATCAACTCCTCCCTGGTCATGGCTGACTTCCTACACCGGCACATGCCGGGTGCCAGGCTGTTCATCGTCGGCGAGCAGCCGCTAGTAGATGTGCTGGAGGAGGCCGGCTTCGAGCTGACGGACAACCCGGCCCACATCGACGCGGTCATCGCCAGCT
This sequence comes from Anaerolineae bacterium, assembly GCA_032111745.1. Classification (GTDB taxonomy): domain Bacteria; phylum Chloroflexota; class Anaerolineae; order JAAEKA01; family JAAEKA01; genus JAULUH01. Next base: position 83,735 of record JAULUH010000280.1, on the reverse strand, counting down.
TCGACCGCACCTTCGTCTACGCGAAGCTGCAGACGGCCTTCGACGCCATCCGTCGCGGAGCCCGCTTTTTCGCCACCAACGGCGACCGCTATTGCCCGGTGCCCGGCGGCGGCGAGCCCGACGCGGCGTCGATCATTGCCGCCATCGAGGCCTGCACCGACACCAAGGTAGAGGCGATCGTGGGCAAGCCCTCGGCGCACATGGCGGCCGCCGTGCTGGGCCTGCTGAACCTGCCAGCTGAAGCCTGCCTGATGACCGGGGACCGCCTGGAGACCGATGTGGCCATGGGCCTGAACGCTGGCATGCACGCGGCCCTGGCCCTGACCGGTGCCACCAGCATCCAGCAGGCTGCGGCCTCCCCCATTCGCCCCACGTATTTCGTTCACCGGCTGGCCGACCTGCTGCCTGCGGGCCTGCCAGCACAGGAGGATCTATGAGCCGCATGACTTGCACCCGGGAGGGGCTGGCCCTGGATGGCCAGCCCCTCTATCTGCTGGCAGGCCAGCTGCACTATTTTCGCTGGCCGCGGGCTGAGTGGCGCGAGCGCCTGCTGCAGGCCCGTGCTGCCGGCCTGAATACCATCGACACCGTGATCCCGTGGAACCTGCACGAGCCTGCGGAGGGTATCTTGCACTTCGAGGGCTACGCCGACCTGCCAGGGTACCTGGACCTGATCGTGGAGCTGGGGCTATTCGCCATCGTACGGCCGGCGCCATATATCTGCGCCGAATGGGAGAACGCCGGCTTTCCGGCCTGGCTGACGGCGCGCCTGGCCCCAGGCGAGAACGGCCTGGCCCTGCGCACGGCAGATCCGCGTTTCCTCGCGCCTATGGAGCGCTGGTTCGACCGGCTGATCCCCCTGCTGGCCGAGCGCCAGGTGGATGAGGGCGGACCCATTATCCTGGTGCAGATCGAGAACGAGCATTGGGCCAGCGGTGTCTACGGGCACGATGACTACCAGCAGCGCCAGGCCGAAGCGCTGGTACGACGGGGCATCACCGTGCCCTTATACACCTGCATGGGCGCAGGCCGGAGCTGGCCAGAGTTCCGCAATGGCTGGAGCGGCATCGCCCAGAAGCTGGAGGCCACGCGGCGGGCCTGGCCCGACAACCCGATGATCGTCAGCGAGCTGTGGAGCGGCTGGTTTGACGACTGGGGCAGCAGCCGCCACGATGGCCGGACGGCAGCCGCGCTGGACTGGAAGCTACACGAGTTGCTGGCGGTGGGCTGCGCGGGCTTCAGCCACTGGATGTGGGCCGGCGGCAGCCATTTCGGCTATTGGGGTGGGCGGACCGTGGGCGGGGACACCATCTTCATGACCACCAGCTACGACTACGGGGCGCCGGTGGATGAGTATGGCGGCCTGACGCCCAAGTTCTACGCGGCCCGGCGCCATCACCTGTTCCTCAACACGCTGGGCAGCCAGGTCAGCCGGCTGATGGCTGATGCCAGCCCCGGAGGTGCCCGCGTGGTGGTGCCGCCAGCCATTCCGGGCCGGGCTGCCAGTGGCGCCGAGCCGCTGCGCAACGTGCACCTCGGCCCCACCACCGCCACCTTCCTGCAGAACCCGGCCCTGGAGCGCCATACCTTCCAGCTTTTTCTACCCGGGCAGCCGCCGGCGCACCTGGCAATCGAGGTGGACGCCGGGTCGGTCAAGCCCATCTACGGCAACCTCCCCCTGGGTGAGCAGGGGCTGACGTTGCGCTGGCATACCTCTCACCTGCTGGGCTTCTGGTCGTTGCCGGAGGGCGATGTGCTGGTCTTCCATGGCTTCGCCGGGGAGGTGGGCCAGGTCGGCCTGGCCGTGCCGGGGGGACAGGCGTGGCGCATCCTCGATCCCGACACAGCCGCCTGTGATGCGGCCGGCGAGCACCTAACCATCTCCTACTGGATAGGCTCCACACCGACCCTGGTGCGCGTCGAGGCCGGCCATGCGCTGACCGTGGTGTTCCTGACCGGGGATCGAGCGGCGCGCTGGTGGCCCCTGGGTGAGCACGGCTTTCTGTGCGGGCCGGACCTGGTGAGCGAGTGGGAAATGAGCGAGGATGGGCTGGCTATCCAATGCACCGGCGAGAGTCTGCTTCCGCTGCTGATGATATGGCCTGATGGCACAGCCAGAGAGCTGCCCGCGCCGGCCGTCTCCGCTGGCCGGCACACCGTGCTCCGTCCGGCCCGGTGGGCTCAGGTGGACGTCGTGGAGCGCTCGGCGGAAGATGGCTGGCAGGCCATGGAGCGGCCCCAGCCCCTGGAGGTGCTGGGCTGCCTGCTGGGCTACGGCTGGTATCGGGCCGAGATCGAGATCGCCGAGCCGGTGGTGACGACCCTGACCGCGCCTGCCCTGGCCGACCGGGCCACGGTACTGATGGACGGCCAGGTGGCCGGAGTGTTGGGGGTGGGGCCGGGCGCGACGGGCATGGCGCTGACCCTGCACCTGCCGGCCGGGCGCCACGACATCCGGCTGTTGGTGGACAACCTGGGCCGGTTCAACTATGGCAGCAACCTCGGGGAGCGCAAGGGGCTGTTGGATACGCTCTACTGGGGCGGCATCCAGGAGGATATCACCAAGGGCTGGGTGGCCCTGTGGCAGGAGGCCACGTTCGCCGGCGAGGCCATCGGCGGCAGCCAGCCGGCCCATGTGCGGCCCGACGCCAAGGATGTCGACATCAGCTGTTTCCCCTTCAGCGGACCGGACGTATGGCTGCTACGGGAGATTCACGTGCCGGATGGCCACCGCGCCGTGGTGGTCATGACGGGCGACCGCAATCCCGGGGCCCTGTTCGTCAACGGCCGACCCGTGGTACGCTTCAGCCGGCACTATGGAGGCGGTGTAATCAAGGAGGACGTGACTGCGCTGCTGCGTCCCGGCACCAACGTGCTGGCCCTGCACATCCAGGGCTACGCCGGGCTGCCCTGGCGGGCCTGGCTTTTGCACTATGACCAGGCGCAGGCCCTGCAGGCCCAGTGGAGCTTTCGTCCTGGCGTGACCCCCGCCACGGTTCCGGTGCCAGGCGGTGGTGGCCCGAGTGCACCGCAGTTCTGGCGGGCCAGGTTCGACTACGACGAGGCTACCGATGGGCCGGGCCCGTGCCGGCTGAGCCTGCGGGGCATGGGCAAGGGCCAGGTGTGGCTAAACGGGCACAACGCCGGCCGCTACTGGCAGATCGGGCCGCAAGAATGGACCAAGCTCCCGCAGTCGTGGCTGCAGGACCACAACGAGCTGCTGCTGCTGGAGGAACAGGGCAGGAAGCCAAGGGACGTCTTTATCGAGTTCGGCCGGAGGGACCAGCCCTGGCAGGTGACGATTCCGCTGCGGCCGGCCGCCGGCCAGTCTGGGCCTTGAGCAGGCCGGCAACGCCTAACCGTTGTCTTCGAGAGGCGGCAGCAGCAGGAGGAGGGCGAGTAGCGCCGTGCGCTCCACCAACCGGTCGAGGAGGACATACTCGTGACGGGCATGCGCCCCATCCCCGATCGGTCCCAGCCCGTCCAGGGTTGCGGTAAACTGGCTGGTGGTGTTGCCGTCCGAGGCGCCGCCGGCCATGCCCTCCTCGAGGTCCAGGCCCAGCAGGCTGCCCTGGCCCCGCGCCAGCTCCCACAGGCGCCGATTGTGCGGGGTACGCTCCAGCGGTGGGGTGGCTTTCTCCATCTCGACGGCGATGCGCGTGCCGGGCGTTTCCGGCTGCAGGCCGAGGATGGCCCGGGCGATGCGCTCGCCATCGGCCAGGGTGGGCACGCGCACGTCGACCCGGGCCACGGCGCCCGGCGCGACCACGTTGCGCCGGGTCCCACCCTCAATCTGCCCCACGTTTACCGAGATACCGTTAGGAAGGTCATTCAGGGCCGCCAGTTTAAGGATAACGTGGGCCAGCTCCACGATGGCGCTGGCGCCCTGCTCCGGGGCCAGCCCGGCATGGGCCGCCCGCCCCTCCACGAAGACGTCGAAGCGCAATACCCCTTTGCGGGCCGTTTTCAGGTGTCCGGCGAGCCCGAGGGCCGGCTCCAGCACAAAGACCCGCTCCACGGCGCGGGCTAACAGGCTGATGATGCGCCGGGAGTCCGGGCTGCCGATCTCCTCGTCGGAGTTGAAGAGCACCACCGGGGTAACCGGCGGCTCCAGGCCCAGAGCGTGCAGGGCCTGCAGGGCAAAAACCGCCTGCACCAGGCCGGCCTTCATGTCGTAAATGCCCGGCCCGGTTATGCGGTTGTCCTCCATGGTCAGGGGCATCTCGGCCAGCGTGCCTGCCGCCCACACCGTGTCAGTGTGGCCGATCATGGCCTGGGCCGCGGCGCCGCGCTGGCGCTGCTGCGGGCGGGCATAGAGCATGCCGCCGCTGCTACGCCCGGGCAGGCGGCGCACAGCCAGGCCGGCCGCGGCCAGCCGCTCGCCCAACAGGTCCATAACCGGCTGCTGGGCCGCGGGCTCCAGCGAGGGCGATTCGGCCAGCACCAGCTGGCGCAGCAGGGCCACCATGGACTCCTGCTGGCCGGACAGGTAGGCGAGGATCTCGGTCACGGGGTAATCGTTCATAGCTTATCGTCTCGACGGGGGTGCAGAATTGACTAAGCCAGCCGGCTGGCTACACTGGTATGTGCCGCCGGAGTATGCCACAGCCCCGGCCACCGCACAAGCTAGAGAGGGATTCTGCGCTGTGAACTTCCAGGCCTTTGACCATTACGTAGAACAACACCAGGATCGGATCCTGGCCCAACTGATCGAGCTTTGCCGCATCCCCAGCACGTCGGTCGAGAATGGACCGGCCATGGCCGAGGCCCGCGACCTGGTGCTCGACCTGTGTGCCGGAGCGGGAGTGGCGACGGAGGTCGTGCCCCAAGATGGAGGGCCAGCCATCGTGGTTGGTCGCGCCGGCACCGGCCTGCGGCGACTGATGATGTATAACCATTATGACGTGCAACCGCCGGAGCCTCTGGAGGAGTGGACGTCGCCGCCCTTCCAGCCTGAGCTGCGGGATGGCAAGCTCTTTGCCCGCGGGTCCTCCGACAACAAGGGTGATCTGGTGGCCCGGCTGTGGGCTATTCGAGCTTATCAGGAGACCATCGGCCCTTTGCCGGTTGAGCTGTTCCACGTCATCGAGGGAGAGGAGGAGGTAGGCAGCCTCCACCTGGCCAGTTTTGCCCGAGCCAACGAGGAAACGTTGCGCCAGATAGACGGGTGCCTGTGGGAGTATGGCTACACAGATGCCGAGTACCGGCCGGTGGTCAACCTTGGCGTCAAGGGCATCCTGGCCGTGGACCTGTGGGTACGCACGGCCAGCACCGACGCCCATTCCGGCAACGGCGGCCTCATGCCTAATGCGGCCTGGCGGCTGGTGGAGGCCCTCAACACCTTACGCAGTGCGGATGGCACGGTCACTGTCGATGGCCTGCAGGACCACGTGCGACTGCCCAGCCCCGAGGAGCTGGTGCTGGCCCAGGGCCTGCCATGGGATGGCGAGACTCTGCTGCAGACCTACGGAGTCGGCAACGGCTTCCTGGGTGGGATGTCCACCGGCCGCGCCCTGCAGCGACTGTTGTTCGAGCCGGCCCTGACTATCAATGGCCTGCTGGGAGGGTACACCGGCCCCGGCTCCAAAACGGTGATTCCGGCCCAGGCCATGGCCAAGCTGGACTTCCGGCTGGTGCCCGACCTGACCCCTGACCTGGTGCTGGACCTGTTACGCGGCCACCTATCCCGCCGGGGCTTCGACGACGTCGAGGTGCGAGTACTGGAGGATGGCCTGATGCCCGCACGCACCGCTCCCAATGCTGCTATTGTCCGGGCGGTGTCCGCCGCGCTCGAGGAAGTGCACGCCAGGCCCCCGGTGATCTACCCGACGTCGGGTGGCAGCGGGCCGATGTATGAGCTCTGCCAGGCCTACGGGATCGACGTGGCATCGGCAGGGGTTGGCTGGTATGGCAGCCGGGCCCACGCGCCGGACGAAAGCGTGAGGGTCGCCGACTTTTTCGCCGGGATACGGTGGGCCGGCCGGCTGTTCGATCGCTTTGCCCGGGCCTAGGCCAGCCGGCGCATGTGGGGGAGGCGCGCCCATATGACGGCGGCCACCGCGGCCAGTACTGCGGCGTTGATCATGAGCGTGGCCGGGGCGCCCAGCCAGTGGGCCATCTGGCCGACCCACAGCGAGCCCAGGGGAAAGGCACCGAAGAACACCAGCACATAGATCCCCATCACGCGACCGCGCAGCTCGTCGGGAATGCTGGTTTGCACCAGCGCGTTGGACGTGTTGACTGACACCATGAAGCTCCAGCCGACGATGACCAGGGTGGCCACGGACAGCGGTATCACGCGGACGAGGGCAAACAGGACCATGGCCACAGGGAGCAGCATACCGCCGATGGTCCACATCTTGCCGCGCACGCCGCGATCACCGAGAGACGCGATCATCAGGGCGCCGGCCAGGGCACCCAGGCCGCGTGCGGAGACCAGCAGAGCGTTGGTGCGGACATCTCCGCCCAGCACGTCCACGGACCAGGCCGGCAGCAGGGTCATCAGGCTGATGCCGAACAGGCTGATCACGCCGACGTTGAGCACCAGGGTGCGGATCACTGGCTGGGACGCGGTGTAGCGCAGGCCCTCTCGCAGGTCAGCAGTCGTGGTCGTGCTCTGGGCTTTGCGCTGAGCCCGGGGCAGATCCATGAGCAGTAAGGCCAAGATCACGGCCAGGAACGAGAGTGCGTTAATGGTGAAGCACCAGGCTGGCCCCAGCACGGCATACACCACGCCGGCCAGCGCTGGACCGACCACAGTGGCCGCGTTGAACATGGTGGAGTTGAGGGCGATGGCGTTGGTGAGGTTCTTGCGGTCCACCAGCTCGACCACGAAGGCCTGCCGTGCTGGCGCGTCGAAGGCGTTGGCGATCCCCAACAACAGCGCCAGGACGACGATGTGCCAGGGCTGCACGAGGCCGGCAAACACCAGCCCGGCCAGCACAAAGGCCAGGACCATCATGGCGACCTGGGTCACGATCAGAAGGTTGCGCCGCGACACGCGATCGGCGATCACCCCGGCATAGAGGGTGAATACCCATGAGGGCAGCCCGGCCGCAAAGCCCACGTAGCCCAGGAAGACCGGGGACCTGGTCAGTTCATACACCAGGTAGCCCTGGGCCGTGGTCTGCATCCAGGTGCCGGCCAGGGAGACCAGTTGCCCCCCGAACCACAAGCGGTAATTGGGAGAGTCCAGGGCGGCGAAAGTCTGGTGAAAGGTGGCGCCGGTGCGGTTGAGGGCCACAGGCAATCTCATGGGGAGGTGCTCAGGCTCAGGCCATCCGGCCCGACGTCAAGGGTCACCACCGTGCCAACTGGCGGAGCCTGGGCCAGCAGGTAGTCTGCCAGGGGCTCCCGCACGTAGCGGCGGATGATGCGGCGCAGAGGCCGGGCCCCCCACTCCGGGTGATCGTTCTGGGCCAGCAGCCAGGCGCGGGCGGCCTCCGTCACCTCCAGGCGCAGACCCCTGGGCTCCAACAACTGGTTTTCTTTTCCCAGCATTAAGTCCAGGATATCTCGCAACTGGTCCCCGGTCAGGGGCAGGAAGAGCACAATCTCGTCCAGGCGGTTGAGAAATTCGGGCCGGAAGAACTGCTTCACCTTTTCCATCACCAGCTCACGCCTGGCCTCGCTGAGCTCCGTGGTCTCCAGGTACTCGGCGCCCAGGTTGCTGGTGAGGATGATGACGGTCTCGGCAAAGGTCACCGTACGTCCCTGGCCGTCGGTGAGGCGACCCTCCTCCATGATCTGCAGCAGCACGTCCAGCACGCGGGGATGGGCCTTTTCCACCTCGTCGAACAGCACCACGGTGTAGGGCCGGACCCGGACCCGCTCGGTGAGCTGCCCGCCCCCCTCGTAGCCCACGTACCCAGGCGGAGCGCCGATAAGCCGGTTGATCGTATGGTCCTGTTGGTACTCGCTCATATCCAGCGCGACCATGGCCTCCTCGTCGTCGAAGAGGAAGTCGGCGAGGGCCCGCGCCAGCTCCGTCTTGCCCACGCCTGTAGGGCCCAGGAACAGGAAGGAGCCGACGGGACGTTTGGGGTCCTTGAGGCCGACCCTGGCTGTCTTGACGGCCCGGCTCACCGCCAGCACCGCCTCATCCTGGCCCACGATGCGCCGGTGCAGGTGCTCCACCATGCCGGCATAGCGCGAGCGCTCATCGCTGCTCAGCTTGCTGGCGGGGATGCCAGTCATCAGGCTGGCAGCCAGGGTTACGTCGTCATCGTCGACCTGCGTGCCGTCGGTATCCGGCCGGAAGGCCAAGTGGGTCTGCTGGCCCATGCGCACCAGGGCGCAGGCACGGTGCAGGAGCTGTACGGCGGACGCAGGCAGGGGTGTAGCCGTCAGATAGCGCCGGGCCAGGCTGGCCGCGGCCTTGAGGCTGCTGTCGGCGATGGCCAGACCATAATCTGCCTCCAGGCGAGCCTTGTGCACGGCCAGGATGGCCACCGTCTCCCGCTCATCGGGCTCGGGTACCCGCAGCAGGTGTGCAAGTTCGGCCACCGCCGCATCTCCGGCCATGCGCTCATTGAAATCCGTTTCCGTGGTGGTGCCGACGACCACGGCAGTGCCGCTGAGAAGCGCCTTCTGGAGATCCTTAGTGGCCTTGGGGAACTCGGCCCGCCCCAGGCCGCCGAAGAAGCGATGGATGTTGGGCAGGAAAAGCAGCCCACCCTGGGCCTGGCGCAGCCCCGCCTGTAAGGCCTTGGCCGGGTCGTCCAGCAAGGCTGTCTCGCCGACCTGCACTACCCGTTCCAGGTCCTGGGGCTGGGCCGGTCCCTGGCCTTCGGCGATGAGCAGAGCCAGGCTGTATACCAGGGAGCGTTTGCCCACGCCCGCAGGCCCTACCAGGATCACATGGCGGTCGCTGGCCAGGGAGAGGAGATTGAGCAGCTCCCGCAGCAAGCCCTCGCGATAGTAGACTGGCTGAGCGCTGCCCTCGCGGGCCTCGGCCACCAGGTCGAGCGTGGTTAACCGCTTGGCCAGGGCCTGATCCACCAGCCTATCGGTCATGGCGGTGGGGGTGATGCCGTGGCGCTGCAGCAGGCCGGAGGTGCTGACGCCTTTTTGGGACATAGCGCCCAGCGCGTGGGTCGTGCCGACGTAGATCTCGTCCACCGACTGGGCAATGGCGCGTCCCTCGTCCAGCACCACCAGCATCTCGTCCGACAGGGGCACGGACTTGCCATCGGCGGCCATGAAATTGAAGTCCGCACTGCGGCCATCACGAGCTTTGGCCATGGATTCCACGGTGCGTTCAAAATCGGACAGGCTGAACCCTCGTTCCTGGCCGAACTGAGCCAGTAGCTGCCGGGCCGGATAGTCCTGGCCGCGCACGAAAGCCAGCAACACCAACTCCGGCGTCATCACGCGTTTGCCGTAGACCGGCATGCTACGGGCCGCGTCGTTCAAAGCCTGGGTAAAATCGGGAGCGGGGATGTCGGGATTGAGGGTTCCCAAGGTGGCCTGCCTCAGTGCGGAGATCTGGCTCACCCCGCATACTTGACGTAGTTTGGGTCGGTCACAACGATGAAATTGTGAGTGCCATACTGGTTGGTGACGTAGGCATCGGCCTGGTTGTCATTCATCCATTCGTCGTCGACCAGGTAGCGAAACTGGTAGGCATGACCGGGCGCCAGGTCCACCGTAATGGTCCAGCGGCCCTCGCTGTCCTGCCGCAGCGGGTGAGAGGTGCGGTTCCAGTTGTTAAAATCCCCCACCAGGTAGATCGCCGCGGACCAAATGGTCTCTGGCAACGAAAAGGTCACCCGAGCCATTTGCTTACCCTTGACCTTCAAGTAAGTCTTCTCTATCATCTATTGCTCTGTCCACCTGCGATTCGATTGATCCGGAATCTGTCACGCCCAAAGCCCGTAGTCAACACCCTAACCCTCTTTCCCACACTGAAGATGGCTTCCGGAGACACCACCCACCTGCCCGCACAGCGGATGCATCATACCTCAAGTGGGTCGTTCTGTGAATTCTCCGGGGGCCATAACAAGGCGGTGACTTCGTGTGTTGGACCGGACGCGGTTATAATGTGTGCCGAAACTGATTACTCCGCAGACTCCAGAAAGGCCTGGCTTATGCCCAAGATCGCGTTTATCGGTGCCGGCAGCACCGTCTTCGCCAAAAACCTGCTGGGCGACATCCTCAGCTTTCCCGAGCTTGCCGGTGCCACCATCGCCCTGCACGACGTCGACGAGCATCGTCTCCGTTTTTCTGAGCAGGTATGCCGCCAGATTACCAGTGCACTGGGCGCGCATCCCACCATCGAAGCCAGTCTCGATCGCCGCGTGGCCCTGGATGGCGCTGACTACGCCATCAATATGATCCAGGTGGGCGGCTATCGCCCGGCCACGATGGTCGACTTCGAGATACCCAAGCGCTATGGCCTGCGCCAGACCATCGGCGACACCTTGGGCATCGGCGGCATCATGCGCGGGCTGCGCACCATTCCGGTGCTCCTGGACATGGTGCGGGACATGGAGGCGCTCTGTCCCAACGTCCTGCACCTGAACTATGCCAACCCTATGGCCATGAACGTATGGGCCCTTAACCGTGCCAGCCCCATCCGAACTATTGGCCTCTGCCATAGCGTGCAGGGCACTGCCAAGGAACTGGCTCACGATATCGGCATCCCCTACGAGGAGATCACCTACCTGGCCGCGGGCATCAACCACATGGCCTTCTACCTGCGCTTCGAGCGCAATGGCGAAAACCTCTATCCCCGCCTGTACCAGGTTATCGACGAGGGTCGCGTGCCGCCCTGGAACCGGGTCCGCTACGATATGCTGCGCCGCCTCGGCTATTTCGTCACCGAGTCCAGCGAACACTTCAGCGAGTATGTGCCCTGGTTCATCAAGCGGGACCGGCTTGACCTGGTCGAGCGCTACAACATTCCCCTTGACGAGTACCTGGGACGGTGCGAGGTTTCGGTGCGGGCCTGGGCCTTTGTCCAGGACAGGGGCCTGCTGGCCGCCGATGGTCCACCAGGCGAGGCCACGGTGCAGGAGCTTCGCCAGGCGCTGGACGACATCCAGGTCATGCCCCGCTCCGTGGAGTGGACCGTGAATGACCTCCGCACGCTGCATGATGTCCGGCGCAGCCATGAGTACGGCTCGCTGATCATCCATTCGGCGGAGACGGGCCAGCCGCGGGTGGTCTACGCCAACGTGCCCAACGCAGGGCTGATCGACAATCTGCCGCCGAATTGCTGCGTCGAAGTGCCCTGCCTGGTGGATGGAAACGGGGTCCAGCCGACGCGCGTCGGCAGCCTGCCCGTACACCTGGCGGCCCTGATGCAAACCAACATCAACGTCCAGGCCCTGACCGTTGAAGCCGCCCTGACCGGCCGCCGCGATGCTATCTACCATGCGGCCATGCTCGACCCGCATGCAGCGGCCGAGCTCGACCTGGACCAGATTTGGCACCTGGTGGATGACCTGATCGATGCTCATGGCGCCTGGCTACCCGCCTACCACTGACGTCCTGCCCACGCAAGTTTCGCCCTTCAATATTCACGGGTTCTGCCATGTCTCTTCAACAGCGTGTTATCGAGGCCTTCCACCAGCGCTTTGCTGCTCCCCCCGCTTTCGCGGTGCGCGCGCCCGGCCGGGTGAACCTGATCGGTGAGCACACCGATTACAACGACGGCTTCGTGCTGCCTATGGCCATCGACCGGGCCGTGTGGATAGCACTGCGGTCGCGGCCCAATGGCCAGGTGGCAGCCTATTCCCTCGACTTCCCCCAGCCGGCGACCTTTACCCTCTCTGCCTTTGCCCACCAGGGGCACGGATGGTTCGAATACGTCAAGGGAGTGGCCTGGGCCTTGCAGGACGCCGGTCACATCCTGGAAGGCTGGGAAGGGGTGATCGCAGGCGACGTGCCGGTGGGCTCAGGGCTTTCGTCTTCCGCAGCCATTGAACTGGCCACAGCCCGGGCGTTTGCTGCGGTCTCCCAACTGCCCTGGGATGCCGCCACCATGGCCCGCCTATGCCAGCGTGCCGAGAACCAGTGGGTAGGCATGAACTGCGGTATCATGGACCAGTTGATCTCGGCCGCGGGCCAAGCCGGCTGTGCCCTGCTCATCGACTGTCGCTCGCTGGAGATTACCCCGGTGCGCATGCCCGACACCCTGCGCGTCGTCGTGTTGGACAGTGCCGCACCCCGCGAGCTGGCCAGCTCGGCCTACAATGAGCGCCGGGCCGAGTGCGAGGCGGCCGTGGCCAAGCTCCAGGCAGCCTATCCCCAGATTCGCGCCCTGCGCGATGTGACACCCGCCATGCTGACCGCCGCAGAGCACCGCCTGGATCAGGTCGAGCGCAAGCGGGCGCGCCACGTGGTCTTCGAGAACGATCGTGTCCTGCGTTTTGGGGCGGCACTGCGCTCAGGGGAAACGGATCAGCTGGGAGCGTTGCTGCTGGCATCGCACGCCAGCCTGCGCGACGATTACCAGGTTAGCAGCCGCGAGCTGGACACCCTGGTAGAGCTGGCCATGGAGACGCCTGGGGTGCTGGGAGCGCGTCTTACCGGTGCTGGCTTTGGCGGCTGCGCCATCGCCTTGACCGAGGCGGATCGTGCCGAAGATGCGGCGACGACCGTTATCGAGCGCTATCGTCGGGCCACGAGCCGGGCCGGGCAGGCCTATGTGACCGTGCCCAGCCAGGGCGCCGAGGTCCTGACCCTTGACGACTGAGAGGCTACGAGGTGGTGACGACCGGCAACACAGCCGTCTCCAGCGGCTCCTCTGGAGGATAGTCGCACTGGCAGGGTCTGCCCTCGGCGCAATCCTGGCAACAAAACAGCCGGTCTTTGACGACCACCGGCGCCCACTGGATTTCCACGCCGCAACCATCGCAGACAACTGTGTTCGTGTTAGGGATGCGAGTCATGGCACACCTCCTCAGACTCTTGCAAGAGACTCCTACAAGCTTTGCCGAACGCCTTGAAGGTACCTGCGACCGTGGCTCTATCTTACCACGAGTTGCCAACCAGGACAAGGAGGCGATTTCCGGCGGGACCGCCCTGCTACCCTGCGGCTATCGGGAGCCAGGCCGGAGCTCTCCTGGCCGGGTGGTAGTGTGAACCCCTGAGGGCGCAGAATCGTGAATCGCGATAGTGCCATGGTATCACTGAGATCACGGCCGAGCAGCGTAGGTAGGCACGCCCTGGCCGGCCTGATAGGCGTTCTGTTGCTGACGCTGGCCGGCTGCAGCGGCGACTCAGCCCTGGCCGTCTACCTGGAAAGCAATCGCGACCAGCTACAACAGGCCCGGGACCCGTCTGGCCGCGCGGTGGAGTTTGTTGTGGAGCCGGGCACCGCAGCCCAGGCCATTGCGCAGCAGTTGCAGGAGGCTGGGCTGATCGACGATGCCCTGCTGTTCGAGGCCTACGTGCGGGTCAACGGGCTGGCCAGGAGTCTGGAGGCTGGCACCTTCCAGCTCAGCCCAGCCATGACGCCCGTGGAGATCGCCACTGCCCTGCAGAACGCCCTGGCGCCGGGCATCAGCGTGTCGGTGCGCGAGGGCTGGCGCCTGGAGGAAACCGCGGATAACCTGACAAGCGGCGGCCGGCTGGATGGAGAAGCCTACCGCGACCTGGCCAGCAGCGGCAACCTGGAGGACCTGGGGAGTGATTTGAGCGGCTACAGCTTCCTGCAGTTCCACCCGGCCGGTGCCAGCCTGGAGGGCTACCTGTTTCCCGACACCTACCAGCTCACTGCCGACAATCCCACGGCTGCTGACCTGGTGAGCCGCCAGCTCGACGAGTTCGAGGCGCGTGTGATGCCGGCCTATTGGGAGGCGGTGGCCAGCGGAGCCACCACCCTGGAGCTTCACGACGTCCTCACCCTGGCCAGCATCGTCGAGCGCGAGGCGGTGCTGGATGAGGAGCGGCCAACCATAGCCGGCGTCTATCTGAACCGGCTGGCCCAGGGTATGCGCCTGGAGGCTGATCCCACCGTGCAATACGCCATGGGCTTCCAGCCCGACACTGGTCGCTGGTGGAAGTCCCCCGTATCGCTCGAGGAATACGGGAAGGTAGACAGCCCCTATAACACCTATCTCAACGCCGGGCTGCCCCCTGGACCCATCGCGGCACCGGGCATGGAGAGCATCAGGGGTGTGCTCTACCCTGAGACCCATGACTACCTGTATTTCGTCGCCGCGCCGGACCGCAGTGGCCGGCACGTCTTCAGCCGCACCTTCGAAGAGCATCTGGAGAACGTCAGGCGTTACCGGGGACAGTGAAGCCCGACGATAGCGCTGCACAGGCCTGGGCTGGCCGCCCAAGCCACCCAAGGCAATGAGCTGGACGAAGCTGTGATGAAACAAGAGATACCTGGCGAAGTCATCGGGGAAAACGAGTGGCCAAGGCATAGGGCGGCGGCGTGGCTGGCCGTGGTGATCCTGGCCGTGACTGCGATCCTGGTGGGGGCGTGTGTGCCCACGGGACAACTCGGCGCGCGGCCGGCGGCCAGCCCTATGGAGTCCGTGGAGGCCTACCTGCAGCGCTACCAGCCCGGCCCCACCCCACGGTTGTTTCAGACCACCCAGCTGCTGGATCGCCGGGGCCGGCTGATCGCCGAGCGCTGGGAGGAGGGGAGGCGCACCTGGGTGCCGCTCAGCCGGATCTCCAGGCACCTGGTCGATGCCACCATTGCCACCGAGGACGCCAGCTTCTACTACAACACCGGGGTCGACCCGGCCCGGATTGCCGGCGCGGCCCTGCAGAATGCCCAGACCGGACAGGTGGTCTCCGGCGCCAGCACCATCACCATGCAGCTGGCGCGCAACCTATTCCTGGGGCCGGAGGAGCGCTATGACCAGACCGTGGACCGCAAGGTGCTGGAGGCCGGCCTGGCCCAGGAGCTGACTAGCCTGTTCACCAAGGAGGAGGTACTGGAGATGTACCTCAACCTGTTGAACTACGGCAGCCTGGCCTACGGGCCGGAGGCTGCGGCTCAGCTCTACTTCGGCAAGCAGGCCAGCGACCTGAGCCTGGCCGAGGCCACGCTGCTGGCCGGCATTCCCCAACAGCCGGCCGAGTTCGACCTGTTCAAAAGCCTGCCGGCCGCCAAAGCCCGCCAGCGCGTGGTGCTGGACCTGATGGTCCGCCACGGCTACCTGTCGCCCGACGCGGCAGCGGCTGCCTATGCCGAAGCGGTGCCCTTGCGTTCAGATCGGGAGCTGCGGGTCAACCGGGCGCCCCACTTCGTGCAGTATGTAGAGGATACCCTGGAAGCTCGGCTCGGCATCGACGACCTACGCCGCAGTGGCCTGGTGATCACCACGACGCTGGATCTGGACCTACAGGCCCTGGCCAGCGATATCGTGAAGGCCAGGGTAGCCGAGCTGCAGCCCCGGTATGATCTTAGCAACGCTGCGCTGGTGGCCCTGCGTCCAGGCAGCAACGAAGTGATGGTCATGGTGGGCAGCGCTGATTTCGCCGACGCGGCCATCGACGGCCAGGTAAACGTAGCCGTCAGCCCGCGACAGCCAGGCAGCGCCATCAAGCCCGTGCTCTACGCCACGGCGTTTGAGGATAGCCTGATCAGCCCGGCCACCGTGCTGTGGGACGTGCCGGTGACCTACACGGTCAGCGCGGACAACATCTATACCCCGCGCAACTACGACGAGCGCTTTCACGGGCCGGTTACCGCCCGCACCGCCCTGGCCAACAGCTACAACATACCGGCGATCAAGCTGCTCGACGGGGTATCGGTGGAGCGCATGCTCGAATCGGCCCAGGCTATGGGCCTGCGCAGCTTGACCCAGGATGAGACCTATTACGGCCTCAGCCTGACCCTCGGCGGGGGCGAGGTCACGTTGCTGGACCTGACCACGGCCTTTGCCACCCTGGCCAACCAGGGGACTTTTGTCGAGCCAACACCGGTCCTGAACATGCGCGACGCCCTGGGCCAGGCCGTGCCTGGCTGGCAGCCTGAGGCTCCCCGCCAAGTGGTCTCGCCGGCTGCGGCCTTCCTGGTGACCGATATCCTGGCCGACAACATCGCCCGAACCCCGGCCTTTGGTGCCAACAGCCCGCTGAGGCTCAGCCGGCCTGCGGCGGCCAAGACCGGCACCACGTCGGACTGGCGCGATAACTGGACCCTGGGCTACACCCGCCACCTGGTGGCCGGTGTGTGGGCCGGCAACAGCGACGGCCGGCCCATGCAGAACACCACTGGGCTGACGGGTGCAGCACCCATCTGGCATGAGTTCATGGAGGGGGTGCTGGCGGAACCTCACCTGTTGGCTGTGCTGGATGCCTCCGAGGATGCTGCAGCCTGGGAGTTCCTGCCTCCGCCAGACCTGGAACAGCGTCCGGATTGCCCTCCGGGCGTGAGTTGCCGGGAGGGCGGCGAGTACTTCAGCCCCCAGTGGTTGCAGGCTGCCGGAGAGGGCGGCCCATTGGCGGACAGCGTGGCCCAGGTCCCCAGTGCACCGCTATACGTGGACTCCGGCCAGGGTGCGCAGTGGGCAGCTTACTGCCAGGTGGAGCCAGCGGTGGCCCGGTCGTTGCTCAAGCTGCCGGGCCGGTTCGGCCTGCCCGACCCGGGGCAGCCGCCAGCAGCCCTGGATCCTGAGGCCGAGCGCGAGCGCTTGCACGCCGTGGCCTGGAGCCTGATACACCCCACGCCCGTCGATCTAGGCCCATGCGACCGCCTGGGCGACACGGTCGCCCGGGCCGCAGCTCTGGTGCCTGAGGCCGCAGGGGTACAGGTGCTGATCGACCTCTCGGCAGCCATGGACCCCATTGCCGGGCCGGTGGCCGGTGATACGGCCATCCCCGTGGCCTCCACATGGACGGGGCTCAGCGGCCCTGTGAGTTACGGCTTATCCCAACCGGTGGCCCACCATGATGGCTGCCAGGGGAACTACATCATAGGCACGGTTTTCGACGGTGCGGGTGGCGCAGTCGCCGGCGTGCGCATTGCGCTGATAGACCAGTATGGCAATCAGGCTATGGCTGTGAGCAAGGATGGTACCAACGACTACGGCTACTATGACTTTCCTATCGGCGACGCTCCCAACCGCTATACACTGACTGTGGTGGATGAGGCTGGCACACCCCTCAGCGTCCCTGTGGTGGTGAACCATCTACAGGGCGACGCCGGCAGCGTGCCCTGCCATACCGTGATTTGGCGAGGGGGATGACCCTACCAGACCGGCAGCTCTGCCCAGGCCCGGCGCATCGTGAACTACTGGATGCCGGCCAGATCCTCCGCAGGACCGTTTGCGTGTCCTGTTTATCTAGACAGGTATTATACATTACTTGGTCATCGGGCTTGACAGCGGCCTCGTACTGTTGTATACTAATGCATGGGAGGCGGCCGCTGAGCGGCACCTGTCCAACACGTCCTGCTGCCAGCCCCGGTTTGTAGCTTCCGTCCCGAATCACCTGACCAGACCTCCATGGAGTGACGTCATGGCCCTGCAATTCCAGCCCTGGGAACGACGGTTGATCGACCTGGCCTACGAGGCCCTGGAGGGCCATATCGCCGCCTTGAATGCTTTGAATGTCAGAAGCGATGATCCAGCGCTGGAATCGGCCTACCAGCGCTGCGAGCAGATCACCAGGGAACACAGCCGGACGTTCTTCATGGCTTCCGGCCTGCTGTCACCGGCCAAGCGCCGCGCAACTCGGGCCCTATACGCCTTCTGCCGGGTCAGTGACAACCTGGTGGACGTGCCTGACTCCCGGGAGGATGCTCGGGCCAACCTGGACCAGTGGCGGGAGCGCACGCAGGCGCCGCATATCGCCGCCGACGATCCCGTGGCCCTGGCCTGGGCCGATACCCGGGCCCGCTATCGCATCCCCTGGCGCTATGGCGAGCAGCTCATCGATGGGGTGATGTCCGACCTGAGCACGGTACGCTACGAGCGATTCGACCAGCTGGCCGAATACTGCTATCGGGTGGCCTCGACGGTGGGCTTGATGGCCATGCACATCATCGGCTTTGACGGCGGGCGGGCGATTCCCTACGCGGTGAAGCTAGGCGTTGCCCTGCAGCTTACCAACATCCTGCGCGACGTGGCGGAGGACTGGCGCAACGGCCGCGTCTATCTGCCCCAGGAAGAGCTCCAGGCCTTTGGCTTGGACGAGACCGACATCGCCACCGGCGCGGTGGACGATCGCTGGCAGCGGTTCATGCAGTTTCAAATCGATCGCAACCGCCGCTTCTACGACGAGGCTGTGCCCGGTATCGCCCTGCTCCAGCCCGATGGTCGCTTCGCCATCGGTGCCGCTGCCGGCCTCTATCGCGGGATCCTGGACGACATCGAGGCCCACAGCGCGGACGTGTTCAGCCGCCGTGCCCATGTCAGTACGGCGAACAAGCTGGCGCGGCTACCCGGCATCTGGTGGCGCTCCCGCATCGTGAGGCCGCAGGGATGAGTTGCCGACCATGAGCCAGCCATCCAGGACGGTTGCCAGTGGCGATGGCCGGAGCTTCGCCCAGTTGTTCCAGGACCCCGAGCATCGCACGTTTCTATGGGAGGGTGACGGGCCGGCTGCTGTGCTGGTGCACGGCTTTCCCGGCACGCCGGCCGAGATGCGCGCCCTGGCCGAGACCCTGCACGGGGCCAGATGGACGGTGCAGGGCCTTCTGCTGCCCGGTTTCGGGCCAGAGATCGACAGCCTGGCCGGCCGCACCTACGCTGAGTGGGTCGAGGCCACCCGGCGGGCCGTCGCTGCACTGCGCGCCCGCCAGTACCCCACCCTGTTGATCGGCTTCTCCATGGGCTCGGCCGTAGCCATGAACGCCGCGGCGCAGGACCCGGCAGACGGCCTGGTGCTCATGGCCCCCTTCTGGAAATTAGGACCCCTGGGCACCTTGATCCCGGTGATGCGCCAGATCTTTCCCGCCATCCAGCCCTTTCGACTGATGCGACCGGACTTTTCCAACCCCGAGGTACGCAAGGGCATCAATAACTTCATGCCTGGCCTGGACCTTGAAGACCCCGAGGTGCAGGCCAATGTGCGGCGTTTCACCGTGCCCGTGGGCATCCTGGACGAGGTGCGTAAGGTGGGCGAGGCGGCCGGCCGCGCCGCGCCGCAGATCGAAACGCCTACCCTGATCATCCAGGGCCGCTCCGATCCCGTGGTGCGAGCCCCCCTGACCCGCCGGCTGGCCGCCCAGGTGCCTGGCCTGGCCCGCTATTTGGAGGTCAGTGCTGCCCACGACCTGATGGACCGCACCAAGCCGGCCTGGCCTCAAATCACAGACGCCCTATTGGCATTTGGGAATCAGCTGAAACGCTAGAATGTTAGCGCCATGACTTGCGTGTTTGGGCAAAAGCCGCTAAAGTGCAATGTGGCACAAGCTCATCAGGGGCAGTGCACGCTGACAGAGAGGCAGGCATTCATTCAGAGATGCGTCAGAATATCGTCGTGATTGGCGGCGGCTTCGGTGGCCTGGCCGCGGCTATCAGGTTAGCAGTGCACGGCCATCGGGTGACCCTGCTGGAAAAACGCGACAAGCTGGGGGGCCGGGCTTATGTTTACGAGATCGACGGCTTCAAGTTCGACGGTGGCCCCACGGTAATCACTGCGCCGTGGATGTTCGACGAGCTATGGCAATTGGCCGGCAAGCGCCGCCAGGACTATGTCGAGTTCGTGCCTGTGGAGCCGTTCTACCGCATCTGGGATCACCAGGGCCGGTACTTCGACTACAACGACGATCAGGATTTCATCCTGAACCAGATCGACAAGTTCAACCCGGCGGACAAGGACGGCTACACGCGCTTCTACGCCACCACCAAGGAGATCTTTGAGACCGGGATGCCGTTGATCGAGTCGCCTTTCCTCCATGTAAGGGACATGCTGCGTGTCGCACCCGACCTGGTGCGGTTGCAGAGCTACCGCTCGGTCTACGGCTACGTCTCCAAGTTTATCAAGGACGATTTCCTGCGGCGCTGTTTTTCCTTCCACCCGTTGCTGATCGGCGGCAACCCCTTGAGCGCGCCTTCGCTCTACGTGCTGATCGACTATCTGCAGCGCCAGTGGGGCGTCCACTACGCCATGGGCGGCACCGGCGCCGTGATCGCCGGCATGGGCCGGCTTTTTACCGAGGCAGGCGGTGAGCTTCGGGTCAACAGCGAGGTGCAGGAGATCCTGATCGACGAGCGCACCCGCCGCGCCACCGGTGTGCGCCTGGTGGATGGCACTGAGCTGCCGGCCGATATCGTGGTCTCCAACGCCGACGTGGCCTTCACCTACTTGAACATGATCCCTGCCCGCTACCGACGCAAGAACAGCGACGCCTGGGTCAAACGCAAGAGCTACAGCGAGTCGCTGTTTGTGATCTATTTCGGCACCAAGCGCCGCTATGACACCGCCAACCTGGCCCACCACAACATCATCTTGAGCCAGGAGTACAAGGGCCTGCTGCGCCGGATCTTCGCCCATAGCTACCTGCCGGAGGATTTCTCCCTCTACCTGCACGTGCCTAGCCTGACCGACCCATCCATGGCGCCGCCCGGCCACGAGGCGTTCTACGTGCTTTCCGTGGTACCCCACCTGCGGGCCAACGTCGACTGGACCGTGCAGGCCAAACCCTACCGAGACGCCATCATGCAATTTCTGGAGGACAACTACCTGCCTGACCTGCAGGCCAATGTCGTGGCCGAGCACGTCATCGACCCGCGGCACTTCCAGAACACCCTGAACAGCCACCTGGGCGCGGCCTTCTCCATTGAGCCTACCCTGCTGCAGTCGGCCTGGTTCCGGCCGCACAACCGCTCTGAGGACTTCGCCAACCTCTATTTCGTCGGCGCCGGCACTCACCCCGGGGCCGGGGTGCCCGGTGTGCTGGCCTCTGCCAGCATCGCCAGCAAGTTGATCGGCAAGGCCTAGCCGCCCCTTCTCATCAGACCAAGGCTTTGAGGGGCTGTCCCGGGCGAGACAGCCCCTTTGTCTTTCCCCAATCCCGGCCAAGGGGGTACAATGGGCGCATGGGCAGCGATTTGACGCCTGATGGTTTCACCCATCTGCACGTACACTCGCACTATACGCTACTTGGTGGCACCGCCGCGGTCGCGGACCTGGTGGCGCGCGCCGCTGCTCAGGGCCTGGCCCGCCTGGCCCTCACCGACACCAATACCCTGTATGGAGCCGTTGCCTTCAGCAGGGCCTGCCAGGCTGCGGGAATCCTTCCCATCCTGGGCATGGTGGCCACGGTAGCCCCAGCGGGCGATCTGGCCGCTCTGGGCGCGCCAGGGTCTGACCAGGTGGTGCTGCTGTCCATGGATCCCGCCGGCTATCGCTCCCTGTGCCGGATATCCTCTTTGATCCAGGGCCAGCCGCAACGGGAGACCCTGGCCCGGCAGGGCCTACCCTGGGATGTGTTGGCCACGCATAGCGATGGACTGCTGTGCCTGGCCGGTGGCCGGCGCAGCCATCTTGAGCATTTCCTGCGCCGGGGCGACGACCAAACTGCGCGCCGGTTGGCGGCTCGCTCGGCCGCTATCTTCGGCGATCGAGCCTACCTGGCCCTGGAGATCCACCAGGCGGCTGACGTGGCCCTGGCCCAACAGGTGCAGCAACTGGGGCACCACCTGGGCCTTCCAGCCGTGGCCGTGCAACCTGTCTATGGCCTGGCCCCGGCCGATGGTGCCCGCCTGCGCCTGCTGGCCGCCATCGACCAGAATTGCCGGCTGGACCAGGTGCCTGCCAGCGCCCTGCCCGACCAGGGCGACCCTGGGGTCACCCTGCACTGGCTGCCATCGACCGAAGTGGCGCGCCGTTTCGCGGCCCTGCCCGGTGCCGTGGCCGCCGCTGCTGAGGTGGCCGGGCGTTGTGGACCGGCCCTGCCCGACGGCCGGCCAATCTGGCCAGCTCTCCAACTGCCCGCCGGCGCCACACCCGACGCGGCCCTGGCCGAGGAGGCCGCGGCCGGACTGCAGGCCCGCTTCGGCGACGCTCCCCAGCCTGTTGTGCACCAGCGCCTGCAGGCAGAGCTCGCGGCTATCGCTGCCCATGGCTATTCGCCGCTCTTTCTGGTGGTAGCTGGCATCGTGCGTTTCGCCAGGAACCACGACATCCCGGTCAGCACGCGCGGCAGCGTGGCCAACTCCCTGGTGGCCTACTGCACCGGCATCACCACGGTCGACCCCATTGCACACGACCTGCTGTTCGAGCGGTTCCTCAACCCCGCGCGCGCCAATCCGCCGGATATTGACCTGGACTTCTGCAGCCGGCGACGGGATGAGGTCCTGGAACACGTGCGCCAAGTCTATGACGGCGCTGGCGAGCCCCAGGTGGCGCTGGTCTCCACGGTGAGCACCATGCGGCCCAAGTCGGCCGTGCGCGAGGTCGCCAAGGCCTATGGGCTGGACGAGGCGAGCACCGAGGCTTTGATCAAACTCCTGCCGGGCGGGTGGCATCCCGACCCTCGGCGCCGCTCGCGCAAGACCGTAGAGGACGTCGCCACGGAGGTCGACGACCTGCGGCTACGCCAGGTCCTCCTGGATGCAGCACCCCTGGTGGGCCAGCCGCACCATCTCAGCGTGCACCCCGGAGGCCTGGTCATCACGCCGGGCCCACTGACCGACATCGTCCCCGTCCAATGGACGGCCAAGGGGTTCTTGATCACCCAGTTCGACGCTGAGGGCGTGGAGGCCATCGGGCTGCCCAAGCTCGACCTCCTGGGCATTCGAGCCCTCACCGTCCTGGCCGACACTGCCCAGCTGGTGCGGCGCCACTACGACGCGGGCTTTCATCTGGATCGCATCCCGTTGGACGATACGCTGACGGGGGACATGTTGGCCTGTGGCGATACCATAGGGGTGTTCCAATGCGAGTCAGCCGGTGCTCAGCGCACCCTG
Source organism: Anaerolineae bacterium (assembly GCA_032111745.1). Lineage (GTDB taxonomy): Bacteria > Chloroflexota > Anaerolineae > JAAEKA01 > JAAEKA01 > JAULUH01. The sequence goes on along the minus strand of JAULUH010000280.1, from coordinate 60,903 downwards.
CGCCAGCTCCAGGCTCGCACCGTGCAGGACCTGGCCGTGGCCAACGCCTTCTTCAAGCCGGGACCCGCCATGGGCGGCATGGCCCGCAGCTTCGTGCGCCGCTATCGGGGCCAGGAAGAGGTAACCTTCCTTCATCCGGCCCTGAAGCCAATCCTGGGTAAAACAAAAGGCGTGTTGATCTTCCAGGAACAGATCCTGCGCCTGGCCCGCGAGGTCGCCGGGCTGACCTGGGAGCAGGCCGACCACCTGCGCCGCGGCATGAGCCACTTCGGCCGCGCTGAGATGGAGGCACTGCAGGCGGTGTTCGTGGCCGGCTGCCTGCGACGGCCGCCGGCAGGCCCCGGCCTGAACGAGCAGCAGGCGCGCGCCCTGTGGGACCAGGTGCTGCCCTTCGCGGGATACGGATTCAACCAGGGGCACGCCACGGCCTACGCCGACGTCAGCTACCGGTCGGCCTATCTCAAGGCCCACTGGCCCGCGGCCTTTCTGGCCGCGCGCCTGGGCGGCTGGGGCGGCTTTCACCATCCCGCCATCTACATGGCCGAGGCCGTGCGCCTCGGCATCGCCGTGCGCCCGCCCCATATCAACCACAGTGGCCGCAAGTTCACCCTGCAGCCAGGATCCTCGCGCTCCGAGAGCCGGGAGCAGGCCCCTGTAGACCCTGCGCCATCCACGCTTTGGATGGGCCTAGGCCAGGTCCGGGATATGCGCCGGGCCTCTGTGCAGGCCATCCTTGGGCAGCGCCGCCGCGCGCCGTTCATGAGCCTGCGCGATCTTCTCAACCGGGTGCCTTTGCAGCCCAAGGAGACTGCCCACCTGATCCAATGCGGTGCGCTGGATGGCCTCGGGGATAGCCGGGCCGGCCTGCTGGCCGTGGCCAAGGAGATCATTCGTGCCGGCAGCACAGGCCAGACGGCGTTCGACTTCGCCGGTGAGGCGGTGCCCCCCGAGCCGGCCGCCCAGCGCCTGGCCTGGGAGCAGTTCGTGTTGGGCCAGCCGGTCAGCGTGCACCCCCTGGACCTGGTCCGGGACAGTCTGCCGGCGACCGCCCCGTTGCGAGCGCTTCCTGCGGAGCCACAGCGGCCGCTCGTGGTGGCCGCTGTGCGTTTGCCAGGCTGGACCGGCGGGCGTGGCGTGTTCATTGGCGACGGCGACGCCTTCGTAGTGGCAGCCGGCCCTGAAGATGTCAAGGCGCCCCCTTCCTGGCAGCCTCACCTCCTGCGCGGTCGCTGGCTGACCGACGAATGGGGTACCGGATGGTTCCAGGTCGATGCCTGGCAGCCCCTGGCATAACGCCCGCGAGTCTAGCAGCCCACACTATTCTCAGGACCAGATATCATGACCGTTCCCATTGACACCCAGACCACCTACGTCGCCATTGTCGGCGCCGGGCCTATTGGCATCGAGTTGGCCGTGAACCTGAAGCTGGCCGGCGTCGACTACCTCCACTTCGAGGCCAGGCAAATCGGCTACACCATGTCGTGGTGGCCCCGCAACACCCAGTTCTTTAGCACCACCGAGCGCATCGAGATCGCAGGCGTGCCCATCCAGAGCACCACGCAACAGCGCACTACGGGCGAGGAGTACCTGGCCTACCTGCGGGGCATCGTCGAGCAGTTCGACCTGCCGGTGCGCACCTACGAGCCAGTGGTGGGCATCGAGCAAAGCGACGACGGCTTCCTGTTGCGCACAGCACCTGCAGCCGGCCCGCGCCTCACCCTGGCCCGCCGCGTCGTCCTGGCCAGTGGCGATATGCATCGGCCCAACCGGCTCAACATCCCGGGCGAGGACCTGCCCCACGTCAGCCACTACTTCCAGGATGTCCATCCCTACTTCCGCAAGCGACTGCTGGTGGTGGGCGGCCGCAACTCCGCAGCCGAGGCCGCGCTACGGTGCTGGCGTGGCGGCGCCCGGGTGACCATGAGCTATCGCCGTGACCAGTTCGACACGCGCAGCGTCAAGCACTGGATCCTGCCCGATCTGCAGGCCCAGATCGAGCTGGGAACCATCGGCTTCCTGCCGCGCACCGTGCCCGTGGCCATTGCCCCCGATCACGTGGTGCTCGAGCGTGTGGATGAGGACGGCACCCTCACGGGACAGCGCTTTGCCCAGCCGGCCGATTTCGTGTTGCTGCTCACCGGCTTCGCGGCCGACATGCGCCTGTTTGAGATGGCCGGCGTGGCCCTGGCCGGCCCGGCGCGTGCGCCGCAGTACGATCCTGCCACCATGGAGACCAACGTGCCCGGCCTCTACGTGGCCGGCACCGCAGCGGCCGGCGAGCGCCAGCCCCGCTACACCCTGTTCATCGAGAACACGCACGTCCACGCCGGCCGCATTGTCAAGGCGATCACGGGGCGCTGGCCGGACCGCCTGGGTACCATTTCCGCCCGCCAGTACGACCTCCCCGTGGAGGCCATCGAGGCGAATTGAAGACGCCCCGCGCGGGGCGTCTCTTTCCACAGATCGGCTAGAAGGCTAACGGGGCTGTCCCAGGCTGCGGACAGCCCCGTCACTTGCCCTAGGGGTTACCGCATCGGAATCAAGGGGCAGTAGGTGCGATGGGTGCCGACCGGCGCCAGCAGCCCAATCACACTGGTCTCGCTCTCCTTGACCGGCGTCGGGCAAGCCACACCGCCCGAGGTCGTGCAGACGATCCGGCCTTCGATGGCCGGGCTGACCGGGGTGTTGTCGGCGATGAAGTCGGCCAGCACCTGGTCCATGAAGTTCTGGGTCGTGATGCGATTGACTACGTTGGGATAGCCATCGCCGCCATAGGCCATGAAGTCGTTGATGGCCAGCGTGTAGGTGGCCGCCGCGGTCAGGTCGACCGGGGCACCTGTGCAGCTGCCATCTGCCTGCTGGCGCACCGCGCCCAGCACCCGGCTGAGGGCGGGCTGCGAGATATCATAGGTGAAGCACAGACCGGACACCTGGGGGAAGCGTCCGTTAGCCGATGGCATGGACGAGACGCCGTTCTCCAGGTAGGTCTTGAGCTCGGCGCCGTTGACCGCCAGCGTCGCCACGACATTGCCAAAGGGCAACACCGCCAGCACCTGGCCGCGCGAGATGGGATACGGGGGCGGGGTATAGGGCGGGCAGAAGTCGCCGGCCACGTCCGTGGTTGGGCAGGTGAGATCGGCCCGCAGGCCACCGGCGTTGGTGATGGCGAAGTCGGTGCTGTAAGTCTGGCGCATCGAGTCGGTGGTCACGTCGCCGATGAGCGACTCGCACAGGCGCCCATCCGACCGGCCGCAGGAGTCGGCTCGCGGGATGAACACCGTCGAGTCGCCGATGATCGTGCTGAAGATCGGCGCCAGCTCGGCGTTCAGCGCGTCGATCTCAGCCTGGATCTCCGGGTCTGGCGTCACGCCGGTATTCCACGGCTTGTGCCAGTCAGCGGTCTTGTAGACCACCCGCCCCGTGCGCGTCTCCACGGTGATACGGATGCGGGTGAAGCGCACGCCGGCGTTGGGATCCTCGGTCAGCAGGACGCCGTTGGGCCGCTGGTTGACGTACTGGCTGTGAGTGTGGCCGCCATGGATGGCGTCCACGCCCTTGAGCTGGTCCGCCACTACAGGCAGCGGGCTGGTGGGATCCGGATTGGTCACCGTGCCGCCCTGGGCGCCGATGTGGCCCACGGCGAACACCGCGTCCGCGCCCTGCAGGCGCAGCTTCATGGCTTCCTGGTTGATGGCCGATACCGGGTCCGTCACCACGAATGGGTCGAGATAGCCAGGAAAGATCAGGGTGGGCAGCTCGGTCAGCGTGTAGCCCACCAGTCCTAGCTCAAACCCGTCGAAGCGATGGATGATGGACGGCTGCCACTCCGGCGGAGGCTGGAGTGTGTTCCCGTCGACCAGGTTGGCCGCCAGGAAGCGGAAGTCTGCCAGTGGGATCAGCTCGGTGCGCAGGTACTCCTGGCCGTAGTCGAAGTTGTGGTTGCCCAGGGTGTCGTAGTCCAGGCCCATCATGTTCTGAAGCTCGATGGTGGGCTTGTCGTCGAAGAACGCCGAGATCGGCGGGCTGGCACCGACGGAGTCGCCGGCAGTCACCGTGATCGACCCGCTCCTGGCCTCGGCCCGGTAGACGTCGAACCACGGCTTCAGATAGGCCGCACCACCGATAGAGTAGGTAGGATTGGTCGCGGGCGCCGGGAGGGTGTCGGCGGCCTGGGAGAGGGGGATCAGCTGGCCGTGGAAGTCGCTCAGGGTCAGGATTGTCGCCTCTTTGAACAGGCCATCGCGGCGCAGCAGCTCATAGAGGATCCGGCCGCGGGCGTTGTAGGGACCGGGGATGTTCATGGCGAACGCAATGGTCGGCGCCAGGTCGATGGCTCGCACGCCGGAGATCACGGTCGACATGCGCCGGATGCCCAGGCCGGCCGCCACGAAGGTGGCGTGCATGTTGATGCCGCTGTCCAGGTCCACCGTCTCCGGCAGGTAGCCGTGCTGGCCAAAGAACTGCGAGAAGGCGATGGTCTTCCCGAGCGTCGCGGCGTCGAACTGATAGGGCGGCTTGAGCACGACCACCACGTCGCCGCTGCGGCTGGGGTGCAGCGAATCGCTGCCGTCCACGTTGCGCAGCTCCTCCTTCTTCAGGATCTTCAGCACGACCTGCGCGCCAGGGTTGTCCGGGTCGGACAGGCTGGAGAAGGCATTGATAACCGCCGTGCGTACCTGCTCGTACGTCGTGCCCGTGGGCAGCGTGCGGTTGACATAGATTTGCGCGGTGCCGCCGGCCCAGCAGGCCTTGGCCAGGTTGATGGCGCCTGTGCCTGTGCCAGCACGGCAGTTGCTGAACACCTCCGTCGGAGTTGTCCCACCGCTGGACTGCAACCCGGCGTCGAACAGCACCTTACCGGCGTTCACCGCCAGCCACTGGGCGGCGAAGCCATGGTCAGAGGAGGCAAACGTGGTGGTGTTGGCGCCCATGAGCCACTCGCCCAAAGCCAGAGTCTCGTCGGCCTCCTTGTAGGCTGCGCGCAGGAAGCCATCGGCCCGCTCGGGTGTGATGAGCTCGCCGTAGGAATAGTAGTTGTTATAGTACGGGTTCACCAGCCCGTTCACCACGGGCACGGTCAGGCCGTAGAACATGTGGGAAAACTCGTCGGTGACCGGGTTGCCCATCATCAGCAGGTCCGGCTTGTACCCGATGCCGTTGACGGTACCACCGGTCACGGTTGGAACAGGACCCGTACCAATGATGTAATGCAGGTAGGCGTAGTGAGCGTCCTTCCACTTGAGCCCCTGCTCGGCATAGGTGTCCGCATCCACCAGCCCGGACTCGAAGACGGCGTAGTCCGCCGCCGTGGAGCTGGGGAACCACTTGTTCAGGTCATCCTCGAAGTCTCCCGCGTAGCCGCAGCCATTGCAGGTAGCAACAGCACGCGTGACCGAGGTAAAGAACAGGCTGAACTGGCTTAAGTCGGGGGCGAACAGCATGGCCTTGACGTAGAAGCCACCAGTCTTGCCCGCCGGATTGGCCAGCACCACCTTGACGTCGGCCCACTCCTTGGCCGTCAGATCGGCAACGTTCTGGTTGCCGTCCTTGCCTGCAGCATTGGGCACGATCAGGACATGGTCGTAGTTGGCGGCCGCGTCGTCGGTCGCGTCGTAGACGTAGAAGTCGTATTGATCGTTGGCGATCACGGGATTGCCACCGCTCGAATACGATCCCAGGTCGAACATGCCTTGCTTGGCCGGGCTGTAGCTGGCCGGTACGTTGCTCCAGCCCGCGGCATCCGCCAGATCAAACCGTTGGTACTGAACCCCGAAAGCGTTCGCACCGGCAGGCTGGCCCGGGACATCCCAGTTGGTCCACAGGCCGCGGTTGGAGTAGAAATTGCGATAGTCGACGACCGGGCCTTTCGGAGGTGTCTGGGTCCGGGAGCCACCGGCCCACTCGACGGCGACAACCTTCTTGCCGGCTCGTTCGGCGGCCTCGGCGATGGTATCAGCCTGCAGGACGCCATTGGAAAAGGCCGCCGTGCGGTTGTTGAAGGCATCGCCGGTGCGGAAGAAGGTATTGTTGGTGGAACCATGCTCCCCTGGATAGGCACCGGTAGCCAGGGTGTACCAGCCCACGCCCGTGTTGGGCGGGAAAGCCTGCACCAGACCGTTGTCGCCCCTTACACCCCGCTGCATCATCGCAGCATAGAAGGGCATCACCCCCGCGGCGGCGTAGCGCTCCATCAGGTCGGGGCGCATGCCGTCGGCCGCAAAGAAGATGACCTTGTCGGCATCCGGCCGCGGCGGGGCCGGCAACGCAGGATCCGCCGCCCAAGCAGGCAGCGCCGTGCTGGTGACTACCAAAGCCAATAGCACGACGACACGTAGCGTCTTTGCTATCATGTTCCCTTAGCTCCTTATGTAAATACAACGAATGAGAGACGCCAGCTCTTCGTCTCACTGGTGCGGTGAGGAGGAAAGCGCCCGTCTGTTTCCTGCCTGTCGAGAGAGTAGGGACCAGGGCAGGCCGCCAACATGGCAGGGACAGGGCGGGTGACGCCTGGGAGCTGGAGCCAGGACTTCAAGCCGGGATGAGCTGTCGGCGGTCCGCCTTCACATGAGATTCGCCTCGTGCTATGCGAGGCTCTGGCTTAAGTGGGACTATGTTCAGCATATCACGGGTCTGTTCCAGTGTCAAGCTTGATTCCAGGGCTTATCAAATAGTGCGCGTGAAACTGGTTGAAGCACCATCGCACCTGCCCTGATGGGCGGCGCCAGACTACAAAGGCCGCGTGTCGCTAGGCAGAGCGCATCAAGGCACAACGCGCCCTCCCATATACCCGCATACCGTTCCTCTGGAAAAAAGGATTACGGCATATGGGAGCGCTACGCGCACGCCAACGCGCGCATCGCCTCATGCGTGCTCAAGAAGATGCGCTCTTCCCCCAGCTCTGCCACGAACCCGATGGCCTGCAGCCGGTCCATGACCGGCCCTTTGACCTCTGCGAGGTACAACTGGACACCGGCATCGCGCAGCTCTTGCTCCAGCGACTCCAGAGTCTCCAACGCACTGGCGTCGACGAAGTTGACGGCAGTGCAGATCAACAGCAGCGAACGCACCTCGGGCCGCTCCGCCACCATGGCTAATAGCTGGTCCTCCAGGTACTTGGTATTGGCAAAGTACAGGCTCTCGTCGACCCGCACCGCGATCACATGCGGGCAGGTCTGCACGGGGTGGCGCAGCACGTTGCGGAAATGCTCGCTGTCACCCACCCGTCCCACCACGGCCATGTGCGGGCGGCTGGTGCGCCACAGGTAGAGGGCGATGCTGGTGACCACGCCGGCCAGGATGCCGGCCTCGATGCCAAAGGCCAACACCGTGCTAAAGGTCACCAACCAAGACGCTGCGTCAGCCTTGTTGTAGCGCCACACGTGGCGCAGGGTGGCCAGGTCGATCAGACTGAGGACGGCCACGATAATGATGGCGGCCAGCACAGTGTTGGGCAGGTAGTAGAAAAGCGGTGTCAGAAAGATCACCGTCAACGCAATCAGCCCGGCGGTGATGATGGAGGCCAGGCCCGTGTTGGCGCCGGCGGCGAAGTTGACACCGGATCGGCTGAACCCCCCGGTCACCGGGTAGCCGCTGGTGAGGGACGCCGCCAGGTCAGCCGCTCCCAGGGCGACCAGCTCCTGGTCGGCGTCGATCTTCTGCCGCCGCTTGCTCGCCAGCGCTTTGGCTACCGAAATGCTCTCCATATACCCGACAAAGCTGATAGCCAGGGCGGTCGGCAGCAACATGGCCCAGGTCGAAGAATCCATGGAGGGCAGGGTCAGCGGCGGTAAGCCCGCCGGCACCTCGCCCACGACCGAAACGCTAGCCCGCTGGTCCAGATCCAGGGCCACCACCAATAGGATACCCAGGGCCGCCACCACCAGCGGGCCGCTCCTGGTGATGACCATAATCGCCTGCTCCGGCACCTTCCAGCCGCGCAGCAGCCCGGCCAGGCGATCGCGAAAGAACAACAACAGGACGATGCTGGCCAGGCCGATACCCAAAGTGACGAAGTTGGTAGCCCCCAGGTTCTGCGCCGTGTAAGCTACCGACGGGAAGAACCCTTCAGTGCGCGGGATCTGGATGCCTAGCAGCGTTTTGACCTGGCTGAACCCGATCACAATCGCCGCTGCGCTGGTGAAGCCAGACAGCACGGGATGGCTCAGGAAGTTCACCAGGAAGCCCAGCCGCACCACTCCCATGGCGATCTGAATCACCCCGGCCAGAAAGGCCAGGGTCAGCGCCAGCTGGATATACGCGGCCGATCCCGGCTCGGCTATAGTGCTGATGCCGCTCGCCACCAATAAGGAGACAATGGCCACCGGACCCACCGCCAGGGCCCGGCTGCTGCCTAACAGCCCATACACCACCAGCGGCAGGATGCTGGCATACAGCCCTATCTGCGGTGGCAGTGCGGCCAGCTGGGCGTAGGCCATGCTCTGCGGCACCAGCATGATGGCTACGATGATCCCCGCCATCAGGTCACCCGCCAGGTCCTGGCGCCGGTAGGCGCGCAACCACATCAGCGCCGGAACAAAGCGCTGCAGGTTGCGTCTCGCCTGGCCCGAACTGGCCGACGGCGGGGCCAGGCCGCTCACTTGCCCTTCTTCTTCACCGGCAGCTTGGCTGCGCTCCAGGCCGTCATGCCGCCGCTGAGATTGCTCACGTCGGCAAAGCCCAGGCTGGCCAGTTCCCGGCAAGCCCGCGCGCTGCGCCGACCAGACCGGCAGACGCAGACGATGGGCTGGTTCTTCGGTAGCTTGGCCCTGGCCTCACGCAGGGTCTCCTGCGACACGAGCCTGGCCTCGGCAATGTGGCCGGTGGCGTACTCCTTTGGCGTTCGCACGTCGATGACCAGGGGCTTCTGCTTCCCCTTGAGCCACGCCTGCAACTCCATTGGACTGGTAGACGGCACACCAGCACCGGGCGAAAAGACACCTCTCACGGAATCCAGCAGGTTCTTCAGCATGGGATATCACTGTTCTCACGGTAAGTTCGATTGGAGTCGCGGCCGCTGGCTCACCGCCAGCGCGCACTCCCCTAGGATGAGTGGCAATGACCTTTGGTAACACGGGATGGCACTCTAGGCCATCCTTCATTCTGTGGTACAATCAGGCGTAATCACGCCAAGCCAGCAGTGGTGTGGCATACCAGTGCCACCGCGCCAGACCAGATGAAAGGAAACTCAAAACCATGGAATATCGCCATCTCGGCTCCTCGGGCTTGCAGGTATCCGCCCTATCCTTTGGGGCCTGGGTCACCTTTGCCCAGCAATACGGCGAGGAGATCGCCTACGACTGCATGAAGGCCGCCTACGATGCTGGCGTCAACTTCTTCGACAACGCCGAGGCCTATGCGGGCGGGCGGGCGGAAACCGTTATGGGCAACGTCCTCCAGCGGGTCGGTTGGAAGCGCTCGGACCTGGTGATCTCCACCAAGATTTTCTGGGGCGGTGAAGGCCCAAACGACAACGGCCTCTCCCGCAAGCATATCCTGGAAGGCACCAACGCGGCCCTGGCCCGATTGCAGCTTGATTATGTCGATCTGATCTACTGCCACCGCCCGGATATCCGTACCCCCATCGAGGAGACGGTGCGGGCCATGAGCTACCTCGTCGACCAGGGCAAGGCCTTCTATTGGGGGACCAGCGAATGGAGCGCGGCCCAGATCATGGAGGCCTACGGCATCGCCCGCCGCGAGCACCTGGTTCCCCCCACCATGGAACAGCCTCAGTACAATATGTTCCACCGGGAGCGAGTGGAGAAGGAGTATGCCCACCTGTACGACGAGATCGGCCTGGGCACTACCATCTGGAGCCCGTTGGCTAGCGGCCTGCTCACCGGCAAGTACAGCGAGGGCATCGTCGAGGGCACGCGCGCCACGCTGAAAGGCTACGAGTGGCTGCGCAAGAACTTCGAGAGCGAGCAGGGCCTGGCGAATATCCAGAAGGCTCGCCAGCTGCAGCCAATCGCCGACGAGCTGGGCTGCAGCCTGGCCCAGCTCGCCATCGCCTGGTGTCTCAAAAACCCGCACGTCAGCACGGTCATCACCGGCGCCAGCCGCGCCGAGCAGGTGGTGGAGAACATGAAGGCCCTGGATGTCGTGCCTCAGCTGGCTCCTGAGATCATAGACCGCATCGAAGCCATCCTCCAGAACAAGCCAGAGCCGGCGTCAGACTACCGTTAGGCATCGCCTTCGTTCCAGGCATGTGAGGAGACAAATCATGACCCGCCCCAACACCCTTTCCCGGCGTCTCCCCTCGATCGTCGTGCTTACTCTCCCGGCGGTGTTGATCCTGACCGCCTGCTCCGGGCGCGTGCTGCCGGAGCCCGCGACGCCCGAGCCCACCGCCGTGGCCGAAATGGCCAACCCCGCCTCGGTCTTCTGCGAGGAACAGGGCGGCCGGCTAGAGATCCGTACCGCGGCCGACGGTAGCCAGGCCGGTGCCTGCGTCTTCCCCGACGGCAGCGAATGCGACGAGTGGGCCTTTTTCCGGGGTGAGTGCCGCCCGGGCGGTGCCGCCCAAACGCCGGCCGCCGCGCCCGAGGAGGCCAGCGATACCGGCCCAGTCGCGGCGCTGCAAGCATCGCTGCCGGGCGGGGCCTTCGAAGGCACAGCGGCCATCGCACTCACCGGGCCCCCAGACAGCCCGCCATTGTGGGCCGCCTATACCACCGGCATGCGCAATTTCGATCTCGACCCGGCCCCCGGCCACGTCGTCGCCATCTTCACAGAGAGCGACAAGGGCTGGCAGGAGCAAGCCCGCCTGGACCTGAACGCGACTCCGATCACCGCCGGCGACCAGCTGATCGACAGCGGGCCCGACTATCTTGACTCCCAGGGCGTGCGGCAGGTCGAAATCGATCCCACGCGCAGCTGGCTCACCATAGACGGTGGTGCCGGCGCGCACAGCGGCACTTTTCAGCTGCTGAGCTTCGACGGCCAGGCCCTGCGCCAGGAGGTCGGCGGCTTCAGCGCCAGCCCTGGCGCCGGCAGCATCGCCGACGTCAACGGCGATGGACAGAACGACGCGGTATTGAATGCCACCGACCCCTACATCTTCACCTACGCCTCCGGGATGACCCACCCCTACTTCGAGGTCTACACCTGGCTGGGCGACTCCATGGTCCCCGTGGAGATCTCAGATCTGAAGGAGAGTGATCAGGGACAGCTCTTCTACGAGGCCAACAAAGAGGCCGTGGCCCTGGCCGGTGCCGGCCTATGGCCCGATGCCCTGGCGAAGATCGAGGAAGCCGTTCAGCTAGCCGAAGGCAGCGATCCACCTGCGCCTCTCGGATCCCTACGCTGGAACGAGGCCTTGATCCGGCTCAACTTCGAGGCCCATCAGAAGGCCCGTGCATCCAGCCCGTACCCCTTGCTCAGCTACGTGTTTGCCGGCGACTATGCTGGCGCCGTAGACCAGATGCGATCCTACAGCCTGGAGCAGATCTTCACCCCCCAGTCGCCCCTGATCGCCGGCACCGTGGCCGAGGGCTGGGAGGACGCCGTAAGCAACTACATCCTCGACAGCGCCAACGCCGCCCTGGCCGTGCAGCCAGAGCTGGGGCCGGCCTACTTCCTGCGCGCCTGGGCGGAGTTCCTGGCTAGCCCAGGCAACCGGCAAGTGAATGCCGACCTCCACCGGGCCGCTGAGCTGGCCCCGGACGACCCTCTGTTCGCTGCCGGTGCCACCCTGAACATCGCCCCCGAGCCCACGGCGGCAGCCGCTGAGGCTCGAGCCCAGCGGGAGGCCACACGCATCCAGTTCGCACCCGGCGCCACCTCCGCCACTGCGGGCGGAGCCCTGGTGTCCGGTGGCAGCCAGCGCTACGTGCTGCAGGCTCTGGCCGGCCAGACCATGGACGTGGCCCTGATCACGCGTGCCGGTGATGCCCGCCTGGAGGTCTCTGGGGCCGACGGCACGGTGCTCAAGGCCGCCACGGACGCCAGCCAGAGCTGGCAAGGCTCCTTGCCCACCAGCCAGGACTACATCATCACCCTCACCGGCGGTGCTACCGGAGCGCCCTACCAGCTAAGGGTCACCATCCCGCCCCTGGCCGGCTGAGCAGTAGAAAGACCGAGGCTATGACCCCTAACGCCATGAAGGCTGTACGCCTGGTCCGGGTGGGACAGCCCCTGGAGATGCAGGAGATCGCCGTGCCTGAGCCAGGCCCGGAGGACGTGCTGGTCAGCGTGCGCGCAGCCGGCATCTGCCATTCCGACGCCCACTATCGGGCCGGCGTATCGCCAGCCGGCCCCCTGCCCCTTACTCTGGGTCACGAGATCAGTGGCGTTGTGGAACGCACGGGCAGCGCGGTCACCGCCTGGCAGGAAGGGGACCGGGTGGTCCTGCACTATCTGGCCACCTGTGGCCACTGCCCCTACTGCCGCCGCGGCCAGGAGCAATTCTGCCTCAGCGGCCAGATGCTGGGCAAGCACCGTGACGGCGGCTATGCCGAGTTCATCGGCGTGCCGGCGCGCTGCCTGTTCCCGCTGCCCGATGGTATCCCCTACGAGCAGGGTGCGGTCATGATGTGCTCCTCGGCTACCGCCCTGCATGCCCTGCGCAAGGGGCGGCTGCAGGCCGGTGAGAGCGTCGCCGTCTTCGGTGTTGGTGGCCTGGGCCTCTCTGCGGTCCAGCTGGCCCGCGCCTTCGGTGCGCTGCTGGTCTTCGCCGTGGACCTGGATGACGACCGGCTGGCCCTGGCCCTGAGGCAGGGCGCTGTACCGATCAACGCCCGGGACGAGGATTCCGTGGCCGAGATTCGCCGCGGCAACCGCGGCCAGGGGGTCGATCTGGCCCTGGACTTCGTGGGCCGGCCCGAGACCATGCGCCAGGCTATCGCCGCCATCGGACATCTCGGCCGCGTGGTGGCCGTAGGCTTGGGCGACCAGCCCGTGAGCTTCTACCCCTACGCCGAGATCATCAACCGGGAGGCTGAGATCATCGGCTGCTCCGATCACCTGGCCGCTGAGATTCCCCTGCTCACCGAGCTGGCGCGGCGCCGCGTCCTGGACCTGGAGCCGATTGTTACCGATCTGATTCCGCTGGACGCTGCGGCCATTAACGCCGCCCTGGACCGCCTGCAGGACTACGGCGCTGGTGGCGTGCGCCACGTGATCGTGCGCTGAGCCGGCGTAAAGAACCCGGGCCGGAAAGCATCTTGATCTATGGTCCGGCTCCCACCCTACCCGCCTTAACACGGATCGCGCCAGCGACCTGCAGGCCGGCAAGGAATCCCATCGAACTGAGGACAACCCTATGGCTAGCAGCAAAGTTGCCATCCTACGCACGTCTCCCCGCACCGTCTTGGAGGACTACCACCGGCTGATGAACCTGGCCGGGTACCAGGATGTGATCGCCAAAGACGCCGACACCGCACTCAAGATCAACATCTCCTGGCACTATTTCTTCCCGGGCTCGTCGACCACCCCCTGGCAGATGGAGGGGGTGATCCGCGCCATGGCCCGGGACGGTTATGACAAAGACCTGATCCACGCCTGCCACAACCGCACCGTGGTCATCGACGCCCACCTGGGCGAGGCCGAAAACAAACAGATCGACGTGGTGGAGGCCCACGGCCTGCGCAACATCCACCTGTATGAGGGCGAGGAGTGGATCAGCATCCGCGATGCCATCGGCGATCTGGCTGACAAGTTCCTGGTGCTCAACGAGGTTTACCCGGACGGCTTCTTCATCCCCCGGCGCTTCATCGGCGAGAACATCATCCATCTGCCGACCATAAAAGCCCACATATTCACCACGACCACCGGCGCCATGAAGAACGCCTTCGGCGGACTGCTGAACGAGCGGCGCCACTGGACCCACCCGGTGATCCACGAGACGCTGGTGGACCTGCTGATGATCCAGCAGAAGATTCACCGCGGCGTCTTTGCCGTGATGGACGGCACCTTCGCCGGTGACGGGCCCGGGCCCCGCTGCATGCTCCCCTACGTCAAGAACGTCATCCTGGCCAGCGCTGACCAGGTCGCCGTCGATGCCATCGCCGCCAAGCTGATGGGCTTCAACCCACTGGATATCAAGTACATCCGCCTTGCCCACGAGCTGGGGCTGGGCTGCGGAGACCCCGCCGACATTGAGATCGTCGGTGACCTGGACGCCGCACAAGAAAACTGGAATTTTGTCGGCCCCTTCCAGCAGATGACCTTCGCCTCGCAGATGCAACACAAGATCTACTGGGGCCCGCTTAAGGCACCCATCGAGTGGTCGCTGAAGACCGTTCTAGCCCCCTGGTCGTATATGGCCTCGGTGGTCTACCACGATATGTACTGGTACCCCCTCAAGGGCGAGAAAATGATGGCCGGCGCCCTGAACAGCGAGTGGGGCCGCCTCTTCGCCAACTGGGAGCACGTGCAGCCGGATGCCCAGGGCTGGCCCGACGTGGGCCAGGAGGGGGTGCGACTGGAACGCGTTGGCCTGGAGGTGATGCCTCGTTCCCTGGGTGTCCTCAAGACCGCCCTGCTGGAATCCCCCGAAGTGGCAGCCCAGCGCCGCCGGGCGGACGCCGCCCAAAACGGCGGCCACCGTGGTGGCCTCAGCACCACGGACAAGACCCTTGTCGCGCTGGGCGCGGCCGGGGTCGCCGTCGCGTCGGCCGCCATCCTGGCCCGCACCCGACGCCAGTCTGGCGACGAGTAGCCCCAAAACGAACCGTGGAGAACGCCGTGGAGGCAGAGTCCCCCCAAAGTCGCCTCTGCGTCCACGGCGTTCTCCACGGTTACCCTCACTTTTCTTCATGACCAACTGCACTCTTGCTGCCCCGGTGGCTCAAGCCCTCCTGGCCTGGGCAGATGCTGGCCACCTGCGTCCCCTGCCCTGGCGCACGCAGCCCAGAGACCCTTACGCTACCTGGGTTAGCGAGATCATGCTGCAGCAAACCCAGGTAGCCACCGCCATCCCCTATTTCGAGCGCTGGATGGCGCGCTTCCCCACGGTGGCGCTACTGGCTGCTGCGGGCGAAGGAGAGGTGCTCAAGGCCTGGGAGGGCCTGGGCTATTACGGGCGGGCGCGCAACCTGCACCAGGCCGCCCGCCTGGTGCAGGCCCGCTACGGAGGCGAGGTGCCCGCCGACCTCAAGGCGCTGCGTGCGTTGCCCGGCATCGGTCGCTACACCGCCGGTGCCATCCTGAGCATCGCCCACAGCCGCCGCGCCGCCGTGTTGGATGGCAATGTCAGACGCGTGCTGGCGCGAGTCTACGACGTGGCCGAGGATATCGGCATTTCCGCTACCGAGACGTACCTCTGGCACCTGGCCGAAGGGCTGGCCGCCGCCGTCGAGCCCCACCGGACTGGCGTGCTCAACGAGGCCCTGATGGACCTTGGTGCCACCATCTGCACGCCCAAGGCCCCCTGCTGCCTGCTCTGCCCCCTGCATGACCTGTGCCTGGCCCGCGCTCGCGGGGTGGAGGAGCAGCGCCCGGTCAAGGCTCCGCGACCACCTATCCGCCACCTTGACGTCACTGCGGCCATCGTGCATCGTCCCGGCCACCCCGGCCAATTCCTGATCGCCCAGCGGCCGGCCGGCGGCATGCTGGGCGGCCTGTGGGAGTTCCCCGGCGGCAAGTGCCACGATGGCGAAATCCTGGCCGAATGCCTGCGCCGCGAGCTACATGAGGAGCTGGACATCGACGTGGCTGTGGGCGACCTGCTCACCACAGTGCGCCACGCCTACACCCACTTCCGCATCACCCTCCACGCCTTTCACTGCCACCTGGAGGCCGGCCAACCGCGCTGCATCGGCGTGGCTGATTGGCGCTGGGCTAGCCTCGCCGGCCTCGACGCTTACCCCTTCCCCGTCACCGATCAGAAGATCATCGCTGCTTTGCGCGATATGGAGAAATAGGGGTCTGGCCCCCATCTCTCCATATCGCGCATCGCCTACACCGCCAAAGACTCCGCCTTCTCGCCGTTGTCGCGGGCCTCGATGCGGGCGAAGACCTCCTCCACCCGCTCCAGCATCCAGTCGACCTGCTCGCGCGTAATCACCAGGGGTGGAGCGAAGCGGATCACGGTGCCGTGGGTCTCCTTGCACAGGATACCCTCGTGCGCCAGCTCCTCGCAGAAGCGCCGCGCCCCCCGGGCCTCCTCCGTGACCTCCAGGCCAATCAGCAGCCCCCGGCCACGCACGTTCTTGACGTAGGGGCTCTCCAGGCGGCGCAGGCGCTCCAGCATGTAGGTGCCCTGCGCGGCCGCGTTCTCCACCATGCCCTCTTCCACCAGCACCTTCATGGCTGCCCGCGCCACCGCGCTGCCCAACGGGTTGCCCGCAAAGGTGCTGCCGTGGTCACCCGGGTTGAACAGGCCCAGGATGGGCCGGTCGGCCACGATGGCAGAGACCGGGTAGAAGCCCCCCGACAGGCCCTTGCCCAGGATCACGATGTCCGGCCGCACGTCCTCGTGGTCACAGGCCAGCATCTTGCCCGTGCGTCCCAGCCCAACCTGGATCTCGTCGGCAATGAGCAGCACGTTCTCCCGCCGGCACAGCGCTTCTGCGAACTTCAGATAGCCCGGCGGTGGCACGTTGATGCCGTTCTCGCCCTGGATCGGCTCCACCAGGAACGCCACCGTGTTGGGCGTGATGGCGTCAAACAATGCGTCCACATCGCCGAAGGGCACGGCCTTGAAGCCAGGCGTGAACGGGCCGAAATGCTTGCGGTACTTGGCCTCAGTGGAGAAGCTGATAGTCGTGGTGGTGCGGCCGTGGAAGTTGCCCAGGCACACGATGATCTCCGCCTCGCCATCGGGCACCCCCTTGACCTCATAGCCCCACTTGCGGGCGGTCTTCACAGCCGTTTCCACCGCCTCAGCGCCTGAGTTCATGGGCAACACCATATCGTAGCCCAGCAGATCGCACAGCTCCTTGCTGAAGGGGCCCAACTGGTCGTTGCGGAATGCCCGCGAGGTCAGCGTGGCGCGCTGCGCCTGCTCTACCAGGGCGGCCACGATCCTGGGATGGCAATGGCCCTGGCTCACCGCGGAATAGGCGCTCAGGCAGTCCAGATATCGTCTCCCCTCCACGTCGTACACCCACACGCCCTCCCCGCGCTCGATCACCACGTCGAGAGGATGGTAAATATGGGCCACGTACGTATTTTCCAGCCGGATCAGTTCCTCGGCACGCATAGGTTTCTCCTTTGGTCTGAATGATATCAATACAATAGCCTGGACATCACCTGCCCAGGCCATTGCGGTGCGTTAAGTCATGGCTTGTCACGCACGATCAGGACGCCCTTGGCCTGGTCGATACCGGCACGTGCTGATAAAATGCCAAGACCATTTTACCACAGCCCCATTGGCTTCGGCAACCCCGCAAGAGCGCCAGTTGTGTCGTCACCTACACTATGCTATACTACCTCCTCGTGATCACCAACAATGGCGGGTTATGCCGTGCCCAAGGTTGACATCCATCACTACCAGGCTGCGGGTGGCGTCGTTATGGACAGTGCCGGTCGTGTACTACTCATCGAGCGCACTTTGGACGATACCCACGAGGTGCGGCTGCCTAAGGGGCACATTGACCAGGACGAGGCTCCTGAGTTAGCCGCCCGCCGCGAGGTGTGCGAGGAGACGGGCTACTGCGACGTTAGCATCCTGGCCGACCTGGGTCGGCGACAGGTCACCTTCGAGTATCGCGGCCGCACCGTGGTGCGCGAGGAACATTACTACCTGATGTGCCTGGCCAGCGACCGACAGCTGGCGCCCCGGTTCTCTAACTCGCGCGAGGCTCTGTTCCGCAACCGCTGGGCCGCCAATTTCGCCGAGGCTGCCGCGGCCTTGACCTTCCAGGCTGAGCAAGACGTTATATGGTGCGCTGCGGCAGCGCACGAGAGCCCGAAAGGGGGCCAGGTCTCGTAGTTGCGCTCTGCTTGCGCGTTTTGCCCGTTTGGACGACCTGGGGTACAATGTCCTTTGCTAGCAAGGATTGCCAACGGCACGGCCCCCGGGTCGTGCCGTATCCATGAAAAAGCAGAACAAATCGGAAGGACACCGGTAGATCGATCCATGGTCAAGATGAGACTGCGCCGCGTTGGCGCCAAGCGACAGCCCAGCTATCGAATCGTCGTCGCCGACTCTGATGCTCCCCGCAACGGGCGCTTCATCGAGAACATCGGCTTTTTCAACCCGCGCACCGAGCCTGAGACCTGTGATCTGCAGACGGACCGTGCGCTGTACTGGCTCAGCGTCGGCGCCCAGCCCACCGAAGCCGTGCGCCGCCTCCTGGTTAAGTCAGGGGTCATGGCCCAGCTGGAGGAGTCTCGCCAGCCGGTAGCCGGGCCCGCGGCCAAGGCCTAAAGCACGATGCCTGTCAAAGAGCTCGTAGAGTACATCGCCCAAGGCCTGGTCGACGACGTCGATGCCGTCCGGGTCAAGGAGATTCGTACGGCCCAGGGTACCGTGCTTGAGTTGCGTGTCGCCCGATCCGACATGGGTCGGGTCATCGGCAAGGAAGGCCGTGTGGCCAACGCCATCCGGGCCGTGCTGCGAGTTCCGGCCGTGCGCAGTGGTAAACAGGTTACGTTGGAAATCGACTGAGGATAGCAGGGGTCAGGGCACCGCATCGCCGTGAGCTCTGAACCGGACACGCCGGCGGGCAACGGGAGCGCCGCACAGACGGCCTCCCGCCAATGCCGCCACTGCGGCCTGGGGGACCATTTACCGCCGATGACAAAAGCCATGCAGAGCCTGACCGGGAGCTCACCGGATATTGCCGAGGGCTACATCGCCATCGGCCAGATCCTACGGCCGTGGGGCGTGCGCGGCGAGGTTAAGGTCGCGTTGCATACCGACTTCCCCGAACGCTTCCTCCACTTGACCCTGGTCTTCCTGGGACCCGAGGCCCAGCCAGCGCCGGTGCTGTCGAGCCGCCTGCTTCAGGGCCAGGCCCTGCTCAAGCTGGAGGGCTACGACAATCCGGAAGCTACCGAAGCCTTACGGGGCCTATGGGTCCAGATTCCCCAGGACCAGCTGATGCCACTGCCTGAGGACGAACACTATGTGTTCGAGATGATTGGCGTCCGGGTCGTCAGCACCGATGGCCGCGACCTGGGGGAGATCACCGAGGTTCTGATCACCGGCGCCAATGATGTCCTCGTAGTGCGTCACCCCGGGGGAGAGATCCTGGTGCCCTATATCGACGACGTCGTGGTGGAGGAGGACTTGCCGGCCCGCCGGATCGTTATTCGGCCCCTGCCTGGGTTACTGGACTGAGCATAGCCCCGACGTTTTCATGTCACTTGACAAAACACGACGAATACGGTATGCTGGCGCCAGGCAGGTCCAGTTGGCGCCCGGCTCCATCGGCGGTTTGGGGAACACATGTGAGGTGCCGTGATGGAAAGGCTGGCATATTGGGTTGGCTTCAACAAGGTGTTGGGCATTGGGCCGGTCCGCCTGCGGGCCCTGCTCGACTGTTTCGGCGACATCGAGAAGGCGTGGGTAACCCCGGCTGCCGAGCTGCATAGGGCCGGGCTTGACCGCCGTACCACGGAGAACCTTTTGGCCGCCCGGCGCAGCCTGGATCTGGACCACGAGCTGGCCCGGATCCGCCGGGCTGGCGTGCAGGTGTTGACCTGGGAGTCCCCGGATTACCCAGCCCGTCTGCGCCACATCCCGGACGCGCCACCCGTGCTGTACGTCCTGGGTGAGCTGCTGCCGGAGGACGATTGGGCTGTAGCCCTGGTGGGCACGCGCAGCGCCAGCGTCTATGGCAAAGAAGCTGCCCGCCGCTTGGCTGGCGACCTGGCTGCCAACGGCGTTACCGTGATCAGTGGGCTGGCCCTGGGCATCGACACAGTCGCCCACCAGGCAGCCCTCGAAGGTGGTGGCCGGACTATCGCCGTGCTGGGTTCTGGCGTAGACGTGATTTACCCGGCGACCAACCGGCACCTGGCCAAGGCTATTGTGGAACGTGGCGCGCTAGTCTCGGAATACGCCCTCGGCACCCAACCCGAGCGCAACAACTTCCCGCCCCGTAACCGCGTCATCAGCGGGCTGGCGCAGGGCGTGGTCGTGGTGGAGGCGGGCGTGCGCAGCGGTGCCCTGATCACCGCCGAGTTTGCCCTGGAACAGGGCCGCGACGTCTTTGCCGTGCCTGGTAGCATCTTTCAGCGCAGTTGCGAGGGCACCAATCGCCTGATCCGCGACGGCGCCATTCCTGTGCTGGCCGTCGGCGATGTGCTGGAGGAGCTCAACCTGCTCCAGGTGGCCCAACAGGCTGAGATCCGGGCCGCAGTGCCTACGACGGCCCTGGAAAGCTCTTTGTTGGATCTGCTGAGCTACGAGCCCCTGCATGTGGACGAACTGGGCCGAGCCGCAGACCTGTCCGCAGCCACCGTAGCCAGCACCCTGACCCTGTTGGAGCTCAAGGGGCTGGCCCGCCAGGCCGGGGCCATGAGCTACGTCCTGGCTCACTAGGCCAGGTCCCTGCCAGCGTCGTATCTACACTGACTTACGGTTGATCTTTTATGCAAGCTTACTGTACAAAGTGTCGTGACAAGCGAGATATAGCAGACCCCCAGGCTGTGTGGCTTGCCAACGGCCGCGCGGCCACCCAGGGCGCGTGCCCCATCTGTGGCACCAAGATGACCCGGCTCGGCGACACGCCTGCCCACACTCACTTGCCCAAGCCGGAGATCACGGCTGCCCCGCGCCCGCGCCGGGAGCTCGCGGCACCAGCCGGGCCGGCGCCCGAGGACATCTCGGCCCCCTTGACGAGCGACGTCGAGGCCTATTGCGTCAAGTGCAAGACCATGCGCACCATGGCCGCGGGCCAGGCCATCTTCATGGCCAATGGCCGGCCCGCCGCGCGCGGCCAATGCCCGGTCTGTGGCACCGGCCTGTTCAAGATCGGAGCCACCACCGACCACCAGGATCTGCCAGCACCTGTGGTTAGCCGCCAGTCGCGCCAGGCCCGCGGCGCAAAAAGCTCCGGCAAGGGCGCCCCCCACGTCCAGCGCAACGGCAAGCTGGTCATTGTCGAATCGCCGGCCAAGGCTAAGACCGTTGGTCGCTTCCTCGGCAAAGACTACACGGTTCGGGCCTCAGTGGGCCATGTACGTGACCTGCTGCGCTCCCAGCTCTCGGTGGATGTGGAGAACGATTTCGAGCCCACCTATCGCGTGCCCAACGACAAGCGCCGGACGGTGAAGGAGCTCCAGGAGGAGGTCAGCCGAGCTCGCGAGGTCTATCTGGCCACCGACCCCGACCGTGAGGGCGAAGCTATCGCCTGGCACCTGGTAGAGGCCACCGGGATCACGCCTGACCAGGGCAAACGGGTGGTGTTTCACGAGATCACCAAGGACGCGGTCAGCGAGGCCTTCTCCCACCCCCGCCATCTCAACATGGACCTGGTGAACGCTCAACAGGCGCGGCGCATTCTCGACCGCCTGGTGGGCTACAAGGTCAGCCCCTTGCTGTGGGATCGTGTGCGCGGGCGCACCTCGGCCGGCCGGGTGCAGTCAGTAGCCCTGCGACTAGTGGTCGAGCGCGAGCGGGAGATCGAGGCCTTCATCCCGGTGGAGTACTGGTCGATCCACGCCCAGCTGGCCCAGCAGACCACGCGTGAACAGCGGCCCCGGCCCGACTTCCTGGCCAGGCTGCATCGCCTGCGCGGCCAGGAGGTGGATCTCAAGAACGCAGAGGATTCCCAGGCTGTGGTGGACGACCTGGAGCGCGCCCACTACCTGGTGACCTCGGTACGCGAGGGCGAGCGCCGCCGCCGGCCCGCGGCCCCCTTCACCACCAGCACCCTACAGCAGGAGGCCTCCCGCAAGCTAGGCTTCGGCGCCCGCCATACCATGCGCCTGGCCCAACAGCTCTACGAGGGCGTGGCCCTTGGTGAAGGTGAACAGGTGGGCTTGATCACCTATATGCGCACCGACAGCGTCAGTGTCTCGGCTCAGGCTCAGGCTGAGGCGCGCTCCTTCATCGGCGAGCGGTACGGCCCCGAATACCTCCCGCCGTCGCCGCCGGTTTACAAGACCCGGGCCAAAGGTGCTCAAGAGGCCCACGAGGCCATCCGCCCCACCTCCATCTTGCGGACTCCTGAAGAGGTTAGCAGCTATCTCAGCCGGGATCAGAAGCGGCTCTATGAGTTGATCTGGAAGCGCTTCGTGGCCAGCCAGATGGCTCCGGCGATCTACGACACCATCGCCGTGGACATCGCTGCCCTGCCCCGGCGGGAGGTGCCCACCCTCACCCCTGTAGACGCGGTTGAAGTGGCCGCCAGGCTGGAGACGCCAGAATATCTCTTCCGAGCTAGCGGCTCACGCGTGCGCTTCCCTGGCTTCCTCTCGGTCTACGAGGAGGGCCGGGATGACAACGGCAAGCCGGCCAGTGACGGCAATGGCGAAGGCGATGCCGAGGAGGACAACGGCTGGCTGCCCGCCCTGAGCGAGGGTGAGCTGCTCGACCTGCTCAAGCTGCTCCCCGAGCAGCACTTCACCCAGCCCCCTCCCCGCTATACCGAGGCCTCCCTGGTCAAGGCACTGGAGGAAAACGGCATTGGCCGGCCAAGCACCTACGCGCCGATCCTGAGCACAATCCAGGACCGGGGCTACGTCGCCCAACGGGACAAGCGCCTTTACCCGGCCGAACTGGGCTTCGTGGTCAACGACCAGCTGGTAAAGCACTTCCCGGCAGTCTTTGAGGTCGGCTTCACCGCGCGCATGGAAGAGGCCCTGGACAGCGTGGCCGCCAGCGAGCGCGACTGGGTCGACGTGCTGCGCGAGTTCTACGAGCCCTTCTCTGGCATGCTGGCCGAGGCCGAGCGCACCATGGAGCGGGCCGACGTCCAGGATCAGCCCATTGGCGAAGCCTGCCCCGAATGCGGCCACGACCTGGTGATGCGCCTTGGCCGCTACGGCAAGTTCATCGGCTGCTCCAACTATCCCGAGTGCCGCTACACGCGACCCCTGCTGGTCAAGACCGGTGTCACCTGTCCCCAGTGCCGCCAGGGCGAGCTGGTGGAGCGCCGCAGCCGCCGCGGCCGCACCTTCTACGGTTGCGAGCGTTATCCCGACTGCGACTTCAGCGTCTGGCAAAGGCCCATCGCCGTGCCCTGCCCTGATTGCGGCAGCCTGCTGACCCAGGCCGGCAAGGACAAGGCCCGCTGCACCAACTGCAGCCACTGGTTCGATCTAAAAAAGCTCGAGGCCCAGGTAGTCTCATGAGCCCCGCCGCCGGACGCCGCTCCCAGGCTGCCGGGACAGCCCCGCTGGCCGCACTCCCCAACACGCCCATGCGCGACGACCTCGAGCGCTACGCCACCTATCTGACCGCCGAGCGCAACGCCTCCCCTTATACTGTGCGCAACTACTGGCACGAGATCGCAGATTTCATTGCGTTCGCCGAGGCCCATGGTGTCTCCCGCTGGGACCAGGTGGACAAACAGCTGGTCCGCCAGTGGCTGGCTGAGCTGCGCAGCGGCGGTTACGTGGCCGCCAGCATCGCGCGCCGGCTCTCCGAGGTGCGGGCCTGCTGCACTTTCCTGGTGCGGGAAGGACTGCTGCCCCATAACCCGCTGGGCCGCATGGCGTCCCCTCGCCAGACCATGCGCCAGCCCCGGGTGCTGAGCTATGACGAGGTCCTGGCCATCTTGAGGGTTCCCGATCAGGATACCCCCCAGGGGCTTCGGGATAGGGCCATCCTGGAGCTCCTCTATGCCAGCGGCATCCGCCTGGGTGAACTGGAGCACCTCTCCCTGCGCGACGTCAACCTGGCCCGCCGGGAGGCCCTGGTGCTGGGCAAGGGCAATAAGGAGCGCCTGGCCCTGTTCGGGAACCCGGCCGAGGAGGCACTACGCCACTACCTGGCCCGCGGCCGGCCAAGCCTGGCTAACGAGCACTCCGGCGACGCCCTGTTTCTCAACCGCTTTGGCCGCCGGCTAGGCCGGGTCAGCATCATCCGTATGCTCAGCCGCTGCGCCAAGGCCGCGGGCATCGACCGCAAAGTCACCCCCCATACTATGCGCCACTCCTTCGCCACCCACCTGGTCGACGAGGGCGTGGACATCCGTCTCATCCAGGAGATGTTGGGCCACGCCAGCCCATCCACGACTCAGCGCTACACCCACGTCAGCCAGACCCGCCTGCACGAGGTCATGCGCCAGGCTCACCCGCGCGGCCGGCTAAAGGGCAAGGGCGAGCCTGACTGATCCGCTTATCTCTAGGAAGAAGGAGGTCGCTCATGGGAGACAACGGCACAAGCAGGTGGATTTGGATTATCGGCGCCTTCGTCGTCGGCCTGCTCGTCGGTTGGTTCCTCTTTGGCTGGTTGCTATTCCCCGTCACCTATCCAGACGTTCCCTTGAGTGAGGTGCGACCGGAGGACCAGGCGGTCTATCTGCAGTCCGTAGCCCAAGCCTATCAAACGGACCCCAATCAAGCCCTGGCGGTCCAGCGGCTCCAGCTATTGGGCACGCAGGCCGAGGTAGAGGAGCTCATGGCCGGCGTCGCCCAGCGCGCCCTGGACGGCGGTGATATCGCCGCGGCCAACCAGGTCTATGCCCTGGCCACTGCCCTGGGGATGAACGCGGGTCTGCCACTGGTCCAGGCTACGCCAGTGGCCCCGCAGGCCACTGCGGTCGCGGTACCCACGGCAGAGCCTGCGGCCGGCACCGGTACGACGTCGGACTTGCTACCAGCCCTGCTGGGCATTGGCATTCTCGGCGCAGGCATCGCCCTGGCCCTCTGGCTTCTCACCCGGCGCAAGCCTGCTGTGGTCCCACCCCAGGCCGGCGACTACCCGGGCTATGAGGAATTTCCGACCTACCAGGAAGGTGAGTTCAGCTCCGCGCCGGTTCGCGAGCGAACGGTGGTGGACGCCAGCATGGCAGCCACGCGCCAGCCCACGGTGGCCACCGCCCCCGCGCCTGCCAGCTATCGATCTGGTCCTGTTCTGCAGGAATTCACCGCCAGCTTCGTCCCCGGCGACGCCAGCTACGACGAGACCTTTAGCATCGATGCCCCGGGCGGTGGCTACCTGGGCGAGTGCGGCATGACCTTCTCGGAGATGATCAACGGCGACCCTAACCGCATCCCCGCCGTGGAGGTCTGGCTCTTCGACAAGAGTGACATCCGTACGGTCACCAAGGTCCTCATGAGCGATTTCGCCTACGGTAACCCCGGCCTGCGCGAGAAGCTAGCCCCTCGCGGCGACGCCATCCTGGCCCGTCCAGGCCAGGGCTTCGTGCTGGACGCCCAAACCCTGCGCCTGGAGGGCGAGATCGAAGACCTGGAATACCTGGAAGCGGAAGGCCCTGCTCGCAGCGCTTTTCGCGAGCTCACTGTCACCATGCGAGTTAGCCGCCAGGCCCTCTAGCTACTTCCCTGCTCGTAGTGGCGACTTCAGTCGCTTCGCCTGCCGAGAGCGACTGAAGTCGTGACTCCGAGCCTATCCCCAGGCGCGGCGTGCCCGGCTCGTAGAGGCGGCTTCAGTCGCTCCCGCCCCAGCGTCACACCCTGGTCTCGGGGTCAAATAGCTTGCTATACTCCTGGATCGCGTACCGATCCGTCATCCCTGCGATGTAGTCGCACACCACCCTCGCCAGCCCCTGGGGCTCAGTGCCAATTCGCGCTTGAAAGTGGGGAGGCATCTGGTTGGGATCCTCCATGTACGCGCCAAACAGCGCCCGCAGAATTCGGGTGGCCTTTCCAGCCATGCGGTTCACCCGCCAGTTGCGATAAAACCTCTCCAGCAAGAACGCCTTCAACTCCCGGTTGTATGCATCCATCTCAGGTGAAAATCCGGCGATAGGCTGGCCCCACTCCCGCACGTCCGCCACCGTCTCGATGCCGTTGGCCTGCATCTGCCTGTCCGTGTGGAACACGGCATCGGTAACCTCTGCCCCGATCAGCTTGCGCACCGCCCGCGCCCGTACCAGGTTATCTACGGGCGCCTCCAGTGGCACCGGATGGTCCGGATCGACAGTGAGCGACTCGCGAATGGTGCGCCAGATGCTCAGTTCGCCCACCTCGCCCGCATCAAGTACGCCGCTGCGCAGCCCATCCTCCAGGTCCGCCGCATTGTATGCGATCTCGTCGGCCAGGTTGGCTAGCTGGCACTCCAAAGTGCCGGCGAGCTCGGGCTCATAGCCAGTGGCATCGGTCACGTCATAGTCTGTGTCGTGCTTAACCAGCCCCTCCCGCACCTCGTAGGTCAGGTTTAGCCCGGGAAAGCCCGGATAGCGCTGTTCCAGCTTCTCGACGATACGCATGGTCTGGCGCTGGTGGTCGAAACCACCGTGGGCTGCCATCAGCTCGTTGAGCGCAGTCTCGCCGGTGTGGCCGAAGGGCGGGTGGCCCAGGTCGTGGGCCAGGCAGATGGCCTCCACCAGGTCCTCGTTGGCGCGCAGTGCGCGCGCCAGGGTGCGGCCAATCTGGGCCACCTCGATGGTGTGGGTCAGCCGGTTGCGATAGTGATCCCCCTCGTGGTAGACGAACACCTGGGTCTTGTACTCTAGCCGCCGGAAAGCCGTGGTGTGTACGACGCGGTCCCGATCCTTCTGGTAGCAGGAGCGGTAGGGATGCTCGTCGTCCGCATGCACTCGACCCCAGCTGTCGCCGCTCTTCATGGCGTAGGGCGCCAGCACAGCATGTTCGTGGCGCTCGAGATGCTCACGTAACAGGATCATTTCTCGTACCTCAGTTCGCCACATCGCTGGGCTCGGACTCGCCCAGCCGGCGCAGATAGCGTAGCTGCTCCTCGAAGGTGGCTAACCCGCTGAGATCGATCACCTCCAGCTCGTCCGGCCCGATTCCGGTCTGGCGTACCACCCGCCACACCACCTGGTTGAGCGTATCCTCAGGGATATCGCGAGCCACAGCCAGGTTACTCTTCACGGGCCGGCTGCCTGGCGGCATGCGGAAGTTGTAGCTCACCAGGGTTATCAAGCCATCGGCCTGTTCTTTGGTATAGATTCGATGCTCAACTCGCTCGTCACGGCCCCAGCCAGGACGCAAGAAATAGAGCTTCCAAAGGCGCTCACCCTCCGCCAGGCGGAGCAGGGAGCCTCCCACCAGGTCGGGAAAAACGCCCGGATAGTGCGCACTGATCAAGTCATCTACCATGGAACTCACCGTCTCTGCCTGGCCTGCAATCTGCTGTCCCCGAGGTCGCCGGCACCGGCGAGTCTAGCACCGGCTGCATGGTCTGTCAAGTCGATCTTGACAATCCCGGTTGGCAATGGCAATATCGACAGGTCCCTGGCCCAGGGACCTGAGACAATCCCCCATCAAGCTGAGGTAACCCTTGTCACCACCATCCCTGGCCGGGCAAATCGCCGCTGAACTGAAGCTGCGGCCGGATCAGGCGGCCGGCGCCATAGCCCTGCTGGACGCCGCCAACACCATCCCCTTCATCGCCCGCTACCGCAAAGAGGCCACCGGCGGCCTGGATGAGGTGCAGCTGCGCCAGGTCCAGGCCCGCCTGGCTTACCTGCGCAACCTGCGGGAACGCCAACAGGCCGTGCTGGGCTCCATCGCCGGGCAGGGCAGCCTCACCACGGAGCTAGCAGCCGCCATCGAGGCCGCTGTTACCCTGCAGGAGGTGGAGGACCTCTATCTGCCCTACCGTCCCCGGCGCCGCACCCGGGCCATGATCGCGCGAGAACATGGCCTGGAGCCCCTGGCCGAGCAGCTGCTGGCCCAGGCCGTCGACAGCCTTGCACTCCTCGAGCTGGCCCGCGCCTTCGTACAGGACGAGGTCCACACTGCCGAGGATGCCCTGGCCGGCGCCCGGGACATCATCGCCGAACAGGTTAGCGACGACGCCACCGCCCGCGCCATCGCCCGCCACCACGCCGAGCAGGAGGGAACGCTGCTGGTGAAGCTCGCCAGGGTCGGCGCCGACCCACAGAACCGCTACCAGATCTACCACGACTTCCAGGTGCCCCTTAGCAAGGTAGCCCCCCACCAGCTCCTGGCCATCAGCCGCGGAGAGAAAGAAGATGCGCTGCGGGTATCCCTGGACACGCCCGGAGACCTGATCATCGGCCAGATCGAGGATCGGTTCATCCACAATCCTGCTGCGCCGGCTGCACCCCAGCTGCGGGCCGCCGTAGAGGATAGCTACCACCGGCTCATCGCGCCAGCCATCGAGCGCGAGCTCCGCAGCAGCCTGGCCGGGCACGCCGACGACCACGCCATCGGCGTCTTTGCCACCAATCTGCGCGCGCTCCTGCTCCAGCCCCCCCTGCGCAACACCGTCACGATGGGCATTGACCCCGGCTACCGCACCGGCTGCAAGGTGGCAGTAGTCGATGGCATGGGCAAATACCTGGCCAGCTTCACCATCTATCCCCACGACCCCCAGAAGGCGTGGGACCAGAGCAAGGACCAGCTGGCCGGGGCCGTACAACGCTGGAGTGTCCAGGCCATCGCCATTGGCAACGGCACCGCCAGCCGCGAGACCGAGCAGCTGGTGGCCGAACTGATCGGCGACCTCCCCGGCAAGCACGGCCGCGGCCCGGGCCTGGCCTACGCCCTGGTCAACGAGGCCGGCGCCAGCGTCTATTCCGCGTCCAGCCTTGCCCGCCAGGAGCTGCCTGAGCTGGACGTGTCGCTGCGCGGCGCGGTCAGCATCGCCCGCCGGCTCCAGGATCCCCTGGCCGAGCTGGTCAAGATCGACCCCCAGAGCATCGGCGTGGGCCTCTACCAGCACGACGTCGACCAGAAGAAGCTGGCCGAGGCCCTGGACGCCGTGGTGGAGGACGCGGTCAACGCCGTGGGCGTAGACGCCAACACAGCGTCCCCGGCCCTTCTGCGCCACGTGGCCGGCATCGGGCCAAAGCTCGCCGCCGCCATCGTGGCCCACCGCGACACCCACGGCCCCTTTCAGTCCCGCAACGACCTGCTGGCCGTTAAGGGGCTGGGGCCGAAGGCCTTTCAGCAGGCTGCTGGCTTCCTGCGGGTGCCCGAGTCCAAGAACCCCCTGGATCGTACCACGGTCCATCCTGAGAGCTACCCTGTTGTCCAGGCCTTGCTGGAGCTGGCCGGCCTCAACCTGCGGATGGCGAACTTCAGCGGCCGCCTGGCGCAGTTCCGCAGTGCCGAGGACCTCGCTGAGCTGGCCACGCTGCTGGACGTGGGCCTGCCCACCCTGCAGGATATCCTGGAGGCCCTGGTACGCCCCGGCCGCGACCCGCGGGATGACCTGCCCGCCCCCATCCTGCGCCATGACGTCCTGAGCATGGACGACCTCCGGGAGGGCATGGTGCTGCAAGGCACCGTGCGCAACGTCGTCGATTTCGGCGCCTTTGTCGACATCGGAGTCAAGCAGGATGGCCTGGTTCACGTCAGCGAGATGGCGGAGAAGTTCGTGCGCAACCCCCACGACGTGGTGCAAGTGGGCGACATCGTGGAGGTCAAGGTCCTGAAGGTTGACCGCGACCGCAATCGCATCAGCCTTAGCATGCGGCCCTGACCTGCTGGTGGCGCAATCGAGGAAACGTGATACAATGGCAGGTATAGAAAGCCGGTTCCAGCCAGGGCCAGCGACTCTGGCGGGTGCCCGATTGGAGAGAGCCCATGACCATGCCACTCCAAACACCTCATCACCCCAGCCATCCCCGCTTAGCGCTGCTGGCTGCCCTGGCCCTGGCCCTTGTCTTGCTGGCCGCGTGCACCATCCCCACGTCACGCCTGCCCGGTGGCGAGCCCACTCCCGAGGGCCCCGTGCAGCTGGTCTACCAGGACTGGCGGACCGAGTGGTTCCCCCCCATGGCCCGAGAGATGCTGGACCAGTTCCACGCCAGCCATCCTGACCTGCGCGTCTTCTACACCCTGGATCCCCCGTCGGATGTCTTCGAGCAGGAGATGCTGGCCGATTTCCAGGCCGGCAGGGCGCCGGACGTCTTTTCCGGGTGCTGTGCCTTTTTTCCCGTCTGGGCTCAGGAGGGCTTCACCTACGACCTGCGGCCCTTCGTTGCCCGGGACCTCGACCAGGCCACCATCGACGATTGGGATCCCGTGCAATACCGGTCCTACTTCACCGATGACGGCCGGCAATACGCCCTGCCCAAGTACCACGGCGCGCTGGCCCTCTACTACAACAAGGACATCTTCGACCGCTATGGCGTCCCCTACCCCGACGAGTCCTGGGACTACGAGGACTACCTGGATGCCATGCGCCGCCTGACTGTTGACGAGAACGGCGACGGCCAGACCGACATTTGGGGCAGCATGCTGGACATCTCGTGGGATCGCATCCAGGTCCATGTCAATGCCTGGGGCGGCCATTTCGTCGACCCCGAAGATCCCACCAACAGCCGAATGGATGAAGCTGAGGCCTTGGCAGCCATGGAGTGGATCCGGGCCCGCATGTGGGATGATCGCGTTATGGCTACCCCCTTGGACGTAAACAATCTGAACCCCTGGGACGCTTTCGCCGCCGGCCGCCTGGCCATGGTGGAGGATGGCTCTTGGGCCCTGAAGGACATCCTGGCCAACTCCGACTTTCGCATCGGCGTCGCGCCCCTGCCCGCCGGGCCCGTCCGCCGCGCCACCCTTGCCACTACTGACGGCTTTGCTATCTTCAGTGACACCCAGCACCCTGAAGAGGCATGGGAACTCCTGCAGTTTCTCATCAGCCCTGACTACGGCCGGGCCATGGCTCAGGCTCAGTTCCTCCAGCCCGCGCGGCTCTCCCTGGTGGATGACTGGATCGCCACCATCCGCGAGCAGTACCCCACCAAGGCTGGTCAGATGGACCTGGCCGTGTTCGCCGACGGCCAGCTCAAAGGATATTCGGTCATTGCCGAGCACTTTGCCAACCAGGCCGAGGCCTCGCGCCTGGCCAGCGCCGCCTGGGAACAGATCTACCTGCTAGGCCAGGCTCCCGTCTCCACCATGGTCGACGTCAGCCGCCAGATCGAGGCTACCCAGCCGTAGCGCGCCCATCTCATCCAGCTCGATCCGGTCGCCTGTGCCCAGGCGGGCGAAATCTGCCGGCAACAGCGAGACCACGGGGACGGCCCGGCCGTACATCTCGTCAGCCACCACCGACGCCAGAGCGAAAAACGAATCGATACCGGTAGTCACAATAGCCGCCGGCGCGGTGCCCGCGCGTACCGCCTCCAGTAACACCGCCGTAGTGGTCGACGACCCGCGTGTGAAAGGCACACACAACACCCGCCCCGCCGCCACCGCTCCGCTCAACGGATGGCGGCGATCGATGATCTCGCCCGTGCGGTAGTCATAGCCGCCCCAAAACGAGAGCGGCTCGCCCGCTACCAGGGCCTCCCCCGCAGCACACCCAGCCACCACAACCTGGCCTCTCACCATGGCCACCTGTTCGCGCCCATCGCGCTGCGTGACTTCGCCCGCCCTTGTGCCATCGTGTTCCAGACCGCTCGCCTGCGCGCGATCGTGCTCCAAACCGCTCATCTGCGCGCTATCGCGTCCGAAACCTGCCCGCCAGACCCTATCATCCCGCACCACCTGCCCCATCACCGCAGAGCGCACACAATCCTCCAGGCTGCCAAAGGTGACCCGAGTGTCCAGCATCCCCGGCGCATAGTAGGCATACTTGGCGGAGTTGGTCATCAACACCTTCACAGCGGCCGGCAACATGGGCGTGGCAAGGATGCAGGTGTCCACGGTCACCCGGCCGCCAAAGGCCTCCAACACGTCCAGGTAGCCGGCTCGCCGGGCCAGCTGCACCATCCCCCGGCTGGAAGTCACCAGGAAACTCACCTCCGGATGTGCCTGCTGCCCTGTCACCAGCCCCGCCAACTGGGCGAACTCGGCCAGCGAGAAGTGCGGGCTACCCAACACCACCATGTCCAGCCGATCACCCTCTGCTGTGGTCAACGCTTCCCGCGCCAATCGCAGCTCGCGCATCGCTATAGCGATCTCTCGCGCCGGCCGATGGCCCTGGAACGCCGCGTCCAGGGTCGGCGCCTCAGGCGTCACCCCAACCACGTGAAATAGCGCCACCGCGCCAGATGAGGCCGCGGCTGCACCCAGCGCCTTCAGCTGGTCCTCGGTCGGCGACACGCGCAGCCCATCGATCACCGGGATGCCATCCCCGGCCAGCTGGCCCACCAGATGGCCCAGCACGGGGTAGAAGCTGTCGTCTTGCTGCACCGCCAGGGGCACATCCACCAATCGCAGCAGCAACTGGCCGGCCCGGTTCTCAGCGAGGTGCAGCCCTATGGCCGGTACTCGGCCGGTGATGGCGCAGCAGATATCCAGCAGGTCGGGGTAGCGCTCAGTACGCGCCCCCAACACCGAGTTGGCAAAGGCGATAGCGTTAGACTCACCCCAGGCCACCTGTTGGCCAAAGGCCGGCCGCCACGCGGTCTGGTACGGTGCACAGGTCCAGGTAGGCTCCGCGCCCATGCTCTGATAGGCCATCATCTGGCGATGGGCCTTGGATGCCCAATCCGCCGGCACGGGCCACTCCTGCCAGTGATGCTCGTCCAGCCCGCTGACGTTGAGGGTAGTGGGCACGGCCACGCGCGCGCCCAGGCTGGCCAGCCGTTCCGCGAACTCCAGCCCGGCCTCTCCGATATAGATGGTGCTGTCGATGTGGGCGGCGCTGATATCCATCAGGGCTGGCGCGGCGTAGACCTGGCCCATGCGCACCAGGATGGACATCGCCAGCTGGGCTGCAGGTCCGGCTGCACCGGCCAACAGCTCCTGGTCTCGCTCAGTAAGTGCCAGGGTCATGAGACTTGCCTCCCTCGCGCATCGTGGCCCGCACCAGCGCAAATGCGCCGATGCCTATCCAAAACAGGTTGACAGCCACCGAGGGAAACGCGCGGTTGGTGTAGCTGTTGACGATCAGCAAGGCACTGCCCACGACGTTGAGCAGTTGGTAGGAAGTCGAGTCCCCCTCCAAGCGCCGCACCGACACCAGGCCATAGGCCACCAACAGCAGCACCACGCCGATCCAGCCCGTCACGTCGACGATAGTCTTGGTATCCATCGAGCGCTATTTACCCACCTCGGCCGCCGGCCGGAAGCGCATCGCCGACCAGGTATCGTCCACCGCGACCTGGGACACCGGCCGCAAGCCCGGTATCAGCTGCCACAGCACATCGCGGGTCAGGTCCGTCGGCATCCCGGAGCTGGTCTTGGGGTAGGAGATCCAGACCACAGCGTCGTACTTTGCCGCGGCCATGGCCCCAGGGCCCAATCGCTCCAACTCGGCACTGTCCACCACGAACAAGTGCACGAAGTCATAGAGGCTGTCACCCTCGGGCTGCGTATCCACCTGTAAGCCGGCGGGTAGCGGGCCCAAACCTTCCACATAGCCAGCAGGCGTATTGGCGATCAGCGCCCGCTGGCCACCTTGCAGGCGCAGCTTCTGCACGAGACTCTTCTCTGCCATATCTCACACTCCTTCATGAATGGCCAAACAGCTAACGGCCAAATAACTCGTCCACCACCTGGTCGATCGCCGGCCAGTTGGGCAACAGGACCCAGGCACCTTCCTCTGTGGTCCAGGGTGTCGTGCGATCGCCGTCCAGCGTGGCCGTGGCCACCTTTCCCCGCAGCATAGCCAGCGCCAGCGGGGCCAGCCCAGGCAGGTCAGCCGGGGTTAGGTCGGTCAGCACGCCATCGCGCAGCACCGCAAAGATGGCGGGCAGCTGCGCCCAGGTGGCGGGCTGGGCCAGTCGGGCCGTCATGGCGCTAATCACCTGCTGTTGGCGCTCGGCCCGGCCGAAATCGTCGTCGTCGTGGCGGGTGCGCACGTAGACCAGGGCCTGTTCGCCATCGAGAACCTGTGGTCCGGCCGCAAAGCGGATCGTGGTCACACCGTAGTCGAACGTGGGATAGGCCGTGTCCACAATCGGCTGCGGCGCATCGACCTCGATGCCACCCATGGCATCCACCAGGCGGACAAAAGTCTGGAAGTCCAGCACCATGTAGCGATCAACCGGCTGGCCGAACAGATCCCCCACGGTACGGCCCGCCAACTGTGGCCCTGCCGCGGGGTTGGCCGGGTCATCGCCCAGCACCAGCGCCGCGTTGATGCGCTGCGAGCCCACTCCCGGGATCGATACCCAAAGGTCCCGGGGGATGGACAGCAGCCCGGCCTGGCCCGTGTCCGGGTTGAGGCCAGCCAGAATCATCGAATCGCTCCGGCTGGGGCCGGCCTCATCCGGCCGGCGATCGACCCCCATCACCAGCACTTGGGGCGCAGCCAGGTTGAGGGCCCCAAGCCCGGGCCCAAGCGCCCGGCTGAGCACGGCCGCTGGCAGCAGCGCTAGCAGGCACAGGCTGCCCATGAGGGTGCCCAGGGCCAGAAACAGAGGTAGGGAAGCGTTTTCCCGGCGCTGGCGACGCAACCGCGCGCGGCGGGCAAAAGTGGGATTAGAAGGTAGCATGCCGGGGAGAGATCATGGCCCGGCCACTGGGGGTAGGAACAGGCACTGGGCCAGGACAATTGCCAGCAACATGACTATGATGATAGACCATGACCACACCGGCAGCCCCAGAAAACGCATCGGTTCCCTACGCTTCTTGTCCACGGGCCGAGGCAGCTCCATCTGGCAGCGCCAGCACACGATTTTGTCGTCAGGGTTCCAGGTTCCGCAGTTGGGGCAGTCGGCCATAGCTCACCTCTCCTGTGCGACAGCATTGTACCACGGTTCCATAGATTGGCGAAGCGTGGTGGGTGCTGTTCCTTGGGCCATAGGTCGCATTAAGGCCACGATTTCCACGATTACCTCTGCCCCTCGTCCGCCACCGGTCCTACTCTACGATCCTTTTTCACCAGGTCCCCTGAATCCCTTGGGCAGCCTGAAGATGTGCAGCGACTGCTCCTTTTCTGCGCACCGCGACGCTTGCCGGTCGGCCTTGGCCTTATCCGACACCAGGGCCAACATGCGCTCGCCAATCCACGTCACCCCCTCCAGGTTGCAGTAGATGATCTTTCCGTTCCTGCTGCGCGGGAACAGAAAGGTTACCCCATCGTCCTCCCAAATACTGTCCAGATTGGTGCGATCGGAACGCACTCGGCCCATCCACAGGGCCGACGACATCTGTGATACCACCGTCACGTAACGGTCGCGGAAGTCGAGGCCGGCATAGTCCTCGAAAAGCACGGTCTTCGGCAGCTTGATGGTCCCGATATGGTCCCACTGGCCGGGTGCCCGCCGGAACACCTGGATACGCCCCTGTCCCGGCTCGCGGCCGGCACTGCCGCTCTTGCACTTATTGCCCTCGCACAACCCCAGCAGGTAGTCGTGATTGCCATGCTGCAAATAGGACAACCCCTCGATGCCCTTGTTGCCGGCCTTCAATGAGAAGTCCAGCCAGAAGTTCTCCACAAACACGAAGTTCTCATCGAAGGCTTCGACACGCGGCTTCAAGAGGCCGGACTTGGTCTCGGCCGCCTCGATCAGGCAGTACCAGAGCTTGCCGTGAGGCTCGAAGGTGACATCCTCGTACCCCATGGCACCGCCTCGCAGTTCGATCAAGGTGTGCTCCGGCTGCACAACACCGTCCTCCACGCGGATGCGCACAACAAAGGGGCCGTCGTCGCAGACAATGTGCAGGTAGCCATTTCTGTGGTGCACGCCACTGGCCTCGAAGCGCCTGTCCCTCTCACCTGCCAGCAGGTCAGCGATCTTCGACTCCCAAACGAGTTCCAGTTCCTGCGTGGTGATATTGCCCACTGGACCGCCTCCCTGGTTCATTACCTACCGCAAAGACGCAAAGGCGCCGAGGAATCTCTTGGTGCCTTTGCGTCTTTGCGGTAAAGCTGGCACCCCCGGCAGGATTCGAACCTGCGACTCTCGGTTCCGAAGACCGATGCTCTGGTCCACTGAGCTACGGGGGCGTACATGTAAATTTTACCGCCGGCCCATCCCACTGTCAAATCGGCTTTTTGTGGCGCCTACACTAGGTCTGCTATACTGTCTGCGGG
Source organism: Anaerolineae bacterium (assembly GCA_032111745.1). Classification (GTDB taxonomy): domain Bacteria; phylum Chloroflexota; class Anaerolineae; order JAAEKA01; family JAAEKA01; genus JAULUH01. Next base: position 25,007 of record JAULUH010000280.1, on the reverse strand, counting down.
TGTGACTCGGCAGCTTTGGCAGGTGGCCCCAACCTCTGCCGGCTGCAGCTATCGCTATGCGCCAACAGCGCAGCACTTTAGAGGACGAAAGGACGATCAGTTATGGCAGACATGATTACGAGCATGATCACCTCATTTGGTGGTCCAGTCTTGGAGGACCTGGGCAAGCGTGTGGGACTGCCCCCGGACATCGTGAAGAAGGTGGCACCATTGGGAATAGCCGCCGTCCTGAGCGGCGTCAAGCGGATCGCCGCGCAGCCTGGTGGTGCAGACGCGCTCAGCAGCCTGTTCAAGAGCGCCACTGACACCGTCGGCACTGACCTGGACGCCTATGCCAAAGGCTTCGACCCCGCCAAGTCGGCGTCGATGCTCAACACGCTGGCCGGCTCCAACTCTGTGGAGAACGTCACAGCCAACCTGGCGCGCGTCGCCGGTATCTCCCCCGACTCCATGGGCAAGATGATGGGCTTCCTGGGCCCGGCCGCGGTTTCCGGGCTCGGTGCCATGGCCAAGGAGAATGGCCTCGATGCCAAGGGTGTGGTGGATCTGCTCGATCAGAACAGTGACGCCTTCAAGGCGCTCGGCGATCTGGATTACCTCCTGGACGACGTTCCAGGCATCGGCGACGATATCTCGCGCGGGCTGAAGAAGCTGTTCGGCGGTTGATCTAGGCGAGGAACCACCAGAGCTAGGGGCTGGTACGGCGATCGCTCAACGCTCGCCCGACGTCTCTGCCGCTGTGCGGGATTCCCTCCGCTCCAGCCGTTCGCTCGGCCTTCCATGCCGGTCCCCCCAGGGGGCCGGCGTTTTCTTTTCCTCGACCAGCTGCACCGGCGGCCGGCGCTCGCAGGGGAAGCCTCCGCTCCATAGCTTCCTTGTGGGAACCCCGCGATTCGCGTTGCGGCGTCCGTGTCCATTCGTATTCGTCCGTGTCGGCCCTTGTTCCGGTCCGCCCAGGCACGGCAAGGCGCAGAGGCGTTTGAGCAGCCCTGGGCGGCTGCTGCGCTCCGTTGCGCGTTTGTCCGCCCTACGCTATAATCGGAGGTCGAACGCCAGCATCGCACCCCGGCCCGGGACGGCCGGGCCATACCCAGCGACTACCGGACAGACCTTCATGCCGCATGACCTTGCCAGCGATCCCAAGACCTTGGACGAGCTGATCGCGCGCTTGCCGCGCACCATGTCGGAGGAGGACCTGGATCTCATCCGCCGGGCCTTCAAGCTATCCTGCGAGGCCCATGGCGAGGTCACCCGGGCTTCGGGAGAACCCTATATCCTGCATCCCCTGGCCGTGGCCGGCCTGCTAGCCGGCCTGCGCATGGATGCCAACACCATCGCCGCCGGCCTTCTCCACGACGTCGTAGAGGATACCCCCTACGATGTGCCCTACATGGCCCAGTACTTCAACTCCACCGTTGCTGCGCTGGTGGACGGGGTCACCAAGTTGGAGGACATGAAGAAGTTCTCTGACGAGGCCAAGAGCCAGCCGGTCGATCCCAAGCTGCGCAGCCAGCGGGACGAGACCCTGCGCAAGATGTTCCTGGCCATGGCCGAGGATATCCGGGTGGTGATGATTAAGCTGGCCGACCGCCTGCACAACATCCGCACCTTGGGTCACCTTAAGGACCATAAGCGGCGTCGCATCGCCCGCGAGACGCTCGAGATCTACGCCCCCCTGGCCAACCGGTTGGGCATCTGGGAGATGAAGTGGGAGCTGGAGGACGGTGCCTTCCGCTGGCTGGAGCCCCAGATCTACAAACAGATCTCCCAGGGCCTCCAGCAACGCCGCGAGGAGCGCACCGCCTACATCAACCAGGTCATCGCCCAGCTCCAAGATGAGCTGCAAAAGACGGGGGTCAGCGCTATCGTCACTGGCCGGCCCAAGCACATCTACAGCATCTACCGCAAGATGCAGCGCAAAGGGGTGGAGCTGGAGAAGATCTACGACACCGAGGCCGTACGCATCCTGGTGGATGACATCGCCGAATGCTATCATGCCCTGGGCGTGGTCCATGGCCTGTGGCGCCCCATCCCCGGCGAGTTCGACGATTACATCGCCAACCCCAAGGACAACATGTACCGGTCCCTGCACACCGCAGTGGTCGGTCCAGGCGGCCGCAACCTGGAGGTGCAGATCCGCACCCACGAGATGGAGCGCACCGCCGAGTACGGCATCGCCGCCCACTGGCGCTACAAGGAGCAAACCCGGGCAGACGTCGAGTTTGAGAACAAGCTGGCCTGGCTGCGCAGCCTCATGGAGTGGCGCAACGACGTGGGCGACGCCGGGGAGTTCGTCGATTCCATGCGCTCCGACGTCTTCGGCGACCGGGTATACGTCTTCACCCCCCGGGGCGAGATTAAGGATCTGCCCGCCGGCTCCACCCCCATCGACTTCGCCTACGCCGTGCATACCGAGGTAGGCCACCGCTGCCGCGGGGCCCGAGTCAACGGCAAGCTGGTCTCCCTGGACTACAGGCTGCGCAACGGCGAACAGGTGGAGATCATCACCGCCAAGCGGGGCGGCCCCAGCCGGGACTGGCTTAGCCCTGCCCTGGGCTACACGGCCACCCGCCAGGCCCGCAACAAGATCCGCAGCTGGTTCCGCAAACAGAGCCGCGAGGAGAACGTCCAGCAGGGCCAGGATATCCTCTTGCGAGAGCTGCGCCGGCTCAACGTCGAGCGCAGCCACGACTCCATCGCCCGCCTCTTCGGCCTGGACCGGATAGAGGACCTGTACGCCGCTATTGGCTTCGGCGACATCAACTCGCAGCAGATCGCCTCCCGGGTGCTGGACGCGGAGCGCAAGGAGGAGGAGGCCGCAGCCCGCACCGCGCAGCAAGAGGCCGCGCCGTCCGATATCCCCATTTCCTCCGAGGGCATCACCGTACTCGGGGTAGGCGACCTCCTCAGCCGCACCGCCATGTGCTGCAACCCCATGCCAGGCCAAGAGATCATCGGCTATGTGACCCGGGGCCGGGGGGTCACCATCCACCGCAGGACCTGCCCCAACGTCTTGGGCATGCTCAAGAAAGACCCGGAACGTATGGTGCAGGTGGGCTGGGGCCTGGCCGCCGAGCGTACCCATCCCGTGCGCATCACAGTAGAAGCCTTCGACCGCTCAGGTCTGCTGCGCGATATCGCCGCCCTGGTGGCGGACGAGCGCATCAACATGCGTGACGCCAGCGCCATCACCGGCATCAAGGGCAACCTGGCCCGGGTCACAGCCACCCTGGAGATCCGCGACGCCGAACAGCTGAGCCGCATCCTCACCCGCATCGAGCGTCTCCCCAACGTTACCGAAGCCCGCCGCGGCGGCTAGCCGGGGAGAACCAGAGGCCGGACCCAACCGCAACGAGTTGGCGTTGCTTCTATGCACATATTATACAAGCGCAAAGGGGGGAGATTGGACCAGAGGAGCCGGAACCAGGGCAAGGGAATCAAAGAGGGCGCAGGGCTGGTTGAGCCTTACGCCCTCCGTGTTTCTGGAACCCTGGTCTCCTCGGCGCTCTTTGCCGCCTCTGCGGTTCGCTTCCGGACTCCGGTCTGGTGCGTTCTACTGCCCTTCTGGAGTCACTGCGATCGTCGGTAAGGCCGCAGGCTGGGCCACCTGCTGGAACAACAGCGGGTTCACGTCCGGCAGTGCGGGCAGCCGGGCATTGGTCAGCCGGCGCTCGATGGCCGCAGCCGTCTTGCGATCCTGGAACCACTGGTCGAAGTCCGGCTCGCCCTGATCCTTGCCTGTCACCTTGATGATGTGGTAGCCGAACTGGCTGCGGACCGGCTCACTGATCTGACCGATGTCTAAGGTATAAGCCGCTTCCTCGAACTCGGCCACCATCATACCCCGGCCGAAGAAACCCAGGTCACCGCCGTTGACCGCGCTCCCTGGATCCTCGGAGAACTGCTCTGCTAGCGTGGCAAAGTCCGCCCCATCTTTAAGCTGCTGCGTAATGCTGATGGCCCGCGCCAGGGTCTCCTGCTCCACGGCCTCCCCGGCATCCTCCGGCACCGAAAGCAAGATGTGGCTCGCCTGTACCCGCTCGCCCGTGGTGGGCATCTGGTCCCCCAGGGTCTCCACCAGCTTGACCCGCAGCAGGTCGTTCACGAACAGCTGCCGGTACTGCGCCTCGGTCAGGCCACTGGTCTCGGCAATGTTGGCCAGCTGCTCCTGGTACGACTCGTCGATCTCCTCCGCGGTCAGCACCCGCACTGTGGGCGTGGGCAGAGGGGTAGCAGTGGGCGTGATGGTCACTGTGGTAGTCGGCGTCGGCGAAGGGGTGGGCGATGGCGTGGCCAGGGCCAGGGCCTCGGCCGTGGCTGTGGCCTGCGGTGCAGTCACGCCACCCAGACCGCCGGCAATAACACCCTCGATGCGCTCCCGCACCTCGGCGTCGCTGACCGTAATCCCAGCAGCAGCAGCAGCTTGCTGCAGTATCCGCTCGTCGATCATGGTCTCGAGGGCCTGGTTAGCCAGCCCCTCCGGGTTGACCAGGATACCCTGGAGCTGTTGGATCTGGGATGTGAAGAAGCCCTGGGTGCCGCCAGGGTCGAACTGATCCTGCAGGCTCAGCAGGTTGGCCAGCTGGTTGCTGTACTGGGCCTGGTCGAACTTGCTGCGGTTGGCCAGCTCCTCCGTGGTGATGTTCTCGCCATCTACCACGGCTACCGCCGAGCTGGGCAGGACCAGGAGTTGATAGGCCAGGGCCGCCACCAGTAGCACCCCGGCTACCGCCAGCACGGTGCCGACGATGATCGTCAGCCGCCGCGCCTGCTCCCGCTCCCGCAGAGTCATCTGTTGTTCTTTGCGAGAGGGCTCCGGCCGCTCTCGCGTGCGTCGCTGTGCCATAATTATGTGTCCGCCTTCGCCAGGGCGTCGCGCATCACCCGTACAGGCGCATGTGCTCGCTGGTGTAAGGCAGCAAGGCCATGTAACGCGCTCGCTTCACAGCCAGAGACAGCCGGCGCTGATGCTTGGCGCACAGGGACGTCTTGCGCCGGGGACGGATCTGGCCCCGCTCCGTGATGTAGCGGCGTAACGTGTCGGCCTGCTTGTAGTCGATCTCCTTGACGCCATCGACGCAGAACGCACACACTTTGCGCCCGCGCGGCGCAGCGGTCCCCATGCGCCGCCGGCGAGCCGGCGGTCGTCCGCCACCACCACCGCCACGCTGATAACCTGATGATTCGTCTGCCATGTTTGTCTATCCTCTTGGTTGCTTAGGTCCGCGCTGCCCGCAACGCCTAGTGCGTGCCGGGCAGCCTAGAACTCCAGATCGCCATAATCGTCCTCGACCATGGGGCCGCGGCTGTCCAGCATGATCATCTCGTTGGCCACCAGCTCGGTGCGGAAATGCCGCACCCCTTCCGCATCCTCCCAGCTCCTGGTCTGCAGGCGGCCCTCGATGTACACATGAGATCCCTTGCGCAGGTGCTGGTTGCATATTTCGGCCAGGTTGCCCCAGGATACGACGTTGAACCACTCCGTGGCTTCCCGCCGCTCGCCCTCCGAGGTGCGCCATCCCCGGTTCACCGCCACACTGAAAGACGTCACCGGCTTCCCGCTGGGTGTGTAACGCATCTCCGGATCGGCGCCCAGGGCGCCAATGATCATAACCTTGTTCAAACCTCTCGTCATCGTCCCATGACCTCTCTATGTCCTCGGAAGTCTACCGCGCACGCACAGCTGCAGCCAAAGCCCAGCCCTGCGCTCCTTCCGCATCCCCGGCCACCGTGGCCGAGACCCTAACTACCCTGGCGCACGACCAGGAAGCGCACCACCTGCTCATGCAGGCGTAGGTTGCGATCGAGCTCCGCCACACCCGCGCTGGGCATGCGCAGATCGTAGACCACGTAAGTGCCCTCGGTCTGCCTGTCAATGGCGTAAGCCAACTTGCGCCGTCCCCACACATTGGTGTTGACCAGCTCACCTGCCTGAGCACTGGCCCACTGGCCCACCTGCTCATTGAACGCCGTCACAGCCTCTTCGTCCGCTTCAGGGTGAACGATGACCATGACCTCATACTGATTCTGAGTCACGCGTGCAGTTGCCTCCTTTCCATGGGATTACCTGCGGTCAACCAGCCCCAAGGGGAGAGCCGGGGCCACAGGCAGAAAGTAACGAGGGCTCGAGAAGGGTGGCTTCCGGCCCTCGCTGCACAGCGACAAAGTGTAGCACAGATCATGCGATCTGGCAAAAACCCCAGCACGAGACAACTGGTCTGTCCAATACGCCTTCGCTATTGCAGGAAAGCCAGCACCCGGTCGTGGAAGCGCTCGGAGGCCTCCCGATGCACCGGATGGCCCAAGCCCGGCCAGATCTCCAGGCTGCATCGGGGGATGCGGTCACAGAGTTGGCGCACCAGGTGCTGCGGGTTGCCGGCGTCGTTGGCGCCGTTGATCAATAGCACCGGACACTGGATCGCCTCTGCCCGGCTGAGGCTGATGTCGCCGCCTGCAACTACCATGGCCCGCACCGTTCGGGCCCAGCCCGTGACCATGGGCTCAAACATGGCTTCGCCGTGGCGGGTCATGATGCCAGCCCGCCACTCCGCCCGTGGGCCGGCCCAGGCCTCGGGGTTGTCATACTCGGCAGCGATAGGCAGGATCTCAGCTCCCAAAGATCCAGCCACTCCCCATGCTACCACGCTGCGGGCCCGCTCCGGAAACGCCGCCGCCACCAACAGGGCCGCCTCCCCGCCATCCGAGTAGCCCAGCACGTGGGCAGGAGGCAGGTCCAGCACCCGGGCCAACGCCCCCACGTCGAGAGCGTCCTGGAGGTAGAAATCCACGTCAAAGGCCCTGGGCTTGGGCTCAGAGCGGCCGTAGCCCCGCAAGTCTGGAGCCAGCACACGGAAGCGTGGTGCCAGGAAGTCGATCAGGCCGCCCAGGTCGTCCCGGGCCGTGCCCATGGCACCATGCAACACCACCACCGGATCGCCCGCCCCCACGTCCTCCACCCAGAGGCGTTGGCCCCGCACCTCAACCGTTGGCATAGCGACTACCGCGCACCATCTCAGGGAAACTTGCTGCCGCCCAGAAACGCCACCAACGCCGCCACGGTGGCCTCGGCGTCCTCTAGGGGAAACAGATGGCCGGCGCCGGGCAGGGTCACGACCTGGGAGTTTGGGATGCGCTCCGCCAGGAGCTCGTTGTTGGCCGGCGGCACCACGTTGTCCTGCTCGCCGGCGAGGATCAGGGCAGGCATCTCAAGCTGCGGCAGCAGATCCTCAAAGCTCTCTTCGCTCTCTGCCATGGCCTGCAACGCCTCTAGGTGGGCATCGTACTCCGCCGCAGCCACGGCATCACCCATGCGATAGGCCACGATCTGGCGCACGACCTGCGGCTTGCGCTGGACAAAGCCCGGCGCCGTGGCTAGACCAATGGCCCGCTCAATCAGCTCCATGGAGTCGCCCTCCCGCACAGCCTGCAGCTCCCTGGCCTCGGTCTGGCCCGGCACCACGGCAGGGCCGCCATAGTCCGCCGCCGCCAGCACCAGCTTGGCTACCAGCTCCGGCCGCTCCAGGGCCAGGTGCTGGGCCACGTACGCACCGAGCCCGTGCCCCACCACGTAGACCCCGCGGCATTGCAGCGAGTCGATCAGGCCCGCCATGTCCTCGCCCAGCATGGCCACCGAATAGGGGCCCTCCGGTTTGGCCGATTGACCGGTGCCCCGGGGGTCGGGCACGATCACCTGGTAGCGCTCCCCCAGGGCCGGCGCCACGCCGTGCCAGAACCAGCCGTCAAAGCCCAGGTCGGGAATCAGCAGCACCGGGTGGCCGGAGCCAATGGATTCAAAGTGAATCCGAGTTCTATTGGTAAACGCGTTGGGCATGGTTTGCAGCTCCTGAATGGCCGGGCAACACCCAGCCTTGTTCGATATAGCGTTGGGCCAGGCGCTCGGTCCCCGGCCTCAAGTGAATACTGGCCCGAAATTGCTGCCACAAATCAGCGTTGGCCGCGATCAGCACGGGAAACACCCGCTGGCGATAATCCTGTCCCGGGCTGAGGGGGAACAGCGACGGGCCATCAAACAGGGTACCTGCCACGGCACCGGCCTCCTGGGCCACCAGCCAGGCTGCAGCCAGGTCCCACACCTTGGGCGTGGTCTCGATACAGGCCACGGACACGCCCGCGGCCACGGCCGCTATGTCATAGGTTGCGGCACCCAGGATGCGGGCCTTCACCGGCAAGCGGACCTCCAGGAAGCGATAGGCTCGGGAATCCGCCGTAAAGAACTGGTTGCCATGCAACTGGCTCGGTGGCCGGACGGCCAGTGGCTGGCCATTGAGGTAGGCACCGTGGCCTCGCACGGCGCTGAAGCGCTGCTGCAACAACGGGAAGTCCATCACCGCCAGCAACGGCTCGTGGTGGTGCAACAAGGCGATGCTGCTACCCCAGTAAGCCAGGCCATTGGCAAAATTGGTCGTGCCGTCCAGGGGATCCACCACCCAGGTGTAGTCGTCGCCGGCATAGAGGTGGGAGGTCTCCTCCGACACCACGCCGTGGCCCGGCCAGACTGCAGTCACCGCGTCGTGAACCAACCGATCGACCTCCAGATCGGCCTCCGTCACCATGCTGCCATCCCGCTTGGTGGCCGTGCTGGCCCTGCCGAGCCAGGCCACCAGCACCTGTCCGGCCGCATCGGCCAGCTCCTGGGCAAAATCCAATAGCCCCACCAGCTCGACGTTCGTAGGACACCTCCGCGCTCTGTCATTTGGCCGGTCACAGGGCGACCTAGCGACCGGTCCGCAACAACCATCTAGTCTATCACCAAAACGGCCCTTAAGCAAGTGCCCGCAAAGGGCAAACTACCCACCCCTCCCCTGGCGGGCATTTTTCACATCACCTCCACGCTCAGCGCCACCGCTTCGCCCCCACCCAGGCAGAGGGTAGCTAGCCCAGTTCTAAGGTTGTGTTGGCGCAGCGCATACAGCAGAGTCACCAGCACGCGCGCGCCCGAGCACCCAATCGGGTGCCCCAGGGCGATGGCACCGCCGTTCACGTTGACCCTATCCCAATCCATGCCCAACTCCCGGCCATCGGCCAGGGCCTGGGCGGCAAAGGCCTCGTTGACCTCGATCAGGTCGAAATAGTCGATGGCGACGCCCAGCCGGTCCATCAGCTTGCGCACGGCATAGATAGGCGCGGCAAACAGCTCCAGTGGCTTCACCGCGGCCTGGGCATACCCGGTCACCCGCGCCATAGGCGCCAGGCCCAACTCCCGAGCCTGGTAACCGCTGGTCACCACCACGGCAGCTGCGCCGTCGCTGATTGGCGGAGCATTGCCGGCCGTTACCGTGCCGTCCTTCTGAAAGGCCGGCCTGAGCTTGGCCAGCGCCTCCAGGCTCGAGTCCCGCCGCGGCGTCTCGTCGCTGTCGAAGACCACCGGCTGGCCCTTCTTCTGGGGCAGCGGCACGGCTACGATCTCCTCTCGAAAGCGGCCAGAATCCATGGCAGCCACAGCCTTGGCATGGCTGGCCAGGGCAAACTCGTCCTGGGCCTGCCGCGTCACCTCGTACTCCCGGGCGATCCACTCGGCCGAGTTGCCCATGTGGTGCTTCTCAAAGGCACACCACAGGCCGTCGTGAATCATGCCGTCCACTATCTCGGCGTTGCCCATGCGGTAGCCGAAGCGTCCCCGGGTGAGGTAGTAGGGCGCCAGGTTCATGTTCTCCATGCCCCCGGCCACGAATACCTGGCCGTCACCGGCACGAATGGCCTGGGCAGCCATCATCACGGCCTTCAGCCCCGAACCACAGATCTTGTTGATCGTCGTCGCACCCACCGAGTCCGGCAGGCCAGCCTTGATGCCGGCCTGCCGCGCTGGGGCCTGGCCCTGCCCGGCCGGCAGCACGTTGCCCATCAACACCTCGTCCACCAGGCCGGCCTCCACGCCGGCCCGGGCCATCGCCGCCTCGATGGCCACCGCGCCCAGCTCGGCGGCGGGGACCTCGCTCAGCGCGCCCTGAAACCGGCCAACAGGCGTGCGCGCCGCGCCTACGATCACGACCTCAGGATAGTCCATGGTGTCCTCCTTGACTTTGCGCCAGAATCCACAATCCCTGGCACTTTATCACGACGAGCGCACCCTGTCAAACTTCGCCCCCAAAGGGGACTTGCTTCGGCTTATGTTGGATGCTATAATGGCCCGGTTAGAACTCATCGGCCTCCACGGAGAGGCATGCCTTTGAACGACATCCAGAACCGACTCAACACACAACCTGTGCCCGCCAGGGACCCCGGCGACCCTTACCAGGACAACGCCGAGGTGCCAGGCCCTGACACCACTCCGGCAACCCAGTCCTGGAAGCCCGTGGTGCGGGAGCTCGTGGAGACGATCGTCCTCACCCTGGTCATCTTCCTCATCATCAGGGTCTTCGTGCAGAACTTCCGGGTGGATGGCATGAGCATGGAGCCCAACTTCCACGACGGGCAGTTCCTCCTGATCAACAAGATGGCCTATCGCGTGGGCGAGCCCCAACGCGGAGATGTCATCGTCTTCCGCTATCCGCAGGACCCCAGTCGCGATTTCATCAAGCGCATCGTTGGGCTACCCGGCGAGATCGTGCAGGTCACCGATGGCCAGGTCATCGTCGACGGTACCCCCACGCGAGACCTGGCACCCGTTGTGCCGGGTGGCTACACCAGCGCCGCGACACGCCTGGGACCGGATGAGCTGTATGTCATGGGCGACAACCGACCCAACTCCAGCGACTCCCACACCTGGGGCCCCTTGCCTATGGACCTGGTGATCGGCGAGGTTGTGCTCTCGTACTGGCCGCCGAACACCTGGGGCCTGGTCAACACACCCGCCGGCACCGCAGACTCTATCCAAGCCGAAAGCCTCAGCCCATGAGTCCACGGCCCAGCGACGAGGAGGTCCGCACCCTAGTGCGCCGCGCCTTGCTGCGCCTGCTCCCGGCAGATACGCCTTCTCCCTCCCAGCCGGCGCCGCCCCTCCGGCCGGCGCGACCCGTGGTAGACGTCGAAACCGTCGCAGCCGCAGTTCACGGCTCCACACTGGATGTACCCCCTGGCGCCCTGATCACTCCCCTGGCCCGTGACCTGGCTGTGGAGCGCCGGGTTTCCCTTTCAACGGCCTTGCAACGGCCCGTGGTCACCGCCCCACCCGAGCGCTCGCTGGGTATCGGCGCCGACCACGGCGGCTATGCCCTCAAAGAGTTGCTTAAGCCCTACCTGGCCAGCCTGGGCTGGCAAGTTGTGGACTGCGGCACCCATAGCACCGCCAGCGTCGATTATCCTGATTATGCATTCGCCGTCGCCCGCCTGGTGTCTGAGGGCCAGGTAGCCTGGGGCATCGTCGTGGACGGCGCCGGCATCGGCTCCTGCATGGTCGCCAACAAGGTCCCCGGCGTGCGCGCCGCCCTGTGCTACGACCAGGCCACCGCCGCCAACAGCCGGGAACATAACCACGCCAACGTGCTCACCCTCGGTGCCGGCCTCATCGGTCCTAACCTGGCCCAGCAGATCGTCAAGACCTGGCTCGAGACCCCCTTTGGCCCGGACCGCCACGCCCGCCGGGTGGAAAAGATCACCCAGATCGAGCGCCGCTTCCTGAAGAGCTGACGCTTATGTCAATTTCTGGTTATTCCATCCAGCAGCTGGTCGACATCATCTCCCGCGAGGTTCTGGCCGCCTATCCACCGGACGACATCTGCTCCGGCTGCGGCCAGCCCTGCACCGGCCAGTGCGTGGCCCAATGCCCCGACCGCTGCCGGGTCCTGGTCGATATGGGAGCCACCCGCCTCAGCGCCCGGCCCGGCCTCAGTAGCGTGGCTACGGACCTGGCCCACATGATCGACCACACGCTGCTCAAGCCGGACGCCACGGAAGAACAGATCGTTACCCTGTGCCAGGAGGCCCGCCAAAACGGCTTTGCCACGGTCTGCATCAACCCCACCTGGGTGGTGCTGGCCGCCGGCCAGCTGCGGGGCAGCCCGGTCAAGGTATGCACCGTGGTCGGCTTCCCCCTGGGCGCCACCCTCCCCGAGGTCAAGGCCTACGAGACCGAGCGTGCCATCGCCGATGGCGCTACCGAGATCGACATGGTGCAGAACATCGGCGCGCTGAAGTCCCATGACTATCAGCTGGTGGCCGCAGACGTAGCTGCCGTGGTGCAGGCCGCCCACGCCCGCCACGCCACCGTCAAGGTCATCATCGAGGCCGCACTGCTCACCGAGGAAGAAAAGATTGAAAGCTGCGCCATCGCCCAAGCCGCGGGTGCAGATTATGTCAAAACTTCCACCGGTTTCGCCTCGGGCGGAGCCACTGCCGCCGACGTGGCCCTGATGCGCCGCGTGGTGGGCCCGGCCATCGGTGTCAAGGCTGCCGGTGGCATCAAGTCGGCCGCCGATGCCGCCGCGATGATTGCCGCCGGCGCCACCCGCCTGGGCGCCAGCGCGGGCGTCAAGATCGTGCGCGAGGCCGCCGGCCCCTAGCAAGAAAGCAAGAGACCCCATGGCATCATCGCGCACCAGCGATCTGGCCATCATCCTGGCCCATACCCTGCAGTGCGAGGGCTGCCGCCGCCGGCTGCTGCAAGAACCTGATCGGGTGCTGGTGGGCCGCAAGATCACCGCCACCCAGCGCGCCGACCTGGCACAGCTTAGCGAAGAGGATTTCGCCAACGCCGAGACCCTCACCGCCGCCACGGGTGTGCCCATGGCGGAGCTGTTGGAAGGCTTCGAGCATCCTCGGGCCCGACTGCGCCACCTGTAGGTCCCGCCGTCCATAGTAAAGAAAGGCAAAACCGTGGCCGTCGAACTGCGATCCTACGTCTATCTGGACAGCCTGCAGCCGCAACACGCGGCCTTTCTGGGCACCGTGGCCAGGGGCTTCCTGCCTCTGCCCAACGACGCCTCCCTGTGGATCGAGATCTCGCCGGGCATCGAGATCAATCGCATCACCGACATCGCCTTGAAGGCCACCCAGGTGCGCCCGGGCATGCAGATCGTCGAGCGCCGTTACGGGCTGTTGGAGGTTCACTCCAGCTCCCAGGCCGAGACCCGCGCTGCCGGTGCTGCCATCCTGGAGGCCCTGGGCCTGCAGGAGCAGGATCGCATGAAGCCCCGGGTGCTCTCCAGCCAGGTGATCCGTAACATCGATGCCCACCAGGTGCAGCTGGTCAATCGCATGCGCCACGGCCACATGCTGTTGGCCGGACAAACCCTCTATGTGCTGGAAGTGGAGCCGGCCGGTTACGCCGCCCTGGCCGCCAACGAGGCCGAGAAACGGGCCGAGATCAACATCTTGGAGGTCGTGGCCTTCGGCGCCTTCGGACGGGTCTACCTGGGCGGTGAGGAACGCGACATCATGGCCGGTTACGGCGCAGCCGTGGCAGCCCTGGAAGGGCTCAGCGGCCGCGAGCCAGCCGGAACCAACGACTGAGACAGGACTTTTCTTGATTTCCTAGAAGGAGTGATTGCCACATGGCAGAAGCACTAGGCATGATCGAAACCCGCGGCTTTGCCGCCATGGTCGAGGCATCGGACGCCATGGTTAAGGCCGCCCGGGTGGAGTTGGTAGGCTACGAGAAGATCGGCGGAGGCTACGTAACCGCCATCGTGCGCGGGGACGTGGCCGCGGTCAAGGCCGCAGTCGAGGCCGGCGTGCGGGGCGCGGAGAAGGTGGGCGAGGTGGTCTCGGTCCACGTGATCCCCCGGCCCCATGTCAACGTGGACCGCGCGCTGCCCCTGGGTCGCCAGGACGAGCCGGCAGACCAGGAGTAAGGTATGCAAAACCTGTGGCGGGAGTTGCGCTCCGGCCCCAATGCGCCCGAGGTCGTCTACACCATCGTGGAGATCCCCAAGGGCTCGCGCAACAAATACGAGTATCAGAAACACAACGGTGTCATCTTCCTGGACCGCGTGCTGTACTCGTCGTTGCACTACCCGGGTGATTACGGCCTGATTCCTCAAACCTTCTATGACGATGGCGATCCCCTGGACATCCTCCTCCTGATCAACGAGCCGACCTTTCCCGGCTGTATCATCCAGGCCCGTCCCCTGGGCATCTTCCGCATGCTCGACCGCGATCAGAAGGACGACAAGGTCCTGGGTGTGCCGGCTACCGATCCTTTGTTCAACGACTACCAGGATTTGGACGACGTGCCAGGCGGATTTCTCAATGAGGTGGCCCACTTCTTCGAGGTGTACAAGGACCTGGAGGGCCATCGCACTAAGCCCCTGGGCTGGGAGCCTGCCGCGGTGGCCCGGGCCGAGATTGAGCGCGCTATGGGCCTATTCCACCAGCGTTTCGGGCTGGCTGGCCTCTAGGACACCAGGCCCATGGAAGTCGTCCCCGGCCTCCATCTCGTGGACGGCATGGAGGATGGCGTGGTCAACGCTTACGTCTGGGAGCGTCCCGACCGCGGCTTGACTCTGATCGACACGGGCATGCCCAGGGACGCGGCCAGGATCTTGGACTTCCTCCGCCGCCTGGGGTTGGATCGCCTGGACCGTATCATCGTCACCCACGGCGACGTCGACCACATCGGCGGGCTGGTCGCCGTCCAGGCCGCCACCGGCGCTCGGGTCATCTGCCACGCCGTGGAAAAGGACGTAGTGGAGGGCCGCCAGCCCCGGGACATGGGCAGTTCTGCCGTGGCCCGGTTGTACGGCCCCGTGTTCGACGTCGTCGCCCGCCGCTTTCTGGGCTATCGCCCAGTGGCCCGGGTCGACGAGCTAGTGCTGGACAAGACCGTGTTGCCCGAGGGCTTCCAGGTAGTGCACGTGCCCGGCCACACCGCCGGGCAGATCGCCCTGTTCGAGCCGGAGCGTGGCATCCTGGTCGCCGCCGACGCGCTGAATAACCGTCGGAACCGCTTAGGCGAGCCGCCTGCCATAGCCACCCCCCAGCCGGACGTGGCGCGCGACTCCATCCGCAAGCTCTCCCGCCTGCCCAGCGTGCAGGTCATCGTATTCGGCCACGGCCCGCCCCTGGCCCACGATGCCGCCGCCACCCTACAGGCCTTCGCCGGCAGCCTGCCGGCCAGCCCTACGGCGAGGTGACAAGTGCTGATCGGAAAAGTAGTGGGCACAGTTGTTGCTACTCGCAAGGACGAGAAACTGGACAACCTGCGCTTCATGGTGGTGAAACAGGTGGGCGTGGACGGCCAGGAGGCTGGCAGCTACGTGGTGGCGGTGGACGCCGTCGGCTCAGGTGTCGGCGAGTATGTCCTGTTCGCCACCGGCTCCTCAGCCCGCCAGACCGTGCTCACCGACAAGCGCCCCTGTGATGCTGTCATCATGGCCATCGTCGACATCTGGGAAGTTGACGGCGAGGTACGCTACCGCAAAGATGAGCCCGCAATCACCACAGCTGATTAGTCCGGTCTCACACGGCGGAGTCGAGGCTATGGCCGGCCCTTTGGTGCCGGTTCCGTCACGCGGAGTCGAGGCTTCAGCCGGCCAGCCCTTTCACGCCTGTACCGCAGAGAGCATACCATGACCCAGACGCCTGACGACGCCCGCATCCAGGCCATCGTGCAGCGGGTTCTACGAGAGCTAGGTGATGGCCCGGCCCGCCTGGGCTCCGCAGCGGCGCCATCCGTCGGCGAGCCCCGGGCCACCCTACGGCCCCAGCCAGCTGGCGTTGCTCCTACGGCTTCGGGCATGGCCGGCCAGGACGGCATCTTCCCCACCATCGACGCCGCCGTGGCTGCTGCCCGTGCAGCCTTCCTGGCCCTGCAGCAGATGAGCCTGGCCCGGCGCCACGAGCTGGTGGCCGCCATGCGAGCCATCATGCGGGCCAACGCTGAGCTCCTGGCCCGCATGGCCTGCGAGGAGACAGGGTTGGGGCGCCCCGAGGACAAGCTGCAGAAGAATCTGCTGGTGGTCGAGAAGACCCCCGGCCCAGAGATCCTGCAGCCGCTGGCCGGACTGGGCGGTGCCCGGCACGGCGTCGAACAGCGCGAGCTGGTGTTCCAG
>JAULUH010000280.1:0-9050 GCA_032111745.1 Anaerolineae bacterium | reverse complement strand
CTGGCCTGGACCGGTGATGGCGGCCTCACCCTGGTCGAGCGCGCGCCCTATGGCGTCATCGCCGCCATTACCCCCGTCACCAACCCCACCTCCACCGTCATCAACAACAGCATCAGCATGGTCTCCGCGGGCAACGCCGCGGTTTTCAACGTGCACCCTGGCGCCAAAGGCGTCTGCTCATACCAGATCCAGCTCCTCAACCGGGCAATCGTTGCTGCCGGCGGCCCGGCCAACCTGTTGGCGGCCTGCTCCGAGCCCACTATCGAGTCGGCCCAGGAGCTAATGCGCCATCCCCGGGTACGCCTGCTGCTGGTCACCGGTGGCCCCGGCGTGGTCCGCGAGGCCATGCGCAGCGGTAAGCGCGCCGTCTGTGCCGGTCCCGGCAACCCCCCCGTCGTGGTGGACGAGACCGCCGACATCGACAAGGCCGGCCGTGAAATCGTCTATGGCGCCGGCTTCGACAACAACGTAATCTGTACCGACGAGAAAGAAGTGTTCGTCGTCGACTCCGTGGCCGATCGCCTGAAAGCCGCCATGCTGGCCCATGGCGCCATAGAAGTGCCCTCCTACCGCCTGCGCCAGCTGGAACGGGTGATCTTCGCCGAGATGGGCCAGCCGCGTAAGCCCGGCGTGACCAACAAACAGTGGGTCGGCAAATATGCCGGCGACATCCTGGCCGAGCTGGGCATGCCTGCGGGCAAGGAGGTGCGTATCGCCCTGGTGGAGGTACCCCTGGAGCATCCCCTGGTGTGGACCGAGCAACTCATGCCTGTCCTGCCCCTGGTACGCGTGAAAAGCTGCGACGAGGCCATCGACCTGGCCGTGCAGGCCGAGCATGGCTTCGGCCACACCGCCAGCATGTGGAGCCGCAACATCGACCAGCTGAGCCGTATGGCTCGGGAGATCGACTGCTCCATCTTCGTCAAGAACGGCCCCACCCTGGCCGGCCTGGGCCTGCATGGCGAGGGCTTCACCAGCTTTAGCATTGCCAGCCCCACCGGCGAGGGCTTGACCTCGGCCCTGACCTTTACCCGCATCCGCCGCTGCACGCTGGTCGACCACTTCCGTATCGTCTAGCCACCATGCCAGATCCTGCACTTGCCCTGATCGAATTTGACAGCATCGCCGCCGGCATCCAGGCCGGCGACGCCATGGCCAAGAAAGCGCCCATTGCCGCTATCGTGGCCGGTACCGTGCATCCGGGCAAGTACCTGGTGATGATCGCTGGCGAGGTCGGCCCCGTGCAAGAATCCCTCGCCGCCGGCCTGGCCGCGGGCGCGGCGTCTGTGGTGGATCACGTCTGGCTGCCCGGCGTGCACCCGGACGTGCCGGCCAGCATCGCCGCCGCCCGGCGCCCGGTCCCCCTGGAGGCCTTGGGCATCGTCGAGACGACCAGCGTGGCCGCCGCCATCCACGCCGCGGACGCCGGCCTCAAGGGGGCAGAGGTGACCCTCCTGGAGCTCCGCCTGGCCGACGGCCTCGGGGGCAAAGGCCTGGTCCTCTTCAGCGGACTGGTCACCGACGTGGAGACCGCCATCGCCATCGGCTGCGACGCCATCGCCCACACCGGGCACCTGCTCAACGCCGTCGTCATTCCCCAACTGCACCCCGAGCTGTCCGACAACCTGCTGCAAGCCACCCGCTTCCGCGCCAGGGTGGGCAGCCTTTAAGCCACCCACCCCACCATCGCCCCCTTCCCGCTTCCCACCTCTGGAGTTCGCGCTTCGCGCTTCGCTACTTCGTTTTCGCGCTTAGTGCTTCGTGCGTTCGTCTAGCCTTCGCGCCTCCGTGATCCAGACGTCCGTGATCCACACGCCCGTGATCTAGACCGCCCCACCCCGCTAACTCACCAGCTCCGCCGGCAGCTCCGCCGCCGTCGGAAAGCTCGTCTGCGTGCCCGACCCCTGTACGCTGATTGCCGCAATGGCATTGGCCCGGCGCATCGCCTCGGTGACCGGCTGGCCCTTGGCCAGGAAAAAGGCCAGGCTACCGACGAACGCATCGCCCGCGCCGGTGCTATCCAGCGCCTTGACCGGCACAGCCGGCACGTGGATCATCTCGCCGTCCGTCACCAGCAGGCTGCCGCGCTCGCCCAGGGTCAGGATCACCTGTCCGGTCCCGCGCTGCAACAGCACCCGGGCTGCCGCATGGGCTTCCTCCAACGTGCCCACCGGCATACCGGTCAACAGCTCGGTCTCGCTCTCGTTGGGACAGAAGATATCGCTGACCGGATACAGCTCCTCCGGAAGCCCCGGCCGCGCTGGTGCCGGGTTCAAGATCGTCTGCACCCCCTCGTCCCGCGCGATCCGCAATGCCGCCAGGGTAGTCTCGGGGGGGATCTCCAGCTGGCAAACCAACACCTGTGCCGCTGCGATTAACGGTCGCGCGGCCTCGACCTCCTCTGGTGTCAACAGGTCGTTCGCCCCGGTCACCACGATGATGGAATTGTGGCCCTCCGGGTCGACGGCAATCGGGGCTACGCCGGAGAAGGCCTCGTCCGTGAACAGGACATGGCGGGTATCGATCCCCCAGGACGCGAAATTCTTCAGTGTATTCTCGCCGAAGATATCGCGGCCCAGCTTGGTGACCATCGCCACGTCGCCGCCAAGCTTGGCGGCCATCACAGCCTGGTTGGCGCCCTTGCCGCCAAAGCCCATATGGAAGCGCGTGCCTGGCAGAGTCTCACCCATGCGAGGCAGCCTGGGCACATAGCTGATCAGGTCGAGATTGGAGGCCCCAACCACGCAGATCTTGGGTCGAGTCATAGGTGCCATCTGCTCCCATCTCCTGTCTGCCCGCTATTTGAGCACGTGCTCGCGGGTGTAGATGTGCGTGCGCACGACGGTGAAGGTATCGGCGTCAGCCACCGCGGTCTTGGCCTCGGGTGAGGCGAAGTCGGCCTGCATCTCCTCCAGGGAGTCCCACCACAGCTCGGCCGTACCATCGTAGGGTAGCTCGCCCTCGATCTCCTGGTACTCGTCGATAGCGGCGTTGATCCGATACCCCGCCAGGTTCTTGAACCGCAGGGTTAGCGGGGCATGGCCTTCGACCCATCTCTTTTCGAACTCCGCCCGGGTCATGCCGGGCTTGGCCTTCAGCAACGCGATCAGCTTTACAGGCTGAGACATTCGGTACTCCTTGTTCCAGATTCCAGGAAAGTGTGCGCCGCGATCACCCAAGAGCTGCTACCCTTTCACCGCGCCCATAGTCAGGCCGCGAATCAGGTAGCGCTGCAGCAGTAGCGCCAGCAGGATGCCAGGGATGATAGCAACGGTGCCAATGGCAGCGATCTCGCCCCACAAAATCTCGTGGCCTCCCACCAGGCTGGGCACGATCACGGTCAACGTGCGCACGTTGCGCCGGGTGAGCAATAGGGCGAACATGAACTCGTTCCAGGTGAAGATGAAGGCGAACAGCGCTGTGGCCACGATGCCAGGTGCCACCAGGGGTAGCGCAATGCGCGCGAACGCGCCCCAGTGGCTGGCCCCATCGATCAAGGCGGATTCCTCCAGCTCCACCGGGATCTCTTCAAAGAAGCCCTTGAGCAGCCAGATCACAAAGGGCAGGGCGAAGACGGTGTTGGCGATGATCAACGACAGGTGTTTGTCCAGCAGGTTGATCTGCTTGAAGATCAGGAACAGCGGCAGCGCAGCGGCTACTGCCGGAAACATGCGGGTGGACAGCACCCAGAACGATAGGTTCTCACCGCCGGTCTTGAAGCGCGCAAACCCATAGGCGGCCAGGGAGCCCACCACCAGGCATACCAGGGTCGTGGACAGGGCAATGATCAGGCTGTCCCGCAGCCCCTGCAACCCGCCGCGGCCGTCGGGCGGCATCGCCATGGCATTGACGTAGTTGCGCAGGCTGAAGTCCTTGGGAACGAACACCGGCGGATAGGCGAAGTACTCAGCCTCGGTCTTGAACGAGGTCAGGAACATCCAGATCACCGGGAACATGAAGAAGGCCAGCGCGATCAGCAGCAGCGTCCAGGTGATGATGGTTTGGCCGCGGGTCATGGGTCGCATGGCTACATACTCCCGGTCTGCCGCTTCTGCACCCGTAGGAAGAGCTGGGCAATGGCCCAGATCACCAACAGCTGCAGAAAGGCCATGGCCGCCGTGTATCCGAGGCTGAAGAACTTGAAGCCTTGCAGATAGGTGTAGAAGCTGATGGACTCCGTGGTGTCGCCCGGCCCACCCCCCGTCAGCAGGTAGATGATGTCGAACAGCTTGAAGGAGTCCATGGCCCGGATCAGGATGCCGATGGTGATCACCGGCAACAGGAGCGGCAACGTGATGCGCCCAAAGGCTTGGGCACCAGAGGCACCGTCCACCTCGGCTGCCTCATACAGCTCCACCGGGATGGCCTGCAGGCCGGCCAGGACGATCAGCATCAAAAAAGGCGTCCATTGCCAGACGTCGGCCATCATGATGGCGTAGAGGGCCACCTTAGGATCGGCAATCCAGGCCAGGCCACCCCAACGCCCGCCCGTGATTATCTCGATGATATAGTTCAGGGGGCCGAATTGGTCATGATAGATCATGCGGAACTGGAAGCCGGCCACCACCGGTGCAATCATGACCGGAATCAGGAACAGGCCCACCATCACGGAGCGGCCTCGCCCCAGCCGGTTCAGCAGTAGCGCCAGACCAATCCCCAACGCCAGTTGAATGGTCACGCCGCCGATCATCAAGATGGCGGTCACCCGCATCGCGTTCCAGAAACGCGGGTCGTCGGTCAGGACGTCGATGAAGTTCTGCAGCCCGACCCAGGTCGCCTCCTCGCTGACCGTCAGCTCCAGGGAGTGGAAGGCCAGGCGCAGCTCGTAGATCAACGGAAAGACGGTGATAGCCAGCAAGACCAGGATCGCGGGCAGGACAAACAGTAGTCCGGTCCACTTGCGGCTGGATCTTCGAGGCCCGGGCTGGGTGACCTGATCCTTAGCCACGGGGGCAACGCTGCTCATCGAGGTACCTCGCGGAGCAGGGGAGAGGCACCTGGTCCTCTCGCCTGCGGTCACCAGCGCGCTACTTGACCAGGCCCAGGGCCTTGTAGGCCTCTAGGGCCTTCAGCCAGAGCTCGGTCTGCCTATCCCGGCCGAGCGTGTCGGTGATCTTGTCCCACTCCTGGGCCACGGCGTCCAGGGCCTGCTGCGGCGTCTCCTGTCCAGCCAGGGCCTTGTTGACGTGCAGGTCCAGGGCATCCTGGTACTGGGCTGCGCCAGGGATGAAGACGTCCGGGTAACCGTCAGCCATGGCCGCGTTCACACCGTCCAGGTAAGCCTGTGCCTCCTCCACCGATGGGAACATGCTGTAGACCTGAGGGTTAGTGAAGTGCGTGGTGCGGTAAGGATCCAGGCCCGTCAGCGACGTGGAGACGTCCTCCAGGCTCCGATCGTAGCTGACGTGCTTGGCCACCCAGTAGGCGGCGTCCTTGTTCTTCGAGTCCGCCGCTACCCCGACGACGCGCCCCACCGGCATCATGGAGCGATGAACGACCTCGCCATCGACCTCCCAGCCCGGCACGCGGCCCACGCCGAGGTTGCCGGCGATGGCCGATTGGGTCGGGTCGGCACCCTTCTTGGGCACGTCGGTCCATTGCACCACCATGGCGACGTTGCCCTTGATGAAGGCATCGCGCAGCTCGTCATAGCCATAGCCCAGCACGTCCGGCGGGGAATTCTTGAGGCTGTCCACGAAGTTCTGCAGGGCCGCCACCGCATTGGGCGAGTTCACCAGCGGCTTCATGGTCTCGTCGAAGTAAGGCTCACCGAAGCCCGCCCAGCGGTCCACGAACCAGGCGTAGCTGAAGCCACGTTTGGCGAAGTCCGCCGAACCGTAGAAGTCGCGCTCCAGGGTCTCGCCCGCCAGGGTCTCGCCCGCCTTGCGGGTGAAGAACTCGCCGACTTGCAGCCAGTCATCCCAGGTCTCCGGCGGCTTGAGCTCCTTGCCGTACTTCTCCTGGAAGGCTGCCTGCTCGTCGGGATGCTCGAACAGATCCTTGCGGTACATCAACATATGGACGTCGCCGTCGATGGGCAAGGCGTAGGTCTGGCCGCCGAACTTGGAGTACAGCTCCCAGAAGGGCTTGAGCACGTCGGCGGCGTTAGGATCCCAGGCGCCCGGCGGCTCTTTCGCCATGTACGCATCCAGCGGCTCCAGGTAGCCGTTGCCGGCGAAGTCGCCGATGTAGGACGGGTAGAAAGTCACCACGTCGAACGCACCGGTGCCGGCTACGAACTCGGTCTTGAGCTTCTCATAGACGCCCTCGAACGGCACTTCCGTGACCAGGATGTTGATCCCGGCCTCAGTGAAGTCGTCCTTCCAAAACTCATAGGGCTTCAGGTTGTGGCCGGCATCGCCCACCAGGTTGATGTCGACACCGCCGAAGCTGGGCGGAGCTTCCCACTTGACCACGTCCAAAGGCGGGGGAGCCTCGGCAGGCGCAGGCTCGGCGGCCGGCTCAACGGGTTCCTCAACAGCCTGCTCGGCCACTGGTTCGACCGGCTGCTCCGCCGGAGCGGGGACCGAAGCAGGCGCGGCGCAGGCGCCCATCACCATGGCGATGACGGCAACCAACGCCAACACGGCATAGGGAAAACGCTTCATGACGCACCTCCTTGTGCATATCACGGGCTGGCCGGCCCTCCTTGGCCGGCTGGCTATTGGAACCCCCCGCTGGTCGCGGCTACCCCGCGCTCTGCCCGGATCTTCTGCTCATAGCCGCTGGCCCAATAGGCGGCGATGGGGTCGGTGGGCACGCCCATCTCCTCGCGCACCTGGGCCAGCAACGGCTGCGCGTCGAGGCGGAACGCGGAATTGAGGATGCGATGCGCCTCCAGCACGTCGCCGTTCATTTGAGCCTCAGCCAGGCGCTGGCGCGGCACCAGCAGCGACTTGGCATACGCCTCCTGACAATTCAGCACCGAATAGATCATCGGCGCGATCTTGCCCTCGATGTTATGGCACTGGTCGATCATGTAGGCCACGTTGTGAGCCGTGGTGCTGGCCGGTTCCACACCGCTCTGGGCCGCGTCTGTGAGCTCGTTGTAGATCAGGAACAGCTCGTAGGGGTTGGTGCTGCCCACGATCAGGTCGTCGTCCGCGTACTTGCGGTTGTTGAAATGAAAGCCGCCCAGGCGCCCCTCGTCCAACAGAAAGGCCACGATCTGCTCGATGTTGGCCCCAGGGGCGTGGTGGCCCAGGTCGACCAGCACCTGGGCCTGCGTCCCCAGCTTGAGACACCAGGCATAGGCTGTGCCCCAATCGGGGATGTCCGTGGTGTAGAAGGCCGGCTCGAAGAATTTGTACTCCACCAGCATGCGGCTATTGGCAGGTAGATGGCTATAGACCAGTTGCAGGCCATCCTCGAAACGATGCTTGCGGCCCCGCAGGCTATCCTGGCCCGCGTAGTTGGTGCCATCCGCGAACCACAGGCTCAGGATATCGCTCTTGACCTGGGGCATGATCTGGCAGCATTCCAGGATGTGATCCAGGGCACGCTCCTGGTTGCCGCGGTCCGGATTTGCCAACGACCCCAGGCGATACTCGTCGTCTTGAAAGACGTTCGGGTTGACCGCGCCGATGGCCACGCCCCGCTCCGCGGCGTACTGGCGCATGGCCTCGTAGTCACCGTCTGCCGGCGTGTCCCAGGGGATGTGGATTGCCACCGAGGGCGCAATCCCGGTCATCTTGTGCACGACCGCCGCGTCGTCCAGCTTCTCCTGCGTGGTCGTCGCCGCGCCGGGCCAGGCAAAGGCCTTGAACCTGGTGCCACTGTTGGCATAGCCCCAGCTTGGCGTCTCGATATGCTGGCGTTTCAAGGCCACCTTGGCGGCCTCCACGTCGATGCCTGAAGCGGCCAGGGTCTCCTCCAGCACATCGTAGGCCGCGCGATGGTGGGTCATGGTGCTCTACTCCTGTACCTGTTTTGATCGGTCGACGACAGGGGGTGGCTAGCCCTGATCGGATCTGTGCACCTGCCGTGAGTGAGCCAGTGCGTTCCTTTCCACCGCGAGACAGGCCGGATTGGCCTGGATCAAGTGCCCCTGGGCGCCACCAGCATCAAGCGCCAAAGTTATTATAGCAGAACCCTGTCCAGGTGTATATGATCTAGATCAGTAATCGGCGCACTTCGTTGTGAATCAGGCTGGAGGGCTTCTGAGAACTCCCCAACTCGTCTTCGCCAGGCCCCGGCAACGAAGCAATCCCATTCGCCCTCCCTCATTCGTTGATAATTGCCTCTCCCTTCGTGCCCATCGCGCTCCGTGCCTTCGCGGCCCTTCGCGAAATCGCGTTCCAAACCTCTTTCATCCCTGTCGTGCCTCGCTCTCGCCTTTACGTTTTTGGGTTGCTCTGGTAAAATTCCCAAGGAATCCCATTACGATCATGGCAAAGGCGATCACCCCGTGACATTGCCACCCGCCTATCAGGCGGCCCTGGACTACATCTTCAACTACGTCGACTACGAGCGCCGCCGCTCCGTGCCCTACACCGAGGCCGCCTGGGATCTCGACCGTACGCGCCGCGTCCTGGCTGCCCTCGGCAATCCCCACGAGGGCCTCCCCTACGTGCACGTGGCCGGCAGCAAGGGCAAGGGCTCCACCGCCGCCAACATCGAGTCCGTCCTGCGCGCCAGCGGGCTCCGCGTGGGATTCTATACCTCGCCCCACCTGCACACCTTCCGCGAACGCATCCGCGTCGACGACAGGCTGTTGTCGCGAGATGAGCTGGTGCAGCTCCTGCACCAGTGCCGGCCGGCCATCGAAGCCGTGCCCGGCATCACTACCTTCGAGATCATCACCGCCATCGCCCTCCTGCACTTCGCGGAGCAGCAGGTCCAGTGGGCGGTGCTGGAGGTGGGCCTGGGCGGCCGGCTGGATGCCACCAACGTCATCACCCCCGCCGTCAGCGTGATCACGCCCATCAGCTTTGAACACACTGCCCTGCTGGGCAACACCCTGGACCAGATCGCTCGCGAGAAGGCCGGCATTGTCAAGCCCGGTGTGCCCGTCGTCTCCGGCCTCCAAGAGGACGAGGCCCTGGCTGCCA
>JAULUH010000279.1:0-4264 GCA_032111745.1 Anaerolineae bacterium | reverse complement strand
CGCCTACCTGCACGAGGACATCGGCAATGCCCTGGAGGAGATCTACGCCGCGCAGGCGGACGATATCGCCGTACAGCTGGCCTGGCATTTCGCGGAGGCCGGCGTGACCGGTAAGGCGATCCACTATCTGCGCCGCGCCGGGGAGCTTGCCGCCGCCCGCTATGCCAACGCCGAGGCCGAGCAGCACTTCACCCGGGCGCTAGAGCTGGTACCACCAAAAGATCCAAACACGCGCTTTGAGCTGCTCCTGGCCCGCGAGGCCATTTACGGTTGGCAGGGCAACCGTGAGGCCCAGGAACACGACCTGGCCGCCCTGGCTGCCCTGGCGGAAGGTCAGGGCGACCCCCGGCTGCAGGCTGAGGTCAGCCTGCGCCAGGCGGAGTACGCTCGGGTGAAACGCGACTACGCCAGGGCTCTGGACCGGGCCCAGACAGCAGTGACCCAGGCAGAAAAGGCTGCCAACCAGACTCTGGAGGCTCAAGGCTATGTGTTGTGGGGACACATTCTTCTCAATAGAGGCGAATACCCCGAGGCCCGGGAATGGCTGACCCTCGGGCTGGACCTGGCCCGCGCCAGCGCCATACAATTCATGGAAGCTCGTACCGTCTACTACCTCGCCCTGGCGGACTACTACGAGGACCGCTATGAGAAGGCCCAACAGGGCTTTGAGACTGCGCAGTTGCTTTACCAGGGCACGGCCAATCGCATGGGCGAGATCAACACGCTGATGATGTTGGGGGTCCTGCAAGGCGCCCAGGGCAACGTCGTCGCTGCCCTGCCCTACCTTCAACAGGCCCTGGAGCAGTGCCGCTCCACAGGATGGCGCTATGGCGAGACCTTCGCCCTCGGCAACCTGGGCAACGCCAGCCTGGATCTGGGAGCCTACGAAGATGCTCGGGCCTATCATGTGCAGGCCCTGGAGGTGTGCCAGGCCCTCGGTGACGGTGAGGGCGAGGCCGCCAGCCTGGATACCCTGGGGGTGATCTCCCGCCACCTCGGACAGCCCCAGCGGGCCTTGGAGTATTTTGCGCAGGCTCTGGCCATCCAGCGCACCATTGGCTACCGCCGCGGCCAGGGGTACAGCCTGACCCATCGCGGCCATGCCCTTGCCGACCTGGGCCAACTGGACCAGGCCCACGAGGCGTTCAAACAAGCCCTGAGTATCCGTCAGGAAATCGACCCCAACAGCGGTGGTGCTGTGGACGACCTGGCCGGGCTGGCCAGGGTGGCAATGGCACAAGGCGATCTGTCGCAGGCACGCATCCGGGCAGGCCAGGCTCTAGACTGGATTGAGGAAAACGGCACCGAGCGGGTGGAATACCCTATACAGGTCTATGTCATCTGCTACCGAGCGTTCGCGGCCAGCACAGCCGGGCAACCCGCTGACCAGGCACGCGCCCGCGCGGCGTTGGAAGCCGGCATCCTGTTGCTTGAAGAGCGCGCCACCCATGTTCAGGACGAAGCCATGCGCCGCGCCTTCCTCAACAACATCCCCTTCAACCGTGAGTTGCTGGCGAGTTGGCAGGCCGCCCATCCGGGCCAGTCCTGGCCACTGAACCCATGAACGTAGGGGCATCCAGGCTCAACACCACCCTGGTTACCTCCCTGCCTCTTCGCGGTCAACGACACACTTGCAGGCTAACGTCGTCCACGGACATCGTCGTGCTGCCGTGGGCCGGGCCGCCACGATTGTAGACTTCCAGGAGCAAGACCAGGCTCTGCCCCTTCCAGTCGCTGAGGTCAAACGTGGCCTGCTGCCAGCCCTCCTGATTGGCCAGCCCCTTCCAGAGCTCCACTGCCCTGGCCTGTCCCGAGGGCAACACGCTGATACGCTGGAAGTCATCCGCCTGTGCTGTGGTCCGCGGTCTATAGTTCAGGGTCAGGGTCGCAGCAGTCGCGTCCGCGGGCACCCGCAGCCGCTGGCTGGCGCCGGCCAAAGCAGGCGACCGGAGCGCGCTGGCCGCGTCCTCAGCCTTCAGCCCGAGCCTCAGGGCCTGCACCCCAGACACAGCATCCCCCGTATCCAGTCGCACCTGGTTGGCCGGCCCGCGGCGGGTCCATCCCAGCTCTCCTTCGAAGTCGCCGTTAACCACAAGCTCGCGACAGTCCAGTGACAGGGGCTCAGGCAGGGAAGCGCCCTCGGCAACCTGCAGATCGTGCAACTGCGGGCGAGTATTGTCCCAAACTACCGGGGGGCTCAAGGCCTGGCCGCTCGCAGTAGTGAAGGTCACCTGGCGGCCGGGCGCGCCACACCCGGTAGCATCGGGGGCATCGGCCGCCAGCACCTTGATCACATACCGCATCTGCTCCTCGATCACCGCGCGGCCACATACCATCGCGCCGACTGACGCCGAGATGGGCATGCCCGTGGTGATCCCCGGAGCCGCCGTTACCGTGCCGTAATACACAGCCGGGGGCGTGCGCTTGCCCAGCGTGTTCCCCATGGCAACCCCTGACACTGTCGTATCGCTGATGGGAGCCCCTGGTGACACGTCGAGCTGAAGCGTCACCGCTTGCGTAACCGATATCCAGTAACCCTGGCCAAACTGCAGGTCCTTAAGATCATTGACCCATGGCAGTGCTTTCGTATCAAACACCTTCCATGGATTGGCTGGATCGTTGCCGTCGTAGCCGACTACGGTGGCATAGTAAGGTGCAATCGACTGCAGGGCCTCAGTTACGGGCCGGCTGCCCGCAATCGGGTAGGCGATCAGGTGCCAGGTAGCTTCTGGCAGCGGGATGTCAATGCTGGCGGCCAGCACATACAGCCCCGACCGGTCGCCAGGCGCCGTCACCAGGTTCTCCTCGTCATACAGGCGCGACGGCAGCGATCGCCAGGTACGGCCCTCATCCCCTGAGTAGTAGAGCTTCAACGTGTTCTCGTAGCCGTCAGGCACCTCGCGCTGGAGATAGTTGAAGGCCATGGTACGTGGGATCGCCTGAGAGGCCACGAAGCGATACGCGTTGCCCACCGGGGTCAGGACTCTGGGCAAACCCGGGGCAGCGGGCAGAGTCTGCAGCGCAACAATGCCTGGGTCCTCGAAGACGTTTTCTTGGTTGAAGACACTGACCTGGCCGTCCTCCGATGCTATGGGAGCACCGAGGGCGCGGCGATTGGCACCCCAGGCTCGGATATCCGCCGTTGCGCCTCGCCAGTCGGCCGTTGCACCTCGCCAGTCGGCCGTTGCACCTCGCCAGTCGGCCGTTGCACCTCGCCAGTCGGCCGTTCCACCCCGCCAGTCGGCTGTGGCACCTCGCCAGTCAGCCGTGGCACCTCGCCAATCAGCCGTGGCACCTCGCCAGTCTACCGTAGCACCCCGCCAGTCAGCTGTTGCACCTCGCCAGTCTGCAGTCTGGCCAGGTTCGCTGGGTGTACCCGGTGGGCGCACCTGCTCAACCCAGGCCGCCGGAACCTGCACCTCCCACTGGTCGCTCAGGAAGAACTGGGTCACAGCCTCCATGAAGGTGCTGTCCTCCTCCCAAACTCGCACGGAGCCGGCAAACACGGGATATTCCAGGGGAATGGCTTGCGTGAAGGTCACCTGCTCCGTGGCCTGGGTGGGCGACAGCGGCCCCGCAGGCGAGATCATGGGCACGGCCGGGTTGGGCGCGGGATAGCCCGGGAATACCTGGGCCTTCAGGGTGCCGGTGTAGCCGGGCTGGGCAAAGGTGGTGGTGACCAGCAACGTGGGCCGCATCGTGACCAACACATAGGGCACCCCTGGGGTCACCGGTTGCGTGAAGCTGATCGTCAGGCGCGGGCTGCTCACCGTCATGGTGTTAAGCTGGCCGGGCACCAGCGGCCCCGCCAGAGTCACGGTCGGCGTGAGGCCGTCCAGGGAGAACAGCTCGATGCGGGGCTCGCCAGCCGTGGTAGCCTGGCTCACCGAGATCACCGCAGCCGGCCGCACCACGGGACGCACCGCGATGTTGGGCTGCCACCCCTCGACTTCCGCGACCTTCACGCTACGGGCGCGCGAGTTGAGCACCATACAGCCCAGGTTAGCAGGCTCTTGGGCGATATCCACCACGCACAGGCGGTCGCCGGGCTCGGCCCCCCGCACCTTGATCCGATCGCTCTTGCTCAAGCTTCCCAGGGAGATGATCGTATCGTCGGCCAGATCCTTCAGCGTGCCCTTCCGCTGGAACAGGTAGGCCTGTCCCTGGTCCAGGGTGAGGCGCGTGTTGTCCTTGTCTTTGTCGGTGCTGCGGCGGCGCAGGTCGATGAAGCGCTCGGGCAGCGTCTTGGATCCCTCCTGGAGTG
>JAULUH010000278.1:0-1857 GCA_032111745.1 Anaerolineae bacterium | reverse complement strand
TGTTCTTCACGGATACACCGTCCACGATGATCGCGTCCGGTGGAGCCGCGGCGATCTCGCGCTCGGCCTGGGCCTGGTTGGCCGCGAAGACCAGGTCCATGCCCTTGGAGCTCAACTTGAGCCGGACGCCGGCGTGTTGTTCAGGGCGCTTGCTCACAACGAGAATCCGCATCCTGGATGTCTCCCTCTAGTTGGCGACGGTGCCTGGGCGCTGGAGTGTCTCCTGGTTGGTGTGGTGGCGCTGGGGCGGTGGCGCATGGTGGCCGGTGGTTGGTGGCATCCCAACGGTATCACCGCGCTGGATCGCTTTGTGAAGACTACCACAACTGGGCCATCCTGGCAACCGGGGGTTCGTGCTGGCGAGAGTCCGTAACCCTATTGTGTTGCCTGTCACTTAGTGCTAGAATGAGGGTGGTGTTTGATGCCGACAACCGGCTGGGAGTGGAAAAAGCCTGTTTCAACCAGGGCCAATGACTGGTGCGCCGATGATGCCCATTGCGTATGGCATCGGCGCTTTCCAGGGGAGGCATCCCATGAAGTCTTTGCACGTTGGTCTAGCTCGTGGGGTTCTGATCGCCACCTTTGCTGTTGTCCTGATTGTTGCCGGCTACCCGGTCCCAGGACAACCATTGGCCGGCACGGCAGCCGCCCAGGAAGGCCCGAACGCGGACTCCACGGTGCCGTTCGATAGGACGCTTTTCTTTTCACTGGTCGAGAGGAACGGGCCTCCTGCCAGCGAGATGGTCCTGGTCCCTGCCGGCCCCTTCCAGATGGGCTGCGACCCGGCGCACAACGGCGTCCAGGACTGTCTTCCCGACGAGTTGCCTCTGCATACTGTATACCTCGACGCCTATCGCATCGATAGAACGGAGGTTACCAACGCCCAGTATGCGCAATGCGTGGCTGCTGGCGGGTGCACCCCGCCACTGTACAGCTCCTCCCCCACTCGCGCGTCCTATCCGGTGACCTGGGTAAGCTGGGGTCAGGCTGACGCCTACTGTCGCTGGGCTGGCAAGCGTCTGCCGACTGAGGCGGAGTGGGAGAAAGCGGCCCGCGGTTCAAGCGACACCAGGGCCTATCCGTGGGGAGACCAGGAGCCCAACTGCACCCTGGCGAACTGCTACGACGCCTCTATTGGCCAGTATTGCGTGGGCGATACTAGCGCAGTAGGCAGCTACCCGGCCGGAGCCAGCCCCTATGGCGCGCTGGACATGGCCGGCAACGCATGGGAATGGGTGAACGACTGGTTCCAGGGGGACTACTACAGCGTCTCACCGGCCAGCAACCCGCCCGGTCCGGCTACGGGCATCTTTAAGGCGCGGCGCGGCGGCTGGTTCTCCTCCGGTGATCTCTTCCTCCGATTGGCGTACCGCGGCTACTACTACCTCTTCTGGGACTTCGGTCGCGACCTCATCGGCTTTCGGTGTGCGGGTGCCCCAGGAGGGTGAGCTACTGATTTTCTGAATTCTGAGCTCCTGTCTGGCGGGGGGAGTCTGAGGGGGGCAAAGCCCCTCCTGACATTATTGGCCCACTGCGCCGTGGCGCACTCCAAAGCAAGAGATCGCGTGTGACCCAGGGCGCGTGCCTGCGCAGAAAGCTCCCCCTACCACCCCATCCGCTGCTCGTGCCACCGCGCCACGACCAGCCCCACCACGAGCCTCTCGACCACCGCGCCCTGAGCCAGGTCCAGCCGGCCGAAGGCCAGCACCTCGTACCATATCGCGGGCTAACCTGAGCCAGGTCATCGCGGCAAGCGGAGCCAGGTAGTCGCGGCCGATGTGGAGCCACCCGTTCGCGGCCGATCCGGGTTCTATCGTACTTTTCGTGATTAGCAACCAATGATCCACGGGCAACCAG
>JAULUH010000277.1:0-5103 GCA_032111745.1 Anaerolineae bacterium | reverse complement strand
GGGAGGCAGAGGATTGGGCGGTGATGCTCGACAGCCTCGGCGCGCTGTATGTGGCGGGCCACAGGGTGGACTGGGCAGGGCTGGACCGGGGCGCTACCGGGGCGCGGCGGCGGCTGCCGACCTACCCCTTCCAGCGGGAACGCTACTGGATCGCGGGCTCGCCGGTCGCCCGCCACCTGGGGCCGGCCGGCGGCGAGGAGGAGCCGGTTGCCGCGGCGGACGTGGCGGCGATGGATCCAGCGCTGCAGCCGCAGCAACCGCGGTTGTTGACCCGGGAAGAGCTGCTGGCCGCGGGCGAAGCCAAGCGCGGGCCGCTGTTGGAAGAGGAGATCAGGCGCCAGATCGGCCGCGTGTTGGGCCTTGAGCCCGGCCGGGTGGCCCGCGAGGCGCCGTTGAACACCCTGGGGCTGGACTCGATCATGGCCATCGAGCTGAAGAACGCGGTGGAGACCCGGCTCAACGTGGAACTGCCAATTGCCACGCTGTTGCAGGGGCCGACGATCGGGGAGCTAGCGGCGGACCTGCTGGCACGGCTGGTCGCGCCGGAGGACGACCAGCGGCCGCGGCTGGAGCCGGCGGCGGAAAGGCCGGCGGAAGGTGAGTATCCCCTGTCGGCTGGCCAGCGAGCGTTGTGGCTGCAGCACCAGGTAGCGCCGGGCAGCGTCTACAATCCGGTGTATGCCGTGCGCGTAGGTGCGGCACTGGAGACCGGTCGGCTGCTTGGCGCGTTGCAGGCAGTCGTGGATCGCCACCCTGCCCTGCGTTCCACCTTCGGCTCGCGCATGGGAATGCCCTTTCAGCGCGTACACGAGCGCATGGAGGCCGGCCTGGAGGAGGTGGAGGCAACAGGTTGGAGCGATGAGCAGTTGCGCCACGCTATGGGAGACGCGGCCTACGCGGTGTTCGACCTGCAGAATGGGCCGCTGCTGCGGGTGACCCTGTACCGGCGGGCAGCGGATGAGCACTTCCTGTTATTGGCGGCGCACCATATCGTCGTGGACCTGTGGTCGCTAGCAACCCTAGTCAGCGAGCTGGCCCTGCTGTTGGGAGCACCGGCGGAGACGCCGGCGCTGGCACCCCTACCGCTGGCTTACACAGATTTCGTAGCCTGGCAGGAGCGCTTTCTTGAGAGCCCGGCGGGCGAGCAGCAGTGGCGGTACTGGCAGGGGGAGCTGGAGGGCCCGTTGCCTGACCTGAACCTGCCGACTGACCGGCCCCGGCCGGCCGTGCAGAGCTTTGCCGGCGCAGTGGAGTCCCTGGGGCTGGGGGTCGAGCTATCGGAGCAGATCAGGGTCTTCAGCGAGCGGCATAGGGTCACGCCCTACGTGACCTTGCTGGCGGCATTCCAGACGCTGCTGCACCGATATACGGGGCAGGAGGATATCATTGCTGGCTCGCCGATGACGGGCCGTACCCAGCCGGCGCTCAGCGGGCTGGTGGGGTATTTCGTCAGCCCGGTGGCCTTGCGGACGCGGTTCGGGGGTATGGCAACCTTTGCCGAGCTGCTGGCCCAGGTGCAGCGCACCGTGCTCCGAGCCATGGAGAACCAGGACTATCCGTTGCCGCGGCTGGTGGAGCGGCTGCGGCCGCCGCGCGATCCCAGCCGCACCCCCATCTTCCAGGTGATGTTCGCCATGCAGAGGGCGCATCTGCTGTACGAGCAGGGCCTCTCGCAGTTTGCGCTGGGTGCGCCGGGGGTGCGCATAGACCTGGGGGGCATCCCACTGGAGTCGGTGGCGTTGGAGCGGCGGATGTCGCCCTTTGACCTGACCATGCTGGTGGCCGATACGGAGGACGAACTGGGAGCGGCCCTGGAGTACAACGTGGCATTGTTCGACCGCGCCACGATGGCGCGCATGCTGCAGCACTACCGGACGTTGCTGCAGGGCATCGTGGCGGACGCGGAGCGGCCGGTCGGCAGCCTGCCCGTGTTAGCGCAGGCCGAGGAGCAGGTGCTGCTGGGAGCGTGGAGCCATACGGGGTATGGGCCGGTGGCGGACATGGGCATCCACCGGCTGTTCGAGGCCCAGGTGGACCGCAGCCCTGAGGCCACGGCCGTGGTAGACCTCAGCGCCGGGCAGGAGGGCAGGGCGGTCCAGCTCAGCTACCGGGAGATGGACCAGCGGGCGAACCAGCTAGCACACTACCTGCGCGGCCTGGGAGTGGGCCCGGACGTGCTGGTGGGGATCATGGCGGAGCGGTCCGCGGAGATGATCGTGGGTCTGCTGGGCGTGCTGAAGGCGGGTGGCGCGTACGTGCCCTTGGACCCGGCCACGCCGCGCGAGCGCACAGCAGCGATCCTGCAGGATGCCGGGGCAGGAATCGTGTTGACGCAGGAGGTATTGGCAACTGAGCTGCCGGACACCGGGGCCCACGTGCTGTGCCTCGACGCGGATGCCGGGCTACTCGCCCGCCTGCCGAGCGACCGGATGCCGGACGCGACCAGCGGCGCGCACCTGGCCTATACCATCTACACCTCAGGCTCCACGGGCAAGCCCAAGGGAGTCATTCTGCAGCACGACGGGCTGATCAACCTGGTGCAGGCGCAGACCGAGGCCTTTGGACTCGGGCCTGAGTGCCGGGTGCTGCAGTTCGCGTCGTTCAGCTTCGACGCGTCGGTGTCGGAGATATTCATGGCCCTGACCACAGGAGCCAGCCTCACTATGGTGTCTCGAGAGGTGCTTCTATCGCCTCAGGCCCTGACTGAGGTGCTGAGGAAGCAAGCGATCACTACCATCACCTTGCCGCCGACCCTATTGCGCCTGTTGGAACCGGCCGAGCTGCCGGAGTTGCGCACCATCATCTCGGCGGGAGAGGCGTGCACCCCGGAGATCGTGCAGCGGTGGCGGGAGGGCCGGCGCTTCTTCAACGCCTACGGCCCATCGGAGGCTACCATTGGCCCGACCTTCTTTGAGGCCAGCGAGCTACCGGAGGATGCGGCTACAGTGCCCATCGGCCGGCCTATCCGCAACGTAGAGGTCTACGTGGTAGACGCCTGGCTGCAGCCGGTACCGGTCGGGGTGCCGGGCGAGCTGTGCATTGGCGGTGTGGGCGTAGCCAGGGGCTACCTGAACCAGCCGGCGCTGACCGCGGCCAGGTTCATGCCCAACGGCTTTGGGCGCCGGATGCGCGGGGGTACTTCCCGGATGTACCGGACGGGCGACCTGGTACGCTTCCTGCCTGACGGCAACCTGGACTTCCTGGGTCGGGTGGACAACCAGGTGAAGATCAGAGGCTTCCGGATCGAGCTGGAGGAGGTGGAGGCGGCGCTGCTGCGGCATCCGGGGGTGCGCGAGGCAGTGGTGGTGGCACGGCCGGCGGGCGTGGAGGCGGCGGGCAACGGCAAGACGGGTGGCCAGCGGCTGGTGGGCTACATCACCTTGGCGCAGGAGGATGCACCGGCGGCGGGCGAGCTGCGGGCGTTTCTGAAGGAGTCGCTGCCCGATTACATGGTGCCTTCGGCGTTCGTGGTTCTGCAGTCTATTCCGGCGACCACCAGCGGGAAGGCAGATCGTAAGGCGCTGCCGGCAGCGATAGATGGCCAGGTGCTGGAGTCGGGTGCAGAGTTCCAGATGCCGCGCACGGAGATCGAGCAGGCCCTGGCGGACATCTGGCGGCAGGCACTGGGCACGGACCGGGTGGGCGTGTACGACAACTTTTTCGACCTGGGCGGGCACTCATTGCTGGTAGCCCGGGTGCACGCGGCAGTGCAGGAGGTAGTAGGGCGGGAAGTGCCCATCGTGGAGCTGTTCCGCTATCCGACCATCCACAGCCTGGCCCGGTATTTGTCCCAGGCGGAGGAGGGCCAGGCAACGGCGGCCCAGAAGGGCGAGGAACGGGCCCAGAAGGGCGAGGAACGGGCCCAGAAGCAGAGGGATGCGTTGGCCCAGCAACGGGCCCGCCAGCAAGCGATGGCACAGCAGCGCAGCGGGCGTAGAAACGGTTAAGGGGAAGCATGAGCATCGAAGACGGCATGAGCGGCATCAACGGAATCGAGATCGCCATCATCGGCATGGCGGGACGGTTCCCGGGCGCGACCAGCGTGGCCCAGCTGTGGCGCAACCTGGCGGACGGGGTGGAGACGATTGCGACCTTTGGCGAGGCTGAGCTGCGCGCGGCGGGAGTGCCGGCAGAGGAGGCGGCGCGCCCGTTGTACGTGAAGCGCGGGGGTGTGCTGGCGGGCGCGGAGGATTTCGACGCGACGTTCTTTGGCATCTATCCCCGGGAGGCCGACATCATCGACCCGCAACAGCGCATTTTCCTGGAGGTGGCCTGGGAGGCGCTGGAGCACGCCGGGTACAACCCCGAGGCATACACCGGGGCAATCGGCGTGTACGCGGGCACGGGGATGAACACCTACCTCCTGACCAACCTGCTCCGCAACCGGAGCATCCGGGAAACGGTGCACAGTTACCAGCTAGGCATGGCTAGCGACAAGGACTATTTACCGACGCGGGTATCGTATAAGCTCAACCTGCGGGGGCCCAGCGTGACCGTGCAGACAGCCTGCTCAACCAGCCTGGTGGCGACGCACCTGGCGTGCCAGGGGCTGCTGAGCTATCAGTGCGACATGGCCCTGGCGGGCGGGGTGACCGTGCGGGTGCCCCAGACCGCAGGCTACCTGTATCTGGAGGGAGGCATCGTGTCGCCCGACGGCTACTGCCGGGCCTTCGACGCCGGGGCAGCGGGCACAGTGAGCGGCAACGGAGCAGGTATCGTGGTGCTGAAGCGACTGGAGGACGCGCTGCTGGACGGCGACACCATCTACGCGGTGATCAAGGGCTCGGCGATCAACAACGACGGCTCCCAGAAGGTTGGCTACACGGCACCCAGCGTGGAAGGCCAGGCCGAGGTCATCGCCATGGCCCAGTCTCTGGCCGACGTCGACCCGGAGAGCATTACCTACGTCGAGGCCCATGGCACGGGCACGGCCCTGGGGGACCCCATCGAGATCGCGGCGCTGACGGAGGTATTCCACCGGGCGACGCAGCGGCGCCAGTTCTGCGCCATCGGATCGGTGAAGACCAACGTCGGGCACCTGGACGCAGCAGCAGGCGTGACCAGCCTGATCAAAGCGGCCCTGGCCCTCGAGCACCGGCAGAT
>JAULUH010000276.1:0-2727 GCA_032111745.1 Anaerolineae bacterium | reverse complement strand
ATACCAGGCCTCTGCATAGCCGTCGCTGTCGTCCTGCACGCCGGCCGAGCCGTGGACGTGCGTGACCATGGGTACCGGGCCCTCGTAGCGGCCGGGTGTGCTGGTGAAGGTCGGCCGCGTGTCCCGTCCTGTCGTGCCGCCGGGCGGGTTGGCCCAGTGCAGCGTCGGGTCCACCGGCAGCAGGTGCGGCAGGAAGGCAGATGCTGGATCAGCGGGGTCTACCCGCAGTTCGTTGATCCACTTCACGCGCACCGGCCGGTTCCAGTTGGCCTCGATCGTCAGTGAAGGTGCGTTGTGGAGCAGCAGGCCCTTCTTGCTGGCCGACTTGACCGCGCCATAGCCCCACACTGTGGTCGGCGGCAGCCCCGCCGGCAGGATCTGCTGCGTGATCTGCCTCATCGAGATCTCATAGTAGTCGACGTTCTGGCCCCCCTTCTGCGTGATCGTCCCCGCCTTGGGCATCACCGGCGGGATCAGCAGAGGGGTCGCGTACTTCGTGACGGTAAGGGGATCCAGTGTCCCCCCCGGGATCTGGGCCAGGACCCGTGCCCTCTCCCCGCGGCGGGCGGGGGCCGCCAGGACGTAGTTGCCGGTTCCCACCACCGGCCGCATATACGCACCTACCAGCGCAGCGGCACTGAACTTCAGGAATTGGCGACGAGTGATCATCTTCTGCCTCCTATGCAGACCACTATGCAATACTGAGCAACATTGATTCAGAGTGGACGAGGATGAAATGGCCGATAGCTACGCCGATACGGTCGTGTTCCCTGGAGGTTGCCCGGCGCGCCAATACCCCAGGAAAGGGCCTCTGCCCGCCTTCAAGGCTATGTCGAAGTCTTGACCATTCAGTTCGCTCCCTCTTACCTGCTGGATCACAAGCCGCCAGATGCGACCAGCTGGCAGACCCCTGATCCATGCCATATCCACTGTTTGAATAGACTGTGCTTTCCATCGGGACTGAGAGGGCTGAAATGATGCGACATTGCGGCTCAGACAGGTTTATTATACCACAAGACTCTCAACATGCGCTCAACACCTCCTAAATATTTGCTCAATATTTGTGCGTTGTGAGATTCTTGTACATAGGAGACGCGGGCAGTCCGCCCGCGGGCCAGCACACCCGCCGGTCTGGAAGCTGTCCGGGCTGAGGAATACGCAAACCAGGTTCAGATCAGGCTAGAGGAAGCTGCGTGAGGAGGAGATTTCCCACCGGCCCCAAGCTGTCCTGCGCCGTCCACAGCAGGGCCAGGCCCACGGCGATGAGGGTCGTCACGATGCACACTACCAGCAAGCACCCCAACCCACCGGCCACGCCGAACAGGACCCGGGTCTCGCGCTCGCGCGCTGCATCAAGTGGGGATGGTGTGGTCATGGACTCTCTCCTGGCTCTCCCTCAAGATGTGCCGTCGGCCAGGGATGGCTCGGCCGGGCGAAGCTCGGCCTGGGCAGGGCCGGCGCCGTCCACCTCAGCGTCCTCCGGGCTGTGCGGCACACGCCTGGCCCCATACCGGCTTAGCACCCGCCCCAGCAGCACCTGGTCCACCCAGCGGTCGATGCGGTCCTGATAGCGCATGCCCAGTAGCGCTGCCGTCAGCAGCACTGCAGCCCCTCCGATCACCCACGGCGAACGCCATGAGATCACGCCTGAGCCTACCGCCGTCGACAATATCACCGACGGCCAGCGCACCAGCACCGCCACGAGGATGATCTTCCAGATCGCCAGGGAGGTCAACCCGGCGATGAAGTAGGGGATATCGCCAAAAGGCCCCAGCATCAGGACGAACCAGATGGGCAGGGTATTCAAGTGGGATACCTGTTCCCAACGCTGCAGCCGCTGCTCGCCAGCCACCCGCAGCACCAGGGGACGGCCAAAGATGCGCGCCAGGGACATGGCCAGGATCCCGCCCAGGGTCATGCCGACGATAGCGTACACGGTGCCAGGGAGCCAGCCGAACAGGTAGCCCGCTGCCCCCTGTAGGACGTAGCCCGGTATGGGCGCCACCACCACCTGGATCGCGTTAAGCACGATCAGGCCGATTGGTCCCAGAGGGCCTAATCCCATCAGCCAGGCGCGCAGACGTTCCTGGTCTCCTACGAAGTCCAGGATGGGCCTGTGATACCTGAGTGCTACCACCGCCACGCCCACTGCCAGCGCCGCCAGGGCCGCCCTTTTCCACCATACGCTCATGTGCACGATTATACCCTGTCCCGCCCCAAATCCTCAAGTCGTCGCGGCTCGGCCCAGGTATGAGGGTGGGATTCTGCCCACTGTTCGGAGTCGAGGCTTTCCGCCGCCTTCTACTGGGGCTCCTCTCCCACCGTCACCGGCAAATCAAGCCGTTCTCCGCTGCGCCACAAGGTCAGCCTTACTTCCTGGCCCACCTCGGTTCGTTCCTGCAGATAGGCATTCAGGTCCTCCCACGTCTGCAGCGCCACGCCGTCTACCGCCACCAGCACGTCACCCCCGATCAACAGGCGTCGCCGGCCGTAGATCACCTCCTCCGTCGCCCCTTGCACACCGGCCCTGTCCGCCGGGCTGCCGCTGTAGATCCGCGCCACCAGCAGCCCCTCCTGCACCGGCAACCTGAGCACCTCCGCCAGCTCCGGGCCCACAACGTAGCCCAGGTCCTCGATTCCCAGCCAGGGGTGGGGGAAGCGGCCCGTGCGGATCAGCTCCGGCACCACTCGCTTGACCTTGTTCACCGGTATCGCCAGCCCCACGCC